>CAYJWQ010000023.1:0-21959 GCA_964373895.1 uncultured Nitrospirota bacterium
GCGGTCAACTGCTGATTCACCGAAGAGAGCTGATTGTTGACCTGCGAGGCCATTTGGGAGAGTTGCTGTTGCATCAGACTGGTATTACTTGAAAGGGAGTCTGAAAGTTGCTGGCGAAGCTGATCGATCTGTTGCTGCATCAGAAGAAAACTGGGCTCAGGGGGGCGATGCAGCGACCGGAGAAAAAGGAAAAGAAAGACGGCCACTGTCACCACTGCCAGTAGAGATAAAATGAGAACGCCTGTTTCCATCCTATACGCCCCAATATCGGCCCATTACTACCGAAATTGCCGGCCAAAGTCAATTGAAATGGTACGGACGCTTGACAGAATATTACTAAAATCTGATACTTATAATAAGTTATGTGGCGACTCTTATGGTGAAGATCAAGTTTTTTGCAATATTAAAAGAGATCGTGGGAGAAGGCGAGGTGATGGTCCCTGTCGAGGATGGGGCGACGTTGGAACAACTGCTTGATCAGTTGGAGCAGATCTATCCGAGGCTTTTGGAGGCGCGAAAGCAAGGGAGGTTTCTGATCTCTGTCAACCAGGAATTCGTTGCACATCAATATGTCATGCGGCATGGAGATGAGGTTGCCCTGCTCCCCCCTTTTTCGGGCGGTTGCGCGGATGAGAGGAAAATATGTTAAGCGATTCTATCCGGATTCAGACGGAAGATTTTAGCGTTGAGGAAGAGGTGGAGAAGGTGAAGCGGGTTTCCAAAAGGATCGGGGGGATTGCCGTTTTTTTAGGAACGGCCCGCGACTTCTCGAAGGGGAGAGATATCCGGGCGATTGCCTTCGAGCACTATCCTGGCATGGCAGAGAGGCAACTTTCGGCCATTCGGGAGCGGGCCTTGAAAGAGTTTCATGTTATTGAAGCGGTGATGATTCACCGGACAGGAGAGATACCGATCGGAGATAATATTGTTTTGATTGTGGTGGGCGCTGAACATCGCAAGGAGGCCTTTTTGGCCTGCGCCTTTTGTATTGATGAGCTAAAACGAACCGTGCCGATCTGGAAAAAGGAGACGACACGGGAGGGAGCTGTCTGGGTTGAGGAGCGGCCATAGCAGGCTGTTGAAAAAGTTCATCTGCTGCGTTCTCGGTCTCTCGGAAATCCTCACGTACTGCGTAAGTACGCTGCGGTTTCCTCGATCCCTGCGGCCTTGCATCTTAGACTTTTTGAACAGCCTGCCCAAAAAACAAGTTTTTCAAAGGCTTGCTATCCTTTCCCTTCTTCAAAAAGGCGCAACTGTATCAGTTTTTCTGTAAGGGGAATGGGGTAGTTTTCCGAAAAGCAGGCATTGCAAAAATGGTGGTTTTCCCCCGACTCGGAATGATAGACCGCCCGAAACATCCCTTCCATCGAGAGATATTTCAGCGTGTCCGCGGTAATATATTCGCGGATCTCTTCCAGGTTCTTGTTTGCGGCGAGCAACTCTTGTCGGGTGGGGGTGTCGATTCCGTAAAAACAAGGGGAAATAATAGGTGGCGAGCTGATCCTCATGTGAATTTCCTTGGCCCCGGCCGCGCGAATCATTTTAACAATCTTTTGACTGGTGGTGCCCCGCACCAGGGAATCGTCCACCACCACCACCCTTTTCCCTTCGAGGGCTTCGGATAGCGCGTTTAGCTTTATTTTTACGCCAAAATGACGAATCGATTGCTGCGGCTCGATAAACGTCCGGCCGACGTAGTGATTTCGAATCAGCCCGATTTCGTACGGGGTCCTGGATTCCTCTGAAAATCCCAACGCGGCGGGGACGCCGGAGTCTGGGACGGGGATTACGATGTCCGCCGAAACGGGCCCTTCTTTGGCCAGCTCCCTCCCCAGCCTTTTTCGAATCCCATAAACGTGTTGCGTGAAAATGTAGCTGTCGGGCCTTGCAAAGTAGACGTATTCAAAAACACATTGGGCCATGGGAGTTTTTGGAAACGGCTTATACGAGGAGACCCCTTTTTCATTAATCTGTATCACCTCGCCCGGCTCGATTTCACGGATGAGTTCCGCCCCGATCAGATCAAAGGCGCAGCTTTCAGAGGCGAGCACAAAACCTTCCTTTAATTTTCCGAGACAGAGCGGGCGGAAGCCGTACGGATCGCGAACGCCGATGAGCCCCTCCTCTGAAATAAAGATGAGACAGTAGGCCCCTCGGACCCGCTCTAACGCATCGATGATTCTTGACAAAAGACGGTCTTCGGTTGAGTGCGCGATCAGGTGGATGATCACCTCACTGTCGATGGTGGATTGAAAGATGGCGCCATAGGCCTCCAATTCGTCCCGGAGGAGATCGGCGTTGATGAGGTTTCCGTTATGGACCATCGCGAGGGTTCCGAGGGCATAATCGACCATAACCGGCTGGACGTTCTTCAAAACGCTGTCTCCGGTCGTTGAATAACGATTATGACCGATCGCGGCACTCCCCTTCAGTCGTTTTAGACGATCTTTGGAGAAAATCTCGGCCACGAGTCCCATCCCTTTTTCCTGATGGAAGGTATGGCCGTCATGGGTGACAATCCCGCTCGCCTCCTGCCCTCGATGTTGAAGCGCATAAAGGCCGAGGTAGGTGAGATTCCCTGCCTCGGGATGTCCGTATATGCCGAAGACCGCGCACTCCTCGTGAAATTTATCGCTCTGTTTTTCCATCGGTCTAACTTCCGGTATATCGCGTCAACCCGGTCCTATGGGCTTCCCGCATTTCCCGAACTGAAAGGTGGATGAGTTCTCGTCCACCCATCGCGATCGTCAGGGACGCCCCTCCCGTTGTTCCCAACGGGCTAAAAGGGAGGGCCGCTTCTTTCAAAAGCGTCTCAAATTGCCGCCAATGCCCCTCTTTTACGGTGACCACAATCCTCGATTGCGACTCTCCAAAGAGATAGGCGTCTGTCCGGATAGATTGGGAGGGTGCCGTGATCATAGCGCCCATCAGGGAAGGTGACAAGATGCAGCATTCAGCGAGCGCAACCGCAAGGCCCCCCTCCGAGCAGTCGTGGGCCGAGGTGAGGAGGCCGTCTTTAATTGCCGTCAGTACGACTTGGTGAACCCCCTTTTCCTTGTCAAAGTGTAGGATCGGCGGAAAGCCGCGCTCCTGGGCGTGAAGGGTCTTAAGATATTCACTTCCGCCCAGCTCTTCGAGCGTATCCCCAATAAGGATAATTTCCTCGCCCTCCCCTGTAAATCCGCAGGTGAGATAAGGGCCATCGATTAATCCGACCATGGCGATGATCGGGGTGGGATAAATGCCCATTCCCCTTGTTTCGTTGTAGAAACTGACATTGCCGCTGATCACCGGGATGTTGAATTCTTTGCACGCCTCACTGATTCCTTCAAGGCAGAGGGCGAAGTGCCACATTACTTCAGGGCGTTCCGGGTTGCCAAAATTAAGGCAATCGCTGATTGCAATCGGCGTTGCGCCGACACAGGCAAGGTTTCGGGCCGCCTCCGCCACCGCAATGGCCCCGCCATAGTAGGGGTTCAAAAGACAGTAGCGGCTGTTTCCGTCAACGGTCATCGCAAGGGCGATGTTGGCGTGTTTGATCCGTATCACCGCCGCATCGGAGCCTGGACCGACCACAGTGTTGGTTTGCACCATATGGTCGTATTGTTGATAGACCCATTCTTTGCTTGCAAGAGAAGGCGAACCGAGAAGGGTGAGGAGGGTATCCGAATAAGATTTCGGTTCAGAGATGGCCGAAAGATTCAATCCCTGTATCATTTCATGAAAGGAGGGGGTGGCGATGGGCCGCTCATAAACAGGCGCTTCTGCGGTGAGCGCTGCGACAGGGACCTGCGCCACAATTTTTGTTCGATCTTTCACGGTTAGGAATGAATCATCTGTGACGGCGCCGACGACCGCGATATCGAGGTCCCACTTTTTGAAAATGGCGGAAACGGCGGCCTCTGATCCTTTTTTGGCAATGATCAGCATCCGCTCTTGCGATTCGGAAATCATAATTTCATCCGGTGTCATCCCCTCTTCCCGCAGAGGCACCCTGGAGACGTCAATTTCGATGCCACATCCACCTCGATGGGCCATCTCGGAAGAGGCGCAGACTAACCCGGCGGCCCCCATATCCTGGATTCCAATGAGATATTCTTTTCGTATCAGCTCAAGGCAGGCTTCAAGAAGGAGCTTTTCGCACAGGGGATCGCCTACCTGTACGGTGTGCCGTTTCTCGGCCGACTGGGAGAGCTCCGCGCTGGCCATGGTGGCGCCGTGAATGCCGTCCCGCCCTGTTTTGGATCCGACGTAGATAACGGGATTCCCGAATCCCGCGGCCCTTCCCTTGATGATCTCTTCCTTTTTGGCTATCCCTAGGCAGAAGACATTCACGAGCGGATTATTGGAATATGTTTCATTAAAGTAGATTTCGCCCCCCACCGTCGGCACGCCGATGCAGTTGCCATAGCCGGCGATGCCAGAGATGACCTGTTCGAAGAGATATCTGTTCTTGGGAGAATCAAGCGGGCCAAAACGAAGGGAGTTGAGAAGGGCGACCGGTCTTGCCCCCATGGTAAAGATATCCCTTAAGATGCCCCCCACGCCGGTTGCGGCGCCCTGATACGGCTCGATGAAGGAGGGGTGGTTGTGGCTTTCAATTTTAAAGACGGCGACGTAGCCTTCTCCAATATCAACGACACCGGCGTTTTCTCCAGGGCCCTCGATGACCCGCTCCCCCGTAGTTGGAAGACGTTTTAAGTGAAACTTGGAGCTCTTGTAGCTGCAGTGTTCACTCCACATGACAGAGAAGAGGGCAAGCTCGATGGGGTTCGGTTCCCGCCCCAGAAGTTCGTTAACCCTTTTGTATTCATCCTCTGTGAGTGTGTGAGAGGGATATGGATTAGCCATGAACCTGCGCCAAAAGGAGTGATTGAAAGAGTTTGATCCCGTCTTCGGAGCCTAATAGAGGATCGGCGGCCCGTTCGGGGTGGGGCATCATGCCGAGGATGTTCCCGGATTCGTTGCAAATGCCGGCGATATTGAAGATGGCGCCATTGGGATTGGCTTCCTCGGATGTCTCCCCTCCCTTGGTGCAATATCGAAATAGGATTTGGCCCCTTTGTGCCACCCTTGACAGCGTGGCGTGATCCATATAATAATTCCCCTCTGCGTGGGCGATCGGCAGCGAGAGGACTTGCCCAGACCGATAAAGGGATGTAAAGGCGGTTTGATTGTTTTCGGCCCGAACGGAGCATGCCTTACAGATAAACTTAAGCGAGCGGTTTCTCAAGAAGGCCCCTGGCAGCAGGCCAGCCTCTACTAGGATTTGAAAGCCGTTGCAAATACCAAGGACATATCCACCCGCAGAAGCGAAGCGGGTTACAGCTTCCATAATGGGAGAAAAACGGGCAATGGCCCCGGCGCGCAGATAATCTCCATACGAAAATCCACCCGGCAGAATAAGGACATCCACGCCGGGGATTTCCTTTTCTTTGTGCCAGATGTAGATGGTAGGCACTCCTAAAATATCGCAGGTGACGTTATGGCAATCCGCGTCACAATTCGATCCTGGAAAAACGACAATACCAAAGCGCACTTCATCCTCGGAGAGATTTTATTACAGGGGCCGGATTGTAACATACACCAACAAGCGGGGCAATCCTCTTTCATGAGAGACGCTGTTAGACTCTGTGCCTAATAAGATATATGTTTTTTGGGTAGATAATATACCGTAGCGAAGCGACCCAGCGCGCACAGCGCGCGAGAAGGGGAGGTTCCAATACCCCCCCCCCTTGGCAAGGGGGGGATGGGGAGGGGTAATGGGGGTTTAGCTAAGCCCCTTTGCGGCTTCGCCGCATTAGAAAGGAATCAGAATGGGGGTAGGAGAGAACACATCCAATATGGCGGTCTTTTGCGATCTTGAAAATATCGCAATTGGGGTGCGCGATGCGCGTTATGCGAAATTTGATATCAAAAAGGTCCTTGAGCGGCTCTTACTAAAGGGGAATATTGTCTCCAAGAAGGCGTATTGCGATTGGGATCGATATAAGGAGTTCAAAGAGGGGATGCACGAGGCGGCCTTTGAATTGATCGAAATCCCGCATATCCGCCAGTCTGGAAAAAATTCAGCCGATATACGGATGGTAGTGGATGCCCTGGATCTCTGCTACACCAAGTCTCACATCAATGCCTTTGTTGTGATCAGCGGCGATTCTGATTTTTCACCTCTCGTCAGCAAACTGCGTGAAAACAACAAGATGGTCGTTGTGGTTGGCGTAAAGAACTCAAGCTCCGACCTCCTGATCGCCAATTGCGATGAATTTGTCTTTTACGACGACCTGGTTCGAGATAGCGTGGAGCAGGGAAAAGCGCGGGGAAGCCGGATTCCCAGGACATCGAATGCCAAGGTCATCGGCGAAATGGACGAGGAAAAACGGGAGACCAAAAAACAGGAGGCGATTCAGATGGTGTTAGAGACATCGGAGGCAATATTTAATGAGCGGGGAGAGAAAGAGAAGGTCTGGGGATCGATGGTCAAACAGACGCTACGCAGGAGAAAGCCTGGATTTAACGAATCCTATTACGGTTTTCGATCATTCAGCCTTCTCTTGGAAGAGGCCGAGGCGCGTAAGCTCCTGGTGCTCGAAAAAGATAAAACATCGGGGAGCTACATTATCACGGATTTGGGCCCGGAGTGGCGAAAAGAGTAGAGAGCGCTTAAAAAGTTAGGGCGACTGTCCGAAAAGACAAATAGGTAATCGAGGGATCCGCATGCCTCACACACAGATGGATATGGTTTGGTTGTTGGTTTGTGGATTTCTGGTCTTGATGATGCAGGCGGGCTTTCTCTGCTTAGAGGTGGGGGTGGTTCGCCAAAAGAACACGATCAATGTCGCGATGAAAAATATGGTCAATTTCCTGGTGGCCACGATTGCCTTCTTCTCTGTCGGTTTTGCCGTCATGTTTGGAACAAGCTTTAACGGATGGTTTGGAACGGATGGTTGGTTGTTAGGCAAATACTTTTTCGTGGATCAGGAGGGATGGATCTATACGGTCCTCTTTTTTCAGGTGGCGTTTTGCGGTGTGGTGATCGCAATTATCTCTGGCGGCGTGGGAGAGCGGATGCGTTTTGGCGGCTGTCTCTCTGTGAGTCTTATCACGGCCACCCTCGTTTATCCTGTTTTTGGCCATTGGGTCTGGGGCGGGAACGCTGGGCCGACAGAGGGGTGGCTTGCGGCGATGGGATATAAAGATTTTGCCGGTTCCAGCGTGATCCATATGGTGGGCGGCGCGACCACGCTCGCCTGCCTGATCATCCTTGGGCCGCGCATGGGAAAATATAATTCGGACGGAACGGTCAATAAAATTTGGGGTAGCAACCTTCCGTTAAGCGTTCTGGGGATTTTTCTCCTCTGGATCGGATGGCTTGGAATGACGGGCGGCGCGAGTCTTTCCCTAACAAAAGAGATAGGGCTCATTCTCATCAACACGAATTTGGCTGCCTGCGGAGGAGCGCTTTCATCCTTTACCTTGACCTGGGCCCAAAAGACCAAAAAGAAACTTGATCTGGAGGCTATTTTAAACGGCCTTTTGGGCGGTCTGGTCGCGATTTCAGCATCTTGTCCTCTTGTGTCTCCAGCCTCGGCATTGATGATTGGTATTGTAGCAGGGGGGGTGGTTAATCTCGTCGGGATGTTGCTGGACCGATTCCGTGTGGATGACGCCATCGGGGTTGTGCCGGTGCACTTAGGTTGCGGGATGTGGGGCGTGCTTTCTGTAGGCCTGTTTGCAAAAGAGGCGTTCTTGATGGATGGGGGCCGTACCCGGCAGCTACTGGTACAACTGTTTGGGATGACGGTCTGTTTTGTTTACACGTTCTCCGTCGTATGGCTCATGATGAAACTGATGGATCGGTATTTCTACCCGCTGCGGGTGAGCCCCGAGAGCGAAGAGAGCGGATTGAACGTCTCGGAGCATGGCGCCCATACCTTCTGGCACGAACTGGCGGATGATATTAATGATATCCATCAAACGCATGACCTGTCGAAAAGGGTTTATGTGGAACCGGAGACCGAGGCGGGGGTTGTGGCCAGAATATTCAATAAGCTGATGGATAGCCTCCAGGAGAAGACGAAAGAAGCGTCTGATCGGACGACCCAACTAAATACCGCCAATCTACTGCTTGCCCAGACCAATCGTGAATTATTAAGCAAGAACGAAGAGAATGAGATGTTTTTTTATAGCGTTTCGCACGATCTCCGCTCTCCGCTTTTGAACCTGGTCGGTTTTAGCAAAGAGTTAAGTTATGTTGGCCAGGATATCCGGGGAATCTTTACGGAGAGCAACCTGCCCGCGGCTGAAAAAAAACGCGGTCTTGCCCTTGTTGATGAGGAGATGGCAGGAGCGGTTCGTTTTATTCAGACGGCTGTTGGGCGGTTAAGTAATATTATTGACGGGCTGTTACGTTTATCCAGAGAAGGGAGGGTGGAATATCGATCCGAGTCGCTTGATCTCAACGGCATGGTCGGCCGCGTCCTATCTTCGATGCAGATGACGATCTCCGAGCGTGGGGCGAAGGTGGTGTTGAACGATTTGCCTCCCGCTCTGGGAGACCCCACCGCTATCGAACAGGTTTTCGCAAACCTCATAGGGAACGCGGTGACCTATATCGATCCGAGGCGGCCGGTTTTTATCGAGGTTGGCCATCTACAGGCTGCTGGCGAGGGAGGAAAAGAGGACGAACCTCCCTTCCATACCTACTATGTCAAGGACAACGGCGTCGGTATCCCTGAAAAATCAAAACCGAAGCTTTTCCATCTCTTTCAGAGGTTTCACCCCGAAATTGCCAAGGGCAACGGAATCGGACTTGCGATTGTGCGCCGTATTGTGGACCGACATGGTGGGAACGTTTGGATGGAGTCTGCCGAAGGGGTCGGAAGCACTTTCTTCGTGAGGTTGCCTGCGCAACCCTCGCCCTGACGTAAAAGAGAGATGCTGACACAATCGGTGACCATTCTGATGGCCGAAGATGACGAAGGACATGCCGTTCTGATTCGGCGGAATTTGAAACGGGCCGGCATCCGAAACAATGTCGTTCATCTGAAAGATGGCCAGGCCGTCCTGGATTACATCCGATCGGCGGGGGTTTATAGGGAACGATTGTGGCCACAGCGGTATGTGGTCTTGCTGGATATTAATATGCCTGTTCTCGACGGCGTTGAGGCGTTGCGACAACTGAAATCGGATGTACAGACCAGGAAAATGCCTATTATTATTCTGACCACGACGGATGATCCTCGTGAGATGGCCCGGTGCTATCAACTGGGTTGCAGCGCCTATATCGCGAAGCCGGTCGATTATGATGATTTCTCCGAGGCGATCAGACGTCTGGGGCTTTTTCTGCAAGTGATGACCGTTCCGGCAGAATCAGGGAGGGAGGAGTCGTGAGCGTTTGTGAAGAGATCGTCGCGACCAGCGGCAATGCCGCGTTGAGGGGGAGTCTCTGCGGGCTTTGCCCGCAGAGGGGGCGACGCAAGCCCCTATAAGGGATGGATGTCATGGCCGAGGTAAAACCAAAGACGATCCTGGTGATTGAGGATGATCCCGGTGTCGCCCGTCTGGAGCAGATTCATCTTAAACGGGCCGGGTATGGTGTGATGACGGTTGCTGCGCCTAAGGAGGCGTTAGAGCAGATCATGCGTGGCGGGATCGATTTGATTGTTTTGGATTACTGCCTGCCAGACGGCGCGACGGGCCTGGAGTTTTATAAAGAATTGAAAGGGACAGGTTGCGATATCCCGGTGATCATGGTGACGGGCAAGGGCGATGAGGCGACGGTTATCAATGCGCTGCGCGCCGGTGTCAGTGATTTTGTCACCAAGTCGATGGAGTATCTTGATTATCTCCCCGAGGCGGTCGACTGTGTCTTGACGCAGGTGCGCACCAAACAAGCGCTGGCGGAGTCTGAAGCGCGGCTGGTCTCCATCATCGCCTCCGCCATGGATGCGATTATCACCATTGACGCAAACGGTCGAATCTCAATTTTTAATGCGGCGGCTGAAAAAATGTTCTGCTGTTCGGCCGATGCGGCGATCCACCAGCCGCTCGATCGTTTTCTCCCGTTCTGGTCGAGACGGTTTTTCGTGGTTCAAGCGATGGAGGAGGGCCAAACATCAGAGCCGATTGAGACGAAAGGGGTGCGGGCGGATGGGAGGGAGTTTCCTGTCGAGGTGTCTGTCTCTGAAGTGGAGGTAGGAGTCGACCTATTTCATACCGTCATCTTAAGGGACATCACCGAACGCCAGCGCGGCGAGGAGGAGCGAAAGCGTGCGGCGTCGCTCCTTTTATCAACGCTCGAATCGACGGCTGATGGAATTCTCGTGGTTGATTTCCATGGGAAAATCACCAGTTTTAATAACCGATTTGTCGAGATGTGGCGGCTTCCACAGGAAGCGCTCAAGACAAGGGAGCATGCAAAGGGGGTGGCGTATGTCCTGGATCAGCTCAAACGGCCGGAGGAGTTTCTCGCGAAGATGAGGAAGCTCTATTCCCATACGCTGGCAGAAGGTTTTGATCTGATTGAGTTTAAAGATGGTCGGGTGTTTGAGCGGTTTTCACAGCCGCAGATGATAGATGGAAGGCCGGTGGGAAGGGTGTCGAGTTTTCGCGACATCACCGAACGCAAGAGGGCGGAGGAGCGTCTTCATTACCTCGCCTTGCATGACGCCCTGACCGGTCTGCCCAACCGCGCCTTGCTCTATGAACGCCTTAGTCAAGCGATGGTCTTTGCCCAACGGAGTAAGCGGCAGGTGGCTCTTTTGTTTTTAGATCTGGACCGATTTAAAATTATCAATGATTCCTTGGGGCATGCCGTTGGGGATCAGCTGCTTAAGTCGGTCTCCGAAAGGTTGTTGGGCTGCGTTCGCAAGAGCAACACCGTTTCCCGTCTGGGGGGCGATGAGTTTACGGTGATTCTCGCCAACATAACGCAAGTCGGAAGCACGGCCAGGGTGGCCCAGAAGATCCTTGATGCCATTTCCCGCCCGCTCCATCTTTCCGGCCATGAGTTTTTTGTCACAGCCAGCGCCGGGATCGCATTGTATCCGACGGATGGGGACAACGCCGAGGCCCTCATCAAAAATGCGGATGCGGCGATGTATCTTGCAAAGGAGCGAGGGAGAAATAACTACCAGTTCTACACGGCGGAGATGAACGTGGCCGCCTCTTGCCGACTGGATATGGAAAATGCGCTGCGGTATGCGTTGGAGAGGGGAGAGTTTGCGGTTCGCTATCAGCCGCAGATTGATCTTGCGACCAATCAAGTCATTGGCGTCAAGGCCTGTTTGTGCTGGCAGCGCCCGAATTGCGGTTTGCCTCTTGCCGACGAATTTATTCGCGTGGCCAACGAGACGGGGCTGATGGCGCCGATTGGGGAATGGGCGCTCCGTATCGCATGCGCGCAGCATCAAACGTGGCGCTGTTCTCCAGAATGGGGGTTGCCGTCTTCGTTCTATGTGATGGTGAATCTCTCGACCTGTCAGTTTAAACAAAAGAATATAAGCGAGATCATCTTGCGGGTATTAAAAGAAACAGGCCTCCCGCCGCGCCACCTGGTTTTAGAACTCTCTTGCGAAACCATGCGACATCCTGATGCGACGGTCGCTGTCCTGCAAGAATTAAAACGGTTGGGGGTGCAACTTGCCATCGATGATTTTGGGGCCCTCTGTTCTTCGTTGTATTTTGTAAGACCTTTCCCGATTGATATGTTTAAGATGGCGCCTTCTTTTGTTCGGAAGATGACGGACGATCTCTCAAGTAGAGAGATCGCCGCGTCCATGATCAGACTGGCCCATAGCTTAAAGATGAAGGTGATGGCTGAAGGGGTTGAAACGGAAGGGCAGTTGGAGTTCTTGCGTGTGGTCCAGTGTGATGTGGTTTATGGACGACTATTGGGCGAGCCGGAATCTCCGGAAGCGCTGCTGCCGCTTTTACAATGAGCGGGGCAGCCAATCCTTGCGTGGTCATCCGTTTTGCTCAATGGCCTACTCACCCACCAGATGGAGCAAGATCGTTCTTGCGTGGCCCGCGGCGCGGTGCTCATAAAGGAATATCCCTTGCCACGTTCCGAGAGAAATCTGGCCGTTTCGCACGGGGATCGAAAGGGAGGTGGCGGTCAGGGCGGAACGGACATGGGCCGGCATGTCGTCCGATCCCTCGGTTGTGTGACGGAAGATAGAATCTCCCTGTGGAACAAGTCGATTAAAAAATCGCTCCAAGTCACGCAGCACTTCAGGATCATAATTTTCCTGAATAAGCAAAGAGGCCGATGTGTGGGGAATATAGAGGGTCAGAAGACCCGTTTGGATGCCGGTCTTCTTTACCCAACTTGCGACCTCTTTTGTGATGTCGTAGAGCGCCCTCCCAGATGTCTTACAGCCGATTTCGTCAGTTTTCTGGAGCATGGTTGATTACGATACTATTTTGACACGTTTCTGTCTTTCAAACATCTGGATGATTTCCGGGACGGTCGTGGCGTCTTCCGCCCGTTTGTCGGCGCGGATGAAGCCAACAACGCGAGGAAACCGAAGCGCGTAGCCGACCCCTTCGGCGTCTCTTCCTGCGGTGTGGTTGGGGGAGCGGGTGATCTCATCGGCCATTACCGTCACGACATATTTGGGATAGATCCAGACATCGGGCGTGACCGCTGAATCTACGTTGGAGGGAGGGGTGGGAGATGCGGCCTCATCGAGGATCCCCTTCATCTGCCCCAGCTCCTCTTCTGAAAATCCTGTGCCAATTTTGGTAATGCCCTTGAAGGAATCCGATGCAGGATCATAGGCGGCGCACAGGATGGTCCCGATTCCGAATTGGGCGCGATGCCCTTTTCCCGCGTAATAGCCGATGATGCAAAGATCAACCGAATCGGCAAGCGCTCCCTTATAGCTTCGCTTCAGTTTAATCCAGTTGAAATTGCGTGAGCCGGCGGCATAAGGGGAATCCAGCCGCTTGGCGATGATCCCCTCCAGCCCCCGCTCAATCGCGGCGTCAAAGAAGTTCTGGACGACCTTGGGATCGTCCGTTTCGGTCGCTTCGGAAATGATCATGACAGGATTTTGCACGGGGCGCTTCTGAAGGATTTCGGCCAATTTCCCGCGCCGGTCGTGGTATCTATGTTTGGTATAATCGCTTCCGTTGAAATAGAGGAGATCAAACACATAAAATTTTAGAGGATATTGTCTCGACATGGCCTCAATGCCATGTTTGCGTTTGCGCTGGATGGTGACCTGGAATGGAGAAAGGTCGCCCGTTTGCTCGTTGTAGGCGAGCGCCTCGCCTTCTAAAATGGCCTCCTCGTCCGGGAGGCGTCGCATGATCTCTTCGGCGATCTCCGGGAACATCGGCGTGGTGCGTTCCTGGTTTCTTGAAAAGATGGCCACACTGTTTCGGTCCTTATGGACCTGACAGCGGAATCCGTCGTATTTAACCTCGATGACACATCGTCCCATCCGATCGATCATCTCTTCTGTCGATTCTGCGCGTTCACAGAGGGCGGGACGGATCGGATAGCCCAATCGCACTGAAATGTTTTCAACCCCCGCTTCGCCCGATTGAAAAAAGGTCTTTGCCACATATCCCAGGTCGGAGGTGATGTTGTAGGCCCGATCCAGCAATGGCCGATGGGAGCGATCCCCTTTTGCGAGGGCCAGGGCCGAAAGGAGGGTGGCATCGCCCGCGCCGAGTCTTAGCCTTCCCGATAGAAATCGGATGAGATACCGAGATTCAATGGCCGAGACAGAAGCGAGGAGTTCGCAGACCGCATCAATCTTACGGTCAACGCTCCCTTTTCCCGCGATCGCCGCAATCTGATCGATTGCAAGATAAATCTCGCTGACCGACATTTTTCTCCCCTCGCCGGAGGCATATTTTTCCGCAAGCGTTCCCACATCTCCAACGAGTCGGTATTGGTCTGAAACTTCACCCAGGTTGATTCCGTTTGCCTTTGCAATGGCCCGAAGAAGATATTTCTCCGACATCCCGATATTGATTCCGTGGAAAGGGGGAAGGAGTTCGCCCTGCGTCAGGTAGATCATTTTGTCGATTTCGGCGACATCGGCTTCGCGAAAAAGCGCCGCCAGGAGATCAAACATAGAGAGCCGTTTGGTCGTCTCTTCAAGCCGGTGGAAGGTGTGGACAAGACGTGAGAATTCCATGTTACGACCGGGGCCGCTCTCCAAGGGTTGCGGCGAGATCTTTTTTGGCCTTGCCCCGCCAGACGGTCAGGGTGGTCCGCTCACCCGGTTTTTTCTGTTTCATCAGGTGATGAAAATCATCGGCCGATTCGATTTTGCTCCCATCCATCCCAGTCAGAATGTCGCCGCCGACAATCAGAATGGCGTTTCCCACTTCGATCCGGTGTTTCCCCCCGCGTATTCCGGCAAGATGTCCCGGACCTCCACGAAATACCCTTGCAATGAGGAGTCCCCGTGAGACGGGGAGGGAGAGCGCTTCGGCGTATTCCGGGATGAGGGCCTGGAAATCGATCCCCAACCAGGGGTAGGCCACATAGCCCTTCGTCATCAGTTCCATGATGATTTTTCTGGCATTGTTCATCGGGATGGCGAAGCCGATTCCAACGCTTCCTCCCGATGGGGTGAAGATCGCAGTGTTCACCCCGATCATCTTCCCGTCGGCGTTTAAGAGCGGGCCGCCGGAATTCCCTGGATTGATTGCCGCATCGGTCTGGATGACCTCATCCATCTCGAATTCCCCTGACTTGACCGATTTGCGCAGGGCGCTGATGATCCCTAAGGTCAATGTCCGCTCCAGACCGAATGGGTTTCCAATGGCGAGGACCTTCTGCCCGGGGCGAAGGTGATCTGAACTCCCAAGCGGTATAACAGTAAGCCTCTCCGGAGGGGCGCCGATCTGGATGATGGCCAGATCGCTCTGCGGATCGGTTCCGATCCGTTTTGCGGGCCATTTGCTTCCATCGGACAGGGTGACTTCCAGACGATCGGAGCGACGGATCACATGATGATTCGTGAGGATGTATCCTTTCTTATCCACAATGCAGCCGGACCCCGTCGTCTCCGAAGGGACCGGGTTTAGGAAAAAATCGTAGGTAACGGCGATGTTTGTGATGTTGACGACGCCTGCGTTCACACGTTCATAAATGGCGATGGTATTCTCTTCGTCCTCCGAGGCCGCATAAGAAGAGGTGGACACGGTGTTTAGGAATGGCGCGAAGAAAAAGGCAATGAATATAATAGAGCGAATAAAAAGCGGCATGCCTCTCCCGTCGGGCATCGGTACGCAAGATAATATAATAAAAATACTCTAATCATCGTGGTTCCATTTGTCAATTCGCTGAAGAGAGCGCTGGATTATTTGACAAGGCGGCCCGTTTAAAATAGAATGTGAAAAATCTCAAGTTTTTTAATAAGTTGGGAGTGATTGTGCACGATTTTGCGCGGATAAAACGGCTTCCCCCTTATGTGTTTAATATCGTCAACACGATGAAGATGGAGGCGCGGCGTCAGGGCGAAGATATTATTGATTTTGGGATGGGGAATCCCGATCAGCCGACGCCATCGCATATTGTCAATAAGGCGATCAAGGCGTTGGAGAACCCAAAGAATCATCGGTACTCCGCCTCGCGTGGGATTACCCGTTTGCGCCTGGCGATCACCGATTGGTATAAGAGAAATTTTTCGGTGGAGCTCGATCCCGATCAGGAGGCGATTGTCACCATTGGTTCCAAAGAAGGGATTGCGCATCTGGCCCTTGCGACGATCAGCCCGGGCGATGTGGTGATGGCGCCCAGTCCGACCTATCCGATTCACCCGTATAGCGTGATCATTGCGGGGGGGGAAGTCCGCTCCATACCGCTTCGCCCGGAGCGGGACTTTTTTGAGGATATGATGACGGCCACCCGACAGGCGTGGCCGCGTCCGAAAATGCTGATTATCAATTTTCCGCACAATCCGACCACGCAGGTGGTCGGGATCGATTTCTTCAAGAAGATTGTGGATTTTGCGAGAGAGAACCATTTGATTGTGGTCCATGATTTGGCCTATGCCGATCTGGTATTTGACGGCTATCGCGCCCCGAGTTTCCTTCAAGTGCCGGGCGCAAAAGAGGTCGGCGTTGAATTTTTTACCCTGTCAAAGAGTTATAATATGCCCGGCTGGCGGGTTGGTTTTTGCGTTGGAAACAGGGAGGTCATTGGCGCCTTAACCAAGCTTAAGAGTTACCTGGATTACGGTATTTTTCAGCCGGTTCAAATTGCGGCGATTGTCGCCTTAAATGGGCCGCAGGAGTGCGTGAAAGAGATGGTGGACCTCTATTGCCATCGACGGGATGTCCTGGTGAACGGATTAAATCGGGTGGGATGGAAGATCGAAAAACCGAAGGCAACCATGTTTGTCTGGGCGCAAATCCCAGAGGCCTTTCGAAAAATGGGATCGCTGGAATTCTCCAAGCATCTTTTAGTTGAGGCCAAGGTGGCCGTCTCTCCCGGAATTGGTTTTGGAGAGTATGGCGATGACTATGTCCGCTTTGCATTGGTTGAGAATGAGCACCGAACCAGACAGGCCATCCAGGGGATTCGGAAGGTCTTAAAAAAAGGTGGCGGGCAATGAGGTCTGCTGTAAGGGTTGGTATCATCGGTTTTGGCACGGTGGGAAGCGGTGTAGTTAAAATCCTGGTCGAGCGGCAGGAGTTAATACGCCGCCGACTCGGATGTCCGATTGAGATTGCCAGGATTGCCGACCTCGATGTGAAGCGGGACCGCGGCGTCGCGATATCGAAAGCGATTTTAACGACCGATGCGTATGAAATCATCAAAGATTCTGGAATTGACATTGTCGTTGAGCTGATGGGGGGATATGATCCCGCCCGAAGGTATCTCCTGGATGCCATTGGTCATCATAAGCATGTGGTGACCGCGAACAAGGCCCTACTGGCCGTGCATGGCGAGGAGATTTTCCGCGCCGCCGATGAGGCGGGGGTGGATATTGGTTTTGAGGGGAGTGTCGGCGGGGGAATCCCGATCATCCGGGCGATGAAAGAGGGGCTTTCCGCGGAAAACATCACGGCGATCTACGGGATCGTCAATGGGACATGCAATTATATTCTTACCAGAATGACCGACGAGGGAAAGCCGTTTTCCGAAGTCCTCTCCGATGCGCAACGATTGGGATATGCCGAGGCCGATCCGACCCTCGATGTGGGCGGGGCCGACTCGGCGCATAAGCTGGCCATTCTGGCCAACCTTGCCTTTGGAACCCCCGTCCCCATAAAAGATATTTACACGGAGGGGGTGGACAGGGTGACACCGCTCGATATCTCCTTTGCCGAGGAGTTCGGATATAAAATCAAGCTGCTGGCCATCGCCAAGCTGGCCGATGGAGAGATTGAGGCCCGCGTCCATCCGACCATGATCCCTAAAGAGTATCTTCTCTCGAAGGTGGACGGCGTCTATAATGCGATCTATATTGCCGGCGTCTCGGTGGGAGAGACCCTTTTTTACGGCCCCGGCGCGGGGGCGCTTCCGACGGGCGCCGCCGTGGTGAGCGATCTGATCGACATCGCAAGAAATATGATGAAGGGGGAAACAATGGGGGGAAGGGTCCCCCCCGCGTCGTTTCTCACGAGTGGTAGGACGCCGCTCAAGGTCAAGAGGATGGAAGAAGTTGAAAGTCTTTATTACCTTCGGTTTATGGCTGAAGACCGACCCGGTGTTTTATCGAAAATATCGGGTGTTTTAGGAAAATATCAAATAAGTATTTCATCCGTGATACAGCAGGGGAGAAAGGCGGGCGGATCCGTCCCCTTGGTGATGATGACCCATCGAGCGAAAGAGCGGGATGTTCAGGAGGCCCTCCATCAGATGAATCAGATGAACTATGTTTCGGAGCCAACGGTGCTCATCCGTGTGGAAGGGCCCGAGGCGGGAGGGGCTTGATAGATGGCATGGGGTGGGATTATCAACGCCTATCGGGAATTTCTTCCGGTGACGGATAAGACGCCTGTCGTGACCCTCCTTGAAGGGAATACCCCATTGATTCCGGCGCCGCGGCTTGCCTCGGCGATTCATGCTGATATCAGGTTCTATTTAAAGTGTGAAGGGGGAAATCCGACCGGATCGTTTAAAGATCGTGGGATGACGCTGGCGATATCGAAGGCGAAAGAGGCGGGGGCCGACGCGGTCATCTGCGCATCCACGGGGAACACCTCGGCTTCAGCGGCGGCCTTTGGCGCCCGGGGGGGGGTGAAGGCGTATGTCCTTGTCCCGGAGGGGAAGATTGCGTTGGGAAAACTGGCGCAGGCGATGATCCATCGGGCCATGGTGATTCAGGTGGAGGGAAATTTTGATGAGGCGCTGGCCCTGGTGAAACAGGTGGCCGAGCGGCATCCGATTACGTTGGTGAACTCCGTGAATCCTTATCGTCTGGAGGGACAGAAGACTGCGGCATTTGAGGTCTGCGACCAGTTGGGATGTGCCCCTGATTACCACTTTCTCCCGGTGGGGAATGCCGGAAACATCACCGCATATTGGATGGGATATAAGGAATACCATCAAAAAGGAAGATCGGATTCATTGCCGAAGATGATGGGGTTTGAGGCGGCAGGGGCGGCCCCGATTGTCCTCGGACATATTATTGAGAAGCCGAAGACCGTGGCAACGGCGATCCGGATTGGCAACCCGGCGAGTTGGAAAATGGCGGTGGAAGCGGCTGCGGAGTCCAAGGGTGAGATCAATCTGGTGACCGATGACGAAATTGTGGAGGCCTATCGAATGATTGCCGGGCTGGAGGGGATCTTTTGCGAGCCGTCTTCGGCGGCAGGGGTGGCCGGCGTTATCAAACTGAATAAAGGGGGTCTATTTAAGAAAGGGAGCACGGTTGTTTGCACTTTGACGGGACATGGGTTAAAGGACCCCGATTTTTCGTTAAACGTTGCGCAAAAACCGGTGACGGTGAAGGCGAATTTGTCCGATGTATTGAAGGTTTTAGGATTTTAGGGGATGGCAGAGGTAGCATTGATATGAGGTTTGTGGCGCCATGAGTTTGATTGTACAAAAATATGGAGGAACATCGGTTGGGGATATTGATCGGATAAAAAAGGTTGCCGACCGGATTATTAAGACGCGTGAGGAAGGGTGTGATCTGGTGGTGGTCGTCTCGGCGATGAGTGGCGAGACCGATCGTCTCATCCAGCTTGCGCACGAGGTTGCCCCCTATCCCGATGAACGCGAGATGGACATGCTTCTCTCCACCGGTGAGCGGGTGACCGTTGCGCTCCTTGCGATGGCCCTCCATGCGCGGGGAGTCCATGCGCGGTCGCTGACCGGAAGGCAGATTGGGATCCTGACCGATGATGTCCATACCAATGCGCGGATTAAGGAGGTGGCGGCCGAACGAATTAAGGCGACCCTCGCTGAAGGGGTGATCCCCGTGGTGGCCGGTTTTCAAGGGATCAACGAAAAATCGGATGTGACCACATTGGGGCGTGGTGGCTCGGACACCACGGCCGTTGCCCTGGCGTCGGCCCTTTCCGCCGATCTCTGCGATATTTTTACCGATGTGGATGGTGTGTATACGGCCGATCCCAATATTGTCCCCTCCGCAAGAAAACTCTCCAGAATTTCATACGAAGCGATGCTGGAGATGGCAAGTCTGGGGGCAAAGGTGCTGAATGCGCGGTCGGTTGAATTTGCGATGAAATATCAGGTCCCCGTCCGTGTGCGGTCCAGTTTTAACAACGGCGAGGGGACATTGGTGACGAAGGAGGATCCGGAGATGGAGCAGGAAGTGGTGTCGGGGGTGACCTATGACAAGAATCAGGCGAAAATCACCCTGGTGGGCGTGCCGGATCGCCCTGGAGTCGCATCGAAAATATTCGGCGCCATTGCCAAGGAGAATATATCGGTCGATGTGATTATCCAAAATGTGGGACAGGGAGGGTTGACCGATATCTCTTTTACCGTTCCCCGGGGGGATGCTGGTCGGGCAAAAGAGGTTTTATCTAAGCTGGCGGAAGAGATGGGGGTGTCGAATATTCTTCTGATGGAGAACATCACAAAAGTCTCCATTGTGGGTGTGGGGATGCGTTCTCACTCTGGCGTGGCGGCCCGGATGTTTCAGAGTCTTGCCGCAGAAGGGATTAATATCATGATGATCTCTACGTCGGAGATCAAGATCTCGTGTGTGATTGACTCCAAATATACGGAGCTTGCCGTTCGGACACTTCATGAGGCGTTCCAGATTGCAAAAGGCGGCTCCCCACCTCCGGTGAAGGGAAAAAGTAAAACAAGGAGAAAGTAATGCGCCAGATCGAAATATACGATACCACCTTGCGCGATGGAGCCCAGTCGGAAGACGTCTCCTTTTCAGTCGAAGACAAACTGCTTATCACGAAGAAGCTTGATGATCTTGGCGTTCATTTTATTGAAGGAGGGTGGCCGGGCGCCAATCCAAAGGATATTCTCTACTTCGAAGAGATGAAGAAAGTATCGCTAAAATCGGCGAGGTTGGTTGCCTTCGGGTCTACACGGAAATCCCGCAACAAGGTTTCGGAAGATCCCAACATCCAGGCGTTAATTCATGCCGGCACCGAAATCGTCACGCTGTTTGGCAAAAGCTGGGATATGCATGTTTTTGATGCGTTGGGCATTACCCTGAAAAAGAATCTGGAGATTATATCCGACTCTATTTTATATCTTAGATCAAAAGGGGTCCGGGTTTTCTACGATGCGGAGCATTTTTTTGATGGTTATCTTGCGAGGCCCGACTATGCCTTAAAGACGTTGGAGGCGGCGGAGACGGCCGGGGCGGAGCGCCTGATCCTTTGTGACACCAACGGCGGCATGATGCCTTGGCAGGTTCGAGAAATCCTTACGGTTGTCCGAGAGGCGTTTCGAGGACCGTTGGGGATCCATACCCATAATGATTCTGAAATGGCGGTGGCCAATGCCCTGACGGCCGTAGAGCTTGGGGTCCAACAGGTGCAGGGAACGATCAACGGATTTGGGGAGAGGTGTGGCAATGCCAATCTCTGTTCTATTTTACCAAACCTAAAGCTCAAGATGAATATTAACTGTATATCAGATGAACAATTAAAGCATCTTCTTGACGTTTCTCGCTTTGTCAGCGAGATTGCCAATCTTCCTCACAATAAACATCAGGCTTATGTGGGAGAGGCGGCCTTCGCGCACAAGGGGGGCATCCATGTCCATGCCGTCCGAAAGAAGGCGGAGACCTATGAGCATATTCCACCCGGAAAGGTCGGCAACCGCCAACGTGTCCTAATCTCTGATTATGGCGGTCGCAGCAACCTTTTAGAGAAGGCGAAGGAGTATAAAATTAATCTAACGGCGGACAATCCACGCCTGGAAGAGATTTTGGCCAACTTAAAGGATTTGGAGCATCGAGGATTCCAGTTTGAGGGCGCGGAGGGATCGTTTGAACTGGTGATGAAAAAGGCGCTCGGAAGACACAAGCGGTTTTTTAACCTGGTCGGTTTTCGCGTGATTGTGGAGAAGAGGCAGGAGAGCGAACATCCATTGGCCGAGGCGACCATTATGGTTGATGTCAACGGCCAGGTGGAACATACGGCGGCCATTGGAAGCGGGCCGGTTAATGCCCTGGACAATGCCTTAAGAAAGGCGTTGGAAAAATTTTATCCCGTTCTCTCCGATGTAAAGCTTTTAGATTATAAGGTGCGTGTTCTGTCGGCTGGCGCCGGAACCGGATCAAAGGTCCGTGTCTTGATCGAATCAGGGGATGGCGAAAAAACATGGGGGACAGTGGGTGTGTCCGAGAATATCATCGAGGCGAGTTGGCAGGCGTTGGTTGACAGCATTGAATATAAACTGCTGGGCCATTAAGCAATTGGATTTGCGTGTGTACAGAGATTTTATTCCACCCGGATCGGAGATTTTTGTCTGTTGGGGGTTTTCGGAAGTCCGCATAGAGTTCTATTTTAGAGGGGGGATGACCCGTTTTGGGATGACC
>CAYJWQ010000024.1:0-13341 GCA_964373895.1 uncultured Nitrospirota bacterium
GTCAATCCCAAGAACGATAGCAGGTTGTTGAAAAACTCGTTTTATAGGCAGGCTGTTCAAAAAGTTCCAGATGCGAGGCCGCAGGCGTCGCACGCCCCGCAGGAGACGAGGGGACCGCAGCGTACTTAGGAGGTACGTGAGGATCTCCGAGGAACCTAAACGTAAGCAGATGGATTTTTTCAACAGCCTGATAGTGGCCCCCAAAAACTGGACAGGGATGGAGCCCTCAACTTCGTGGAAGGGGTTCACTATAACCGTGGAATGGTCCTTTTAGGACCATGTCTTTCTAATCAGCGTGCCAACGATAGCGATCGGCAGGGTGGGAAAGAGGAGAAGTTTGATCAGATCAACAGAGAAGAGAAGAGGCGCCGGACGGGGTCTGACAATCTTTCCCATCCGTTCATGGTAGCGAACCTTTCCATCGTTGAGGGCCGTCGTAAGAAGCCGGTTTTCTCTGTTTTCAATCGCCGCTTCTGCGGGATCAACGCTGTTGCTCGGAACCGCCGCATAGCGGTCTGGCTGCCAGAAAATACCAGCCAGCGAGAAGATAATAGAAAGCGCCGCTCCGACGATCCAGAGGCCGTTTAGATTTTCCCGAGGATTCCCATTCGGATCTGATAGATCAGTAACCGTAGGCCCCCAATCGAGTAGATATATTTCATGGTAATAAGTGATTTTAAGAGATAAGCGATCCGGCCGTAAAATTTTAAGTTTCCGACAATGGCAACGGCCGCCCCTTTGCCAAGAGAAAGGACCGCTCCCGTAAAGCTCGCGACAAAAGGAAAGACGCGTTCTCCCGTTATATAACGGGCAAGCCACCTCCCTTGATCAATGGCCAACCGGGCCGTTGGAGCGGAGGGCTGTCCGACTTCAGATTGCGTAAAATTTGAACAATCTCCGATCGCAAAAACATCGGTTAAGCCGGTTGCCATCAGATAGCCATTGACGGTGACCCTGCCTTTGGAATCTGTCGGAAAAGTGGATTCCACCAGCAGGCGATTTCCGCGCACCCCCCCGGCCCAAAGGAGAATGGTGCTCGGCAAGACCTTCCCTGATCGGAGAAGGACCTGGTCTTTCGTCACCTGCGCAATCGGTTCGCCAAGGTGAAGCTGAATTCCTTTTCGCGTTAAGACCGTCGCAACATATTTTGCGATTTCCGGATGAAGACCCGGCACCAGCCGGTCTGACGCCTCAACAAGGTGGACAGAGACGGCCTCCTTTGGAACACGATACCCCCGACACCTCTCTGGAATTTCATCTGCAAGCTGGCCCGCAAGCTCGACGCCGGTGGTCCCCCCGCCCCCGATGACAAGGTGGAACTTCCCGTTTAAATCTCTTTGTGCAATAAATGTAAAAAGCCGCTCTTGTAATTGCGTATACGATTGATTGGCCGGTTGAATCGATTGAATCGTAAATGCATGCTCCCGAAGGCCGGGAATAAGCGGCGTCGGCCTATCCAAAAGATCGGCTTCTCCTCCTATGGCCAGAACCAGCCTGTCGTAGGCAACAGGGCCATGGTCGGTCGTAACCATCTTCTGCGCGATGTCGAATTGGATCACCTTCGCCTGTTGGAAGGCGATCTTCTTCCCCTTGAAAATCCTTTCTAACAGAATGGCAGCGAATTCGGAGGCGATGCTCCCTGCGGCAACCTGGTGAAGCTCTGTGACGAGCTGGTGGAATGGGTATTGATCGATCAGAAGTATCTCGCCGCCGAACTTCCCCTGGGAGCGCCTTTTTTCAAGATCGAGGGCGACGCGAAGCCCGCCATATCCCATTCCAAGGATCACAACGCGGTTTTTCTCTGTGGTAACAGAACGAAGCATACGATTGCGCTTGATAAATTGCTATTATAGCATAATGGTTAGATCATTCTGGCTAGTGCGGCAACGACAACCTCATCTGCCCCCGCTTTGATGAGCGACTTGGCCCCCTCCCTTAAGGTTGCGCCGGTGGTGTAGACGTCATCCACCAGAAGAATCCTTCTGCCTTGTATGAAATGGGGCTGTGCCACCTTAAAGGCCCCCTTTATATTTTCCTTGCGTCCTTTTCGTGAGAGGCCAACCTGGGGCGGCGTTTCACGGATGCGGCAAAGGGCATCAATGAGAAGGGGACGGCCAAGATGGCGGGATATCCGATGCGCAAGGAGGAGCGACTGGTTAAATCCACGGCTTCGAAGTTTTTTAGGATGCAGGGGAATCGCCATCACCCGATCAATCTCCAGGGAGACAAGATCATGAAAGAGGAGTTCTGAAAGCGGCCCTGCGAGGACATTTTTGCCTCCGTATTTGAATAAGTGTATCGCCTTGGCGAGTCCTCCCTCATAAAGATAGGGCGCAATGACACGCGAGAAA
The DNA here is from genome assembly GCA_964373895.1 of uncultured Nitrospirota bacterium. Taxonomy (GTDB): domain Bacteria; phylum Nitrospirota; class Nitrospiria; order SBBL01; family SBBT01; genus SBBT01. Next base: position 2,352 of record CAYJWQ010000024.1, read on the forward strand.
CAAGGCGCGTCTTCACGACACTCTCCGCAGCGATGAAAGAGGCTGTAGGTCAACGCCTCCTCGGAGGGGTAGGGAATGGCGCAGACCGGACAGCAAGGTCCCGTCACCCGCGGCAGGGCGTTCCAGCAGGAATGACAGAAAAAAGGGTTGCCAGGCGGGTGCCTCTGTGCGGAGGACGCCCCGCATTGAGCGCAGACGCAGGGATAAATCAGATCAAGCAGCTTCCGGTATTGGGAGACAAAAAAATTAGCGGCGGCGAACATAGTAGGCCACCCCAAAAAGTCCAGCCATCAGTCCGGCAGAGAGGATGAGTGCGATCATTTTCCAAAAGGAGAAGCCTCCCCCTTTTGTCACAATAAACACCATGATGGCGGAGAAGAACCCCCAGGCGAACCACCAACCGAAAAACTTGGCCTTGATGGAAAGAGAGAAACCGGTTTTGGAAAAACCGAGGAACATCATGAGGCCAAGCGTGGCCCCCGTAGCATCCAATCCCATATCGGCGATACTGGCGGTGCGAGAAGGGACGAACCCCTGATGAAGTTCGTCCAGCCCGGCGTAAAGGATCGAAATTCCAAGGGCGATGAAGACCGCATACCCACCCTCTTTTCTCGGGTTGATGGCGCGGAACCATAAGATGGATAAGATGGCATACTCCACCATATGGGAGGTTTTTCTAAGGACGCCCACTGCGGTCATCAATCTCTGGAGAGAGGCGTCTGAAAAAAGAAATTGGAGTATGGACGTCAGAATGGGATTGACATGATTGGCCGATCCGATGTCGGTTGAAAAAAGATAAATGACCGCCATCCAGGCAATTGGGATAAGATAACAGATCATAAGGCAGGAGGGGTGGCGGGTTCGTTTACGATGGCCAGATGGATCAATGTTTTTGTCGCTTCCGAGATGATCGGTATTTGCTGCGCAATGGCAAAAGAAAAAGGGATATCCCGTACCCCAACAATTTGGGCGATGTCGTTGCCAAATTTGAAGGTAGGGGCCAATTTTGGATCTTCGAAATTAGGATTCCGGTAGTTGAGATAGTCAACGAAACTCTCTCGCGCGGGGAGGCTGTGATAAATCTCAAAGTGAAGTGCGTTTGTTAAGAACAAAGAGGCGGTGGGGTCTGTTTTAGACAGTTCGCTGAAAAAGATAAAGAGCATAAAACTCATCAGCGTTCGGATCATGGCAGATCTTTTTGCCTCGTCAATCTGTGTCAATACGGTCAATTGATAACGCTGATCGTACGCTTCTATCACCTCTTGTATGATTTTTCGATAGAGATACTCTCCCCCCGTAACCATCGCCTCGGCTGTTTTTGGAAGAAGGGGAATAATCCCTTGTATTCTGGGATCGAGTGCGTACCTATTTTGATACAGCTTTTTGAGGGCGGGGTTTCTATTAGTTTTTCCGGTGAATAGATGGGTAAGCCATTTCAATGGGGTCTGTCCTCTTTTTGGGACTATATCAGGAAGCGCTTGGCCGAGGCAATGCCCCGTAAGTAGGCTGTTGAAAAAGTCCACCTGCTGTGGTCTCCTCGGTCCCTGCGGCCTTGCATCTGGAACTTTTTGAACAGCCTGCCAATAAAACGAGTTTTCAGCATCAGAAAGGTTACAAGGGACGGCTGCATGGCTATATCAATATATCGTATAACCCATTGAAATAATGGTGTCTGTTGACGCAACGCCTATGAGGTGTTACTATTTTCTCACAGATGGGAGCGCTTTAAAAATGGAAATATCCTCTGTCTCACAGGCGGGAGCGGCCGTTAAGCTCTTCTTAAAAGGAGAGCCTGCCCTGCTCTTTAAGGTAGGGGAGGTGCTGCGCGCCGAGGTATTGGATATTCTTTCAGACGATACAGTTTCCATACGGTTAAAAAATGAGGTGATTGAGGCAAAAACCTCTCTTCCACTTCAGAAGGGCGCAACCCTCCTACTGCAAGTTGAGGCGCTGGAGAATGGCGTAAAACTAAAATGGGTGGGCGCTCCTCCGGAAGAGAATAGCATTAAAAATGTGGTTCTTGCCGCGTTAAATCACCTGAAAGGCGCACGATTAACTGGCGAAGAAATAAAGTCGTTCGTTGAACTGATCAACCGATTGCCCGCGCCGGTCAAGGAAAGCGGTCTCCTGGATTTAAATAGGTTTTTCGCGGAGATGAAAAATTTAACAGGGGAGACACTCAAGGAGGCGCTTCAGTCGTCCGGCGTTTTTTTTGAAACGAAACTAAGGACGCTTACGGTAAAACTTCTCGCAAACGGCCTTGCGTCTGGAACGCCCAACGAGTTAGAGAAGCTCATCAATAGTGATCTGAAAGGAATTCTTCTTAAAATAAAAAATAACCTCGATGGCGCTGCGATGGAAGAGGCCTTAAAAGAGGGAAACGTTAAACCTGGTGCCGTCAACGCAACCATTGACAAACTCTTAAATCAGATTGAGCATCAACAGCTCATCTCAAGGTTAAACGAGACGTTTCAACCCTTTATCCCCTTGATCTGGAAAGAGCTCAAAGAAGGCGAGCTGATCTTCAAAGAAACCTATGAGGGAGCGGAGGGGGAGAGAGATTATTCGGTCACCATCTATCTTGACCTTGAAAGAATTGGAAAACTGGTAACGCATATTTTAATGCAGGGAGGCTCCTTTTATCTGCGTTTCATTACAGAAAACCAGCCATTCCACGACCTTCTTCAGGCCAATGCCACCCTGCTTGAAAAGCAGTTGGACGCTTGCGGCCTTCGATGTGGCAACGTCACCATCCAACACGAAGAGAAGATTGAGTTAAAAAACCACACCTCTTCCGGCCTTGACCTCATTGTATGAATGAGAAATTCAAAAAGGCAGCCGCCTTAAAATATAAACAGGGAGAAGATCGCGCCCCGAAGGTAATCGCAAAAGGGAGCGGTTTTATCGCGGAGCGCATCATTCAGATCGCGCGCGAGCATGGCATCCCCATTCATGAAGACAAGAACCTGGTGGAGGTCCTTTCAACGCTCGATCTCTACGAAGAGATACCGTCAGAACTTTACAAGGCCGTGGCGGAAATACTCGCCTTTATTTATAAGATCAGTGGCAGGATGTAACGGCGCGTTATGATGGTGGCCTGCACCTGGCAGGGAAAAATCATAAGTAACGTTAGCGGGGGGGCTTGACCAATTTCTCGCTGTACTTCGCCGCCTTGGCCGGATCCATCCCGCTTAATATCTTTGCCGCGGTTTTCTCCTTAATCCTCGTTAGGATATTTAAGGCGACCGTCTCCTTCATTTCACCAATCCGGGCCGCGGCCACTTCCGGAAGCATCCCTTCATAGATCTTGGCAAGACGCAGGTACTTTGGCTCATCCAGTTTTTTTTGCTCCGTCTCTTTCTGCTCGATCTCTTCGCGGATTTTCGAATATTTTTTTAGCATGTCGTCCACTTCTTTCTCAAGAATCCGGAGCCGTTGCTCTTTGGCATCGAGTTGTTCGGCCCGCTTGTCAAGCTCCGTATTCCTCTGCTCGATTGCCTTAATAAGAACCGCAGGCGTTTGCAACTCGGCAGTGGATGCTGCAGGCATTTTTTTCTCTTGTTTGGTTTCCTGCTTTTTTGTCTCCTGTTTTTGGGAATCTGCCTCTTTCTTTTGAGGATCGGCAGCCTCAAGAAGAAAGGAGAAGGATAAGAGGATGGAAAAAGCCGCCAACGCTGTCCCATATCTTCCGAGGGTCATCTCTCCTTCCTCCTCGGCGGTTTCCAATGCTGACGTCCACCAATCTCATCCATTAAATTTTGCTCTTTTTTGTTCCATTCCTTTATAAAGGCCTCTTTACGGACATCCTCCACACTTTCAATGGCCTTCCTGTCCTGCAGAGCCCGCATCAGCACTTCCCGTTTCTCTTCGGCCTGCTGGGCAAGGAGATGAATCGTTTTCCTGCAGTCGTCTACGGAACCGTTCTGCCTCTTGATAAAGCGGTGGTAAATGTCGATCTCATCCGCCGCCATCCCGCGCAATTGCCTCGCCAAAAGATCAGAGAGCGCCCTCTCTAATTGCCTCATCAAATGTTGGAGCTTTTCTTCTTCCGCAAAGAGCGCATTTTTCGCCCTCACAAACTCAATCTGGGCCTCTTCTTCGAGATGTTTTCGATGGCGGATCACCGCCCCCAAACGTGACTGATAGCGGGGCATGGAAACATCTCTAACTAAATAGTTGGCCTAAATGGGCAACGCTCTCTTTGAAATTGATCTTTTCGTTGATTCCTTGCTTAAAGTACGACCGAATGGCATCCCATTTCCCAATGGCCTCATCAATCTCGGCGCTGCTCCCTGGTTTATAGGCGCCAATATGTATCAGATCCTCGGCGTTTTTATAGGTCGCCACCAATCGGGACATTTTCCTTGCCAGTTCCAAATGGGCCGGGTCAATGATATCAATCATCACACGGCTTGTGCTGTTGAGAAGATCAACCGCCGGATATTGATTTTGGGCCGCAAGTGCCCGCGATAGGACAAGATGGCCGTCCAGGATTGCCCTGGCTGCGTCAGGGACCGGGTCGTTGATATCATCTCCCTCCATCAAGACGGTATACAGACCTGTGATTGAACCGCTATTTTCACACGTTCCAGCCCTTTCTAGGAACTTTGGGAGAAGGGAGAAAACGGAGGGGGTGTATCCTTTGGTCGTGGGCGGCTCTCCAACGGCCAGCCCGATCTCACGCTGGGCCTGCGCGAATCTGGTTAAAGAGTCCATCATAAAAAGGACGCTTGAATTTCTATCTCGAAAGTATTCCGCAATGGTCATAGCGAGAAAGGCACCGCGCCTCCTGATTAAAGGGGGCTGATCCGACGTCGCGACAATCACCACAGAGCGGGCGAGCCCCTCTTCTCTTAGGTCTTTTTCAATAAATTCCTTCACCTCCCGTCCACGCTCCCCAATCAATGCGATCACATTAACATCCGCCGAGGTATAACGCGCGATCATTCCCATCAGGACACTTTTCCCCACGCCGCTGCCGGCGAAGATGCCCATGCGCTGTCCTTTTCCACAGGTCAGGAGGCCGTTTAAAGAGCGAATGCCGAGGTCCAGCGGCTCCGTGATGCGCCGACGCATCAGCGGATTGGGAGGGGAGGCATAGAGGGACCGCTCTTCCCGGGTCTGAAGCGGGCCCTTCCTGTCTGTCGGGTTTCCAAGACCGTCAAGGACCCTTCCCAATAACCCCCGACCGACGGCCGCGGTCGCCTGCGTCCCTCTGCTGACAATCGAACTGCCCGGGCCGATTCCGGTCCATTCTCCTAAAGGCATCAAAAGAACCTTGTTTTCTCGGAAACCGACCACTTCAGCCAGAAGATGTCTCTCATCCTCCGTGGAGGCGATTTCGCACACCTCTCCAATGGCCGAAATCGAGGCGTGACCTTCCAGCACCAGTCCAATCACCTGGGAAACTCGGCCGAAAGCAGGCATCGGATCGACATATTCGATCAGCTCGAGATACTCGGATAGATTCCCCGTCATCCCTCTTCTCCAAGCCGGTTGAGTCTCCGTTCGATGATGGAGACCTGGCTGTCAACCCGGGCGTCCAGCATCCGATCGGGGGTCTCCACAATGCACTCCCCAATCGCAATCTTTAAATCTGGCTCAAACCGGAGCCATTTTGCGCCTTCGATCAGTTCGAGAATTTTGGATCGTTCTCCGGAAAGTCTCTCTAATTGTTGCGGATTAATTCTGATGACGACCGTGTCAGCGTGTCCGATCTTCTTGATCGCCTCCCGGATATACCCCATGACAACTTCCGGGTTTAAAGAGAGTTCTTCCCTAAGGACGCGCCTGGAGATGGCAATCGCAATCTTTAAAATGTCGGCCTCCGCCGAGTGTAAAAGCGTTTCCTTGAAATCGCGAAGTTCCGCCATTAGTTGGGAAAGGGTTTGACAGGATGTCTCCACCGCTTTTTTTTCCAGGTTGCGGCCAGACTCCTCGCCCGCCGAAAATCCCTTGACAAAGGACTCACGCTCAATCACCTCAATCTCTTTTGGGGTAAGGCGCTCTTCTCCGCCGTCGGAAGAGACATTTAAGGCGTTTACCTTCGGCAAGGCGTACGGAGAGATATCTTCGTATCCCGAAGGGTTCGACTTCACGACCCTAGACCATCGCTTCTGCTTCTTTTGCTCCGCTCTTTCCAATCACAACCTTCCCTTCATCCACAAGCCGCAATGCCGTTTTCACAATCGATTGCTGCGCCTTTTCCACATCGGAGAGCTTCATCGGGCCGCGGGCCTCCATGTCTTCTTTCATAATCTCAACAGCGCGCTCCGACATATTCTTGAAAATCTTCTCTTTGATGTTCTCCTTGGCGGCCCGCAGCGCAATCGCCAACTGATCCTTGCTCGCCTCCTTCAGCACCTCCTGAATGGCGCGATCCTCGAGCTTGACTAAGTCATCGAACACGAACATCAGTTCTCGAATTTCCTCCCCCAAGGGGGCATTCGTCTGGGTAATGGCGGCAATCGCCTTCTGCTCCGCGGCGCGCTCCATCTGACTTAAGATCGAAGCGACCATTTTGGTTCCTCCCACCTGTTGGCTTGGCGTCGTCTGCACCCGCTTTAACTCGCCTTCGAGGACTTCTTCCAAAACCTCGCTCACCTCATGTAACACCCCTGGCGGAATCTCTTCCAGGGTCGCCATCCGCATCAATACGTCGCCCCGGAGCGCCTCGGGAAGCTGGGTCAGAATCTGGACACTCTGATCGAGATTGAGGTTGGCCAGGATCAAGGCAATGGCCTGGGGATGCTCATTGCGGATAATATTGCAGATCGCCTTGGGGTCCATCCATTGCAGGACCTCCATCTCCGGGGAGACCACATCGGAGGCCATCTTCACCTTTGCCTGCCCAAGTTGCCCCAGCGTCTTTGACAGGAGGCCCCTTAAATACTCCTTGCTGATCTGTCCCGTAGCCCCCGTTAATTTAAAAAATTCCCCCAAGACGTTATCAACATTTTTTGGCGTCGCCTCTGGAAGTTTTGAGAGCTTCACCCCCATTCTCCGTATTTCCTCCGGGGTGAGCTGTTTTAAGAGTTCTGATGCCGCCTCCTCACCAAGGGCATGCAGGAGTATCGCAGCCTTGTCGTATCCTGAAAGTTGTTCCGCCATATCAATCCCCTATTCTTCTTGCCCCTATCCTTCCTGAAGCCACTCTCTCACTGCGTTCGCAGCCGCCGCAGGATTATCCTTGGCAAGCTGTTGGGCCTGTTCAAGAGAGGTAATGCCGCCTGGCGCCCCTGGCATTCCCGCCGCCCCAGCTACCTCCCCCGCCGCAGCGGCCATTTGGGCCCCACCCGGCCCTGCCGCCGCAGGGAGCGGCGGCGCTACGGGCAGGGGTGGAGGCGGCGCGACAAGGGCTTTGATCGTCGGCCGGATGACAAAAAGGAAGACAATTAAGGCAAGAATAAACCCGAAGAAGTAGCGTAACATGGTGATCCAGTTCGCCTTCATGAACTCTGCCATCTGCGCCGAGAATGGAACGGGTGTCTCGATCTCCTCGAGGGCCCCTGTGTCAAAGGCAATATTGGCCACCTGCAACTGATCCCCTCGGTCTGCCGAAAATCCCATCGTCTTTTTAACAAGCTCTTCCAGCTTTTTCATTTCTTCTTCGTTTCTGGGAATATATTTCCTGGTCACCCCCCCCTTGGGATCGGTCACAGAGTCATAGGTGCCATCCACCAGGGCCGCCACCGAAAGCTTTTTTACGACGCCGATCGGCTCGACAATGCGGCTGACACTTTTATTGATTTCATAATTGACCGTATCTCCCTTTTTCGTTGTAGAGCTGTTGCTCGTCGATTGCGGAGGCGTGGCCTGCTGGCCGGGGATATTGGATACCACACCGGGAGGCCCGCCAGCCGACTGGTTGGCGCTCGTGCTCCCATCCTGCATCCGTTGCTCACTTCGAATAACCTGGCTTTCCGGATCAAATTTTTCCTCGGTCGTCTCCACCTGCCTGCTTTCAAGCACGGCCGCCACCCGCACGGACGCCTTGCTCTGCCCTACCACCGTCTCAAGCATGGTTTGGATTTTTACCTCAAGGTCTTTCTCTAATTTCGTCTGATAATCAAATTGGGCATCCTGGGCGGGGGAATCCGACTTCTTTGAAAGCATCCGACCGTTATTGTCAACGACCGTCACGAATTGAGGGGCCAGGCCCTCCACACTGCTCGACACCAGGTGGATGATCCCTTGAACCTCAAGGGGAGAGAGCGTCCTTCCTGACTTTAAGTTTACCACCACCGAGGCGCGCGCCGGCTCTTGTCTGGCGGCAAAAACAGATTTATCTGGAATGCTAAGATGGACCCTCGCCTTGCCCACCCCCGATAATTGCCCGATGGTGCGGGCCAGCTCCCCCTGCAGGGCCCTCCGGTAATTTAACTTCTGAACAAACTCTGTCGTCCCGAGCGTCGTGCGATCAAAAATCTCAAAACCGACGCCCCCGCCCAGCGGAAGCCCTTGACTCGCCAACTGCAGTCTCAACTCATGGACCTGCTGGGACGGCACCAGGATGGCCCCTCCCCCCGCCGAAACCTCATAAGGGACACGCGCCTCTTTTAATTTATCAATGACCGCGCCTGCGTCATCAGGAGAGAGATTGGCATAAAGGACCTGGAAGTCGGGTTTCTGTGTCCAAAGCCAGAGGACATACGCGCCTGCAATGGCGCCCGCCAAGACCAATCCAATCCCGATCTTTTTCCCTAGGCTCATCGCAGCCAGGTTTTGATTCAGCTGCTCGAACATGTCAGCCATGACTCTCCCCCCTCATGTTAAGCCCCTACGCTGTTTCAGCCGGCGGACTAACAGGCTGTTGAAAAAGTCCATCTACTTCGTTCTCGGTCCCTCGGAGATCCTCACGTACTTTTTTAGTACGCTGTGGTCTCCTCGGTTCCTGCGGCCTCGCATCTGGAACTTTTTGAACAGCCTGCCTATAAAACGAGTTTTTCAACAACCTACTAAACTTGCATCCGGCTGATTTCTTCATAGGCGGTTACAATTTTATTCCGGACCGACATCATAAGCTGGAAAGAGACGCTGGCCTTCTCCAGGGCAATCATCGTCTGATGCAGGTCTTGTCCCTTTCCCATCACCAGATCTTGGATCGATTGATCCGCCACTTTCTGGATGCCGTTTACTTCCTGGATCGATTCTTTCAAGGCGTCGAGAAACGATTGTCCCGGTCTTGATTCGCCCAACTCCACCTTGAATTGATCAATTCCCCCTTGAGGACCTATCGGTTGAATTTCCATGGTACGCATGCTCCTTTATATGGTGTTTACGTCTTAATTACCGTCCGATCTCCAATGTCTTTAACGCCATATTTTTCGTCGCGTTAAATGCGGTGACGTTTGCCTCGTAGGATCGGAGCGCGGAAATCATGTTCACGACCTCCTCAATCGGATTCACATTGGGATAGAGGACATACCCGTCTATATCGGCGTCAGGATGCTGCGGTTCAAGAACCTGCTTGAACGGCCGCTGATCCTCCATAATTTCCGTAACCTCCACCCCTTGATAACCGGCATTCCCCAGAGAAGAGAGTACCTCTCCAAAGGGGCCTTTCAACGGCTTTGAGGTAAAAATAACATCCTTGCGCCGATAAGGCCCCCCTTCTGCCGTTCTGGTCGATTCGACGTTTGCCAAATTGCTGGAGATCACATGGAGCCGCGTCTTCTGGGCCTCCATGCCCGAGGCTGACAGGGAAAATGCGTCTTCGATGTTCATGGAATCTCCTCCTTAAGTTACCTTAAGTCCCGAATGGTATCCTTGATCGCAGATAGCCTTCTACCTGCAAACTGGACAGTTGCATTATACATCAAACTGTTTTCGGCAAGCTTTGCCATCTCCGCCTCCGCGTTGACGTTGTTGCCGTCAAGGCGGTTGGACTGTGCCTTCGATTCGACCACATAAGAAGGGGGAGAGGCCGCCTGGGCCACGGAAGAGATGTGCGATTGATTGGTTCTGGCCAACTGGATCGCCCCGGAGGAATGCATGGAATCCGTCGTCATCAGCGGGGCGGACGGCGTTGCCTGAAACGCATCGTCAATCGCCGCTTTAAAGTTGACTTCTGTCGCCTTATATCCTGGGGTGTCTTGATTGGCGACATTGGCCGTTGTGGAACGATGCTGCTCGCTGCGAATGTCCAGTGCCCGTTCCAGCAGGCCCAGCGTTTTGCTAAAAGTTTGATTTAAAAATCGAACAATCATCTGTCTCCCTCCAAACGATTTTATTTGCCCTGCCCCAGGGCCGGGTGTCTCCTTCCGGTCCCCAAAGGGTTTCCGATATCGTCTTCTTCCTCTTCCGCCGACCCCAGGGGGATCGAGGCAGGATCAAGCTCCCGGTATTCTTTTAACTTATTGCGAAGCGTTCTGATGCTGATCCCTAAAATGCGGGCGGCATGGGTTCGGTTCCCCCCCGCCTGTTCCAATGTCCCCAAGATTAAACCCCGCTCCGCCTCCCACAGTGTGGTCCCGTTGGGAACTGGTCTCTCTGTCTTGACCGGTTGGCCCTCCCCAAACAGAATATGCTCCTCGGCAATCGTCTCCCCTTCTGACAGCAGAACCGCCCGCTCTATAACGTTTTCAAGCTCCCTGACATTACCCCGCCACTCACGTCCCATCAGGAGCGAGAGGGCATCCTTGCCAATGGAGGAGGCCGATTTCTTATTCCGCATTGCGCCCTTTTGAATAAAATGATCCACCAGTAAAGGGATATCGGAAATACGGCCGCGAAGCGGAGGGATCCGTATCGGAAAGACATTGAGACGATAATAGAGATCTTCCCGGAAATGGCCGGCCTTCACCTCCTCCCACAACGGACGATTGGTCGTCGCAATCACCCGGATATCGAGGGGGAGAGGGGCCTTGCTCCCCAGCAGATCAAGTTCGCGCTCCTGCAAGACGCGAAGCAACTTTGCCTGCAAGGAGAGATGCATCTCGCTCACCTCGTCTAAGAGAATGGTTCCACTGTTCGCAAGCTCAAACCGCCC
>CAYJWQ010000024.1:13441-19543 GCA_964373895.1 uncultured Nitrospirota bacterium
GGCCGCGGCAAGGGTCTCCTGGGAGAACGGTTTGACCAGATAATCAAAAACACCCAGCTTCATCGCCTCAACCGCCGTTTCAATGGTTCCATAGGCCGACATAATAATGACCGGAATTTTGAGTTTAAGCCTTCTTGTCTCCTTGTAAAGATCAAGACCGTTCATCCCCGGCATCTTCATATCGGTAATCATCACCGAAACCTGTTGGCCCTGACACTGCTTCACAGCCTCTTCCCCGTTGGTGGCGGAAAGCAGGGTATACCCCATCTCCCAGAGCGACGCGGACAGCGCCGCCCGCATTGCGGGATCGTCATCCACAATTAAGACCGGCCCTGTCTTAAGCGCTTTTGCCATCTAATCCCCTCCGCGATCGGGCGCAAGCGCCTGCTGCCCAGCGGGGAAGATCAAGGTGAATGTTGTTCCCTTGTTGGGCTCGCTCTGAACCTGGATTAAGCCGTTATGGGCCTGTATGGCATTGTGCACAATCGCAAGACCCAACCCTGTCCCCTTATCCTTGGTGGTAAAAAACGGATCAAAAATCTTGGAAAGCGCCTCTTGAGGAATGCCACAGCCGGTATCACTGACCGTGACCATCACCGCCTCCTCGCGCGCAGCCCCATCCTTTTCAGGCTGCGTCTGATGGGGCGCCGCCACAACACGCAATTGGCCTCCATGCGGCATCGCATCCACCGCATTGAGAATCAGATTGAGAAAAACCTGACGCAAAAGGTCTTCATCGCCTAAAAAAGGCTCCGGCATCAGACCAATTTCCTGAACAAATTCAATTCGGTTTTGCTGGATCAGATGGGACGCAAAAATCCGAGACTCGCTAATAATTCCGCCAATATCGATCTTTCGAACATTGGGAGTCGGCTTTCCGGTAAACAAAAGGAGGTTCGTAAGGGAGTAGTCCATCGCCATGACCGCGGAGGAGATATGCTCCGCCCACTTGACTTTATCCGGTTCTTTTGCCAGCCCCTTTTTGAGAAGCGATGCGAATAGCTCGATGCTCCCCAGGGGATTTCTCAACTCATGCGCCATTCTGGCGGCCATCTCTCCCACGGCCGCCAGCCTAAGATTCCGTTCCGCCTGCTCTCGGAGCGCCTCTTTTTCCTCTATGGCGGTCTTGAGGAGTTTGTTTTTCTCCTCCAGATCCGCGTTTAACTGACGCACCTGTTCCTCAAGAAGTCGGTAACACCTCTCCAGATCCAGAGAGGTTAAGTTAAACTGACTGAAGGCCTCTTGAAGAAGCTCGATTTTTTTCTCTTCCATCTTTATCGTCTTTCGTTAAAAGCGGAACCTCGCCTTTTCAGACGCCATCTTCTTAATTAAAAGATCGTCTGCGTCCTGCTCCAACCTGGCATAAATGGCCTGCCCTTCGTCGTTTTGACCCAGGGCTTGATAACAATTTGCCAACTGCAACTGCGCCCAATTCGCCTGACTGCCGATCCCATCCGTTTTTAAAACCAGTTGGTAGAAATCGGCGGCTTTCTTATAATCCCGCAGGCGGTAATATCCATCCGCCACGCGAAGGGAAAGCCAGGAATATTTCCTGGAATCGGCTTTAATGAGCCTAAGATAGGCATCGATCTCATTTTTAAAGTCTCGTTTATTTTGAAAGAGCTTCGCCAGTTTCAGTGAGACACGCTCGTAGTCCGGATAGTTGGAATAAAGCCTTAACCAGTTCTGGTATTCCAAAATCGCCTTTTCTTTTTCCCCTTGATAGTCAGAAAGTTCAGCGAGAAGGGCCTTCACCTCTGGAACCCGTTTGCTCTTGGAGTATCGCGCGAGAAACTGCATGAACTTTTCCCTGGCCCTATCATAATCGCCCTGCTGGATAAGGAGCTTGCCCAGTTGCATCAGCGCGCTTTCTGAAAATGGATTTGCAACGCTCACGGAAATCGGCTCATACAAATCGAGTGATTGCGGATAAAGGCCCACCTTCAGCAGCTTTTCGGCGACCAGCATCCCTGTTGATCCGGTCAACATTTTTGGGGTGAAGGCAGCGGGATAGGTATAAAACAATTTTACCATTTTAATGTCATCCTGCTTTACCGCTGCATCATTGATGGCGTCCGACATGGTGTCGTTCAACTCGGAGGTTAACCTCTTTCTGAATGGGGTGGAATCGGTTGACAGGCGGAGAAGCAGTTTGTTCTCAATTTCAAGCGCCGTGTCATAAGACCCGTGTTTACGATGGAATTTCGCCGCTTCAAGAAGGATTTTATTTAACGTGAGCGGCGGAAGCGCCTTTTTCAAGAGCGTTTTGGCCTCATCCCCAATGTTATCTAATGCGCGCGCCTCATCGGTCTCGTTTTGGGCCTCGTTTTGTTCCGCATCGAGACAAGGTTTTGACCTGTGTTTTGGCGTCGAAGCGGGGGCGCATTCACTGCCCATGATCTCCCCGATGGTCATCAGAAGCCTTGCCGCTTGAGTTCCTGGCGTCGCCTTATCGAATGTCCTGACAATATTATATACTTTTCGGGCCTCCCGATTCTTTTTTTCATTACGCCATGTGTCGCCCGCCATGGCGAGGGCGACCGGGGCCAGCGGTTCATTTCCGTAGATATTGAAAAAGAGCATCAGGGCCTTTCTCGCCTCTGCATAACGGCCCACCTGATACGCCATTTCTCCGTGTTGAAAGAGGATGCTCGGTTCTCCCTTCCAGTAATCGGGTCGGTTTTTTGCTGCCGTATGATAGTTTTTGTAGGCCTCTTCATAAGACTGTAGATGATAAAGGGCATCGGCATTGCCTACCAGGAGCGTATTTTGATCGGATGGGGAAAGTTTATGGGAGGTCGCTTTTTTATAAGCGTCTTGCGCCTCCTTCCATTTTCCCTGTGTGCGAAGGGCATGACCGATGCCCAAATGGGCCAAACCGACATATTGGCTATTGGGATGATACCGAAGAATTCGGTTGTAGTTTCCAATCGCCTCCGGATAGAGTTTTAACTTTGCGTTGATCTGCCCCATTCTCCAGAATCCTCGAATGGCATTCTCTGACTTCGGATAGGCATATCCGGCCTTCTGAAACGCGGCAACCGCTTTGCGAAGCGACTCCTTACCGCCCTTGGCCTCCAATTTGAAGTGAAGATCGCCTAAAAAAAACGCGGCCGCCTCTGCCGAAGGGCCACCCGGTGGAAGATCCGGCAATAACTGTTCAACTTCCCGTATCGCTTTTGCAAAGTCGTTCGCGTGATAGGCCTCCATTGCGGTTACAAACGGATCTTCACCTAAAACAAATTCATCCGCATAGTCCTTTGGGAAAACCGGAAGCTCATGATCCTGGGCCCTGACAATCGGTCCGAAGGCCGATGCAATCAGAAAACCGGCCAAAAACAGTAGAATCTGCTTTAAATATTCCAGACGCATTATCGGCACCGTCCTAACATCATTACAATATATGAGCAAAAAGGATGCCAACCCATGCTTGCTTATGCCTAATATTTTAAAAAAAGTTTTATATATACAAAATAACGAGCTTAACCTGTTAAAATATATGATATTTCTGTAAGGTTCTCTTGAAGAGAGATCATCGGTCAGCCTCCCTCGATGCGAAGCAATAAACTGTCTGCTATGCCAAAGATTTGACAGGCAATAGCATTCGATGCCTCTTTCTTCATGTGCTAAGAGCTTGTGAGTTTACTCCCGCACGGCTACGTCCGCCCCTGATCGTGCCTGGCTGCGTTACGGGGCCCCCGATATCTGGTCGTGTATACCAGATACATTCCCAGATATTGGGCCCCCCCGCGCCTTGCCAGGCGCAATCAGAAGCGCCCTCGCTTCGTGTGGGAATAAACTCACAAACTCTACTGGGGAGTAAGGTTTTCCCGTCGCTTGAGCTTTTCAACCAGGGTGGTTCGCTTCAAGTTTAGTAAGCGGGCTGCCGTGTTTTTGACGCCATTTGCCTTTAACATGGCATGTTGAATCAGTCGGTTTTCAAATTCCAGGACCAACTCCGAAAATTGGACACCGTCATCCGGAAATTCAAATTGTGAAGGGAAAGGGCTTTCTTGAGGTTTTCTTAGTTTGTCAGGAAGGTCGGCAGCCCTGATAAGTCCATCTTGCTGAAGTGTAATTAATCGCTCCATCAAGTTTTCCAGTTCCCTGATATTTCCCGGCCAGGCATAGTCCATCAGAATTTTCTCTGCCTCGGGCGATAAGCCTTCCAGCGCAGCCTGTCTCTTTTCATTGAATTTCTGAATGAAATGACTTACCAAGAGTGGTATGTCCTCCTTCCGTTCACGGAGGGGGGGAAGCTCAATTGGAATGACATTCAGTCGATAGAACAGGTCTTTCCTAAATCTTTTTTCAGCAACCGCCTGCTCCATATTCTGGTTGGAAGCGGCAATCACACGAACATCCACCTGTATGGATCTTGCGCCTCCAACACGCTCAAACTCCCTCTCCTGGAGGACACGAAGAAGTTTGACCTGCAATGGAAACGGCATTTCAGCAATTTCATCAAGAAAGAGCGTCCCCCCATGGGCCAGTTCAAATCGCCCTATTCTGAATGATGTCGCACCGGTAAAGGCCCCCTTCTCGTGGCCAAACAGCTCGCTTTCGAGAAGCGCCTCCGGGATCGCGCCACAGTTGATCGGGATAAAAGGTTTATCGCCTCTTAAGCTCTTAAAATGGAGCGTCTTGGCGACGACCTCTTTGCCGGTCCCGCTTTCACCTTCAATGAGGATGGTGCTATCGGTGTCGGCCACTTTATCAATTAATTCATAGACGCGCTTCATCCGGGGACTTTTTCCGATCAAGGCCTCAAATGGCGGCCTCCCCTTTACCGTTCTCTTCTGAAGGGCAGCACCTTCTTCAACCGAAATTACGCGTTCATCGCTCATAAGATCAAAGTTAGCCTTAAACAGTGTACAATCAGCCTCCCTTTCCCAGATATTATCTTACAACAATTTTGGGCCGACAACCCCGTTATCATAACTTCGTGCTAATCTTAGCCTTGTTTTTTATGACTGTCAACTTTTAGTCGCACCCTATCCGCACCTCCTCATCCCTCGGCAAAAATTTCCTTCTTGCAGTAGGCAAAAAAGAGATACCCCAAACTCTTAGCGAAACGGGGATATGCAAAAAACCTAATAAAAACCTGTTGTTATCGCCTTGTCTAACAGGGCATATATCTTGCTTTTATCCTAACCGAACAGTGGCATCCTACTCATAAATTATTAGGCATAACTAAGGCATAACTAATGATCGACCCGCTCATGATCCTGTCGCCATCCAACGGTGATAACACCAAGTCGGCAGCTCTGTTTCCCCTCAACGCAAAATCGGAAGACGATTTCACACAAATTCTGACAGAGGCAATAAAAGGGATGCCTGCAGGAGTGGGGCTGTCGGCGACAGAAGGAGACGTCAAAACGCTCCTTCATCAAGATCAAGTGACATCGCCGCCATCTGAACCTAAAATCGATCGTGAAGTTGAATCGTCCTCTTTTGCCCTATTGTTCTCTCCAATAATGCCTCTCATCAACGGGCAGCTTCCTTTATATCCTCTTAACTTAACCGCGCAGGCATTGCCTTCAAACGCCGATGGTGCGCCAGAATCTTTGAAGTCGGACAGCGGAGGGAATCTCGCTATTGATACGGTGGGCCATCCGTTCTCCCCGGTTGCCAGCCTGTCCACGCATAAATTCCAGGGCGCGTTTCAGGTAGGAACGACGCAACCGATCTTACAATCAGGGGCCAGCCCGATTCAGGGGGACACGCCACTTGAACAGGGGAAACCGATTGGGTCTTCCGGAGATACCAGCACTATTGAACCCGCTGCTTCCGGCGCCGATGGAAATGAGCTTGTCTCTATGCCGCTAAAAATCATGCCGACCAATCTTGGACAGGCAATCCCCTCTCAACCTGTTTTGCCGGCCAACGTCGGTGTAGTCTCGGACAAGGAATCCCAAGACATCCCCCTGCCGGGCATCCCAATTCAGGATACAGCCGATCCGAAACTGGCATCTGCTATCCCCAAAGAGATGCCGCCACAAGCGATACCAGTTGAAGGGGTCGTTTTCCCACAGGATTATCGTCTGAAAATCATGCCGACCAATCTTGGACAGGCAATCCCCTCTCAACCTGTTTTGCCGG
>CAYJWQ010000024.1:19643-21938 GCA_964373895.1 uncultured Nitrospirota bacterium
AGACATCCCCCTGCCGGGCATCCCAATTCAGGATACAGCCGATCCGAAACTGGCAGCGGTCATGCCAAAATTGGCGGCTGTGCCTCCCCAAGAGATATTAGAGACCTTGGTGCAGGCTGAAGGGGGCGCCCTTCCACAAAATGGTCGTGAAGATGATCGTGTGAAAATCGCGCCGACCCATGTTGAACCGGCAGTGCCGTCCACATCTCAACCTGCGTTGCCCTCCGGTGTAGGAATAGTTTCGGAAATGGCCTCGGACAAGGAATTCCCCCAAGGATTTCCCCAGGAATCCCCCCCAGGAAACCCCCAGGAAACCCCCAAAGAATTCCCAAAAGGAATCCCCAAAGAATTCCCATCGAGCATCCCCGTTCAGGATAAGGCTGATCCAAAGCCCACGACGGTCATGCCCAAGGAAGCCGTTTATGTCTCATTGGAAGGGGAAAGGGATAACGGAACTGTCCCAGAGGGGTTCGACATTAAGCAAACACCTGTAGAAAATGACTCTCGTCTCGATCTGTTTGCGCTGGATAAAAATCGAATCTTTCAGGCAGATTCACTTCCAACCTCCGCGTCTTCCCTGACCGAAGCCGCCTCTTTCCACAAACCGTCTCACGATGAAAGACAGATTCTCGTTCAGATATCCGAGAAATTAATCCAGGTCCATTCCAAGAAGTTAGATTCAATTACCCTTCAACTGGAACCTGAAACGCTCGGCGCCCTTCAGATAAAAATTTCAATCCGCCCGGACGGGGTATGGGCCGATATCCTCACCCCGCACGCCTCCGTTCGGGAAATGCTGGAGAGGAATCAGGGATTGCTTCGAGAGACCCTTGCGGAACAGGGCCTTCAAATCGGAAGGTTCTCCGTGAATGTAGGCGACCCCGAAAGTCAGTTCAAAAGTCATCAGAACAATCCCTGGGAGCGAGAGGGCTCTCTTACATCGTACGATCGCCCCTCTGCATTCCGTCAACCTGACCTTCAGGAAATGGGGCACGGGACAATTCTCACAAAAGACGCTTTAAACACCGTCAACCTTTACGTCTAGCCCCGAGAACAGAGATAGAAAATGACGATCCACAGACTCTCCCATCCCCTTGTGGGAGGAGATGAAGGGGAGAGGGAAGAATGTAGGCTTCCTATCTCTGTTCTCGGGCCTGGACTAAAACATTGACGACCTTTCCCAATGCATGATTTAGCCCTCTGCGCGATCTTCCAAAATGAAGCCCCGTATCTCAAAGAGTGGATCGAATTTCACTCCCTCGTGGGCGTCCAGCACTTTTACCTCTATAACAATCTAAGCACGGACCATTATGCGGATATCCTTCAACCCTACATCACAACCGGCCAGGTCGATCTTATGGACTGGCCGTACCAGAGTGTGGGTCATGATGATTGGACAAGGCTCCAGTGCCAGACCTATGAAGATATGATCCAACGCGTCAAGGATGAGGTGATATGGCTTGCGTTCCTGGATATGGATGAATACCTGTTTCCTGTTTGCGAAGACAATCTTGTCAGCTTCCTTTCCGGATATCGAGACTATGCCGCCGTATGCGTCAACTGGCAGATGTATGGAACATCAAAGGTCTCAAAGATCCCGGAAGGGAAATTGATGATCGAGATGCTCTTGTTCAAAGCGCCGACCGATCATGAGGAGAACCGCCTGGTGAAACCGATTGTTCAACCACGGCAAGTCCTTCGTGTCAAGAATCCCCACGCTTTTGTTTATCAATCAGGTTGTTTCCAGGTGAATCCGAATAAGGAGTCGTTTCAGGGGTTTCTATCACCGTACGTCACGGTGGATAAGATACGTATCAATCACTACTGGTCTAAAGACGAGTCCTACTTCTTTAAGGTGAAGGCGCCACGGAGGAAAAAGTGGGGCGAAAGCGCGTCCACCATGATAGAGCGTATCAATAACCTCAATCAGATCGAAGATGGCGCCATCTTGCGGTTTACTCCCGTCTTAAAACAGAAGATAGCAGGCTCATGAAAAAGGCCCATCTGCTACGTTCTCACTCGCTCGCAATCCTCACGTACCTTAATAGTCCCTGACCCTGTTTTCACACACACAACCGAGCTAACCAGCACGCCCCTTTTGGCGCATCTGGTTGAACGCCTTGTCAGAACCCTTATGGATGCTCACTCATTTTGAGGTTTCTCTTTCGATTTATCGGCTTCGCGTAGTGTTGCCAGTTTATTAACCATGCAGCGCCAATTACCGTTGTCAATCAGGTAATGAGCGACAAGGCGTTCGGTGTCGTCACAAATTCGAACCTCTATCCCATCGGCCGA
>CAYJWQ010000025.1:0-21316 GCA_964373895.1 uncultured Nitrospirota bacterium
GGGGACTCATGCAGGATCACCCCGTCATCGCCTCGGAGTTGCTGGTGGGGAGACTCCCCGAAGGGATGCTTGATCTGCTCGATCGCAAGAAGACACCTTTACTTCCTTCCAGTTGGAACCAGATAGAAGCGAAATGCTCCTGTCCCGATTGGGCCAATCCCTGCAAACACCTGGCGGCCGTTTATTACATCATCGCCAATGAGATCGATAAAGACCCCTTGATCGTCCTGGCGCTAAGAGGGGCAAAACCTTCCGATATCATGGAAGGGATGGGGACATTGTCACGAGGAAATGCGTCTTCTGATGTGGCGGATTGGGTCCCCTACGATACGGTTGTTCTTCCTTCGGCCCCCACGCCGTCTCTCTCCGACCTCCCGTTGGACCTCTCGTTTGAGCGGCTTCCGATTGAGGCCCTTTTCTCTTTGCTCCCGGATGCCCCCCCCTTTTATGTCGGTGGCAATTTTAAACGGCTCTTGTGGCAGTCCTATGCGCGGGTGGCCGAGCAGATCGAGACGATAGAGATCAATGAATCGGGACCTGCATTCGACGAGACCGATCTCTATCTGTTGCACACCCCGGATGGGGATGCCTTTTTTGTCTCTCCCCAAAATGCCTTGCCTTTTCTGGGAAAGGGGAAGACGTATACCAACACAATGCCCATCGTTTCCGAAAATCGACTTATCCCCGTCAGCAAAAAGGGGAGAGAGATTGAAACCACGAAGGTTTTAGACCTTTTTTTATCGCTTCCTCTTCAGACCGGCCAGGGCGGGTCCCCGTCGGTACGGTCTCTTCATGTCGCTACCTCCCTATCCCTGGCCCTGATCCGGTCCGCTTCCTATATTCCTGAAGTCATCTCATTAGGGGATGGCGATTTCTCTGTACGATATATCCCGCTTATTCATGATGAAAAACAGCGTGCGGCGATGAATCTCTTGATCTCGATATTCCCCTCGCATCTGATTGTTCAGAAGAAAGACCAGCATGTCCTGCCGGGCGCCGCAGGGGTCCACCATCTCCTCTCGTTGATTATGACCCACATCGTCCACCGATTCTCCGGTGTGGAGGTGCAAGATAAACTCTGTAACGCGGCATTTTTAGGCCGACCCTATCTTGCAGAGCGATTTGAAGAGCGGCAGACGGCCAGGGCGATGACCGACTGGTTGGAGCGGCTATCGGTCCGAAAGCGGCAGTTCTCGCCCGCGATCCGGATTGAGTCGAAAAAGCGGGGGTTCACGCTGAATGTCGATGTGGAAAACAAACAAGACCCGATGCGTCCTCTTTTTCCATTCTCCGCCCTCTTCAAGACTTCAAAGTCCCTGAAGAAGGCGGAAGTCGTCCAGGCAAAATCCGAAGTTTTGAGGCAGATCGCGGTTGCGTCGGATTACCTGCCCGCCCTGAAGGAGGTGGTTCATCAAAAGGGATTGAAGGCGGTTCCGATTTCTTCCGGGGCTCTGGCCGAATTTCTCACACAAGCGAAGTCTATCCTTGATCTTCTCGGAATTCGGGTCATTATCCCCAAGGCGTTTTTGAACCTGCTTGTTCCTAAACCAATGCTTCGGGCAGAGTTAAAGGGGGAGACCGTCTCTTTCCTATCCCTCGACCAGTTGCTCGATTTTTCGTGGCAGGTGGCGATTGGGGATGAGACCCTGTCCAGAGAGGCATTTTTCTCGCTGGTCAAAAAATCGGAAGGGCTGGTTCAGTTCAAGGATCACTATCTTCTTTTAAAACCGGAAGAGGTGCGGACTATTCTGGAAAAATTGAAAAAGCCGCTTCCCGCGCTCACTTCTATGGAGACCTTACGGGCCGCCTTAACCGGCGAGATAAATGGAGTCGGGTTCTCCCCCGGTGAGGCCCTGCAACGCGCACTCTCTCGTCTTACCACGACCGAGGAGATTGCAATCCCGTCCACGCTACAGGCGACCTTGCGGCCTTATCAGGAGCGGGGCTTTCGATGGCTTTACACCAATGCAGCACGGGGGTTTGGATCGTGCCTGGCCGATGACATGGGGCTGGGGAAGACGATCCAGGTCATTACCCTTTTGTTGACACTCAAGCAGGAGGGGAGACTCAAAGAATCGGCGTTGGTTGTCTGTCCGACGACGCTGGTTGGCAACTGGCAAAAGGAGTGCGAGCGATTTGCCCCCAGTCTGAAAACGGTTATTTATCACGGAACGGAGCGACAATGGATTCTGACCGGAGCGGATATGGTAGTGACGACTTATGGCACCCTGAAGCGGGATATCAATCGGTTTGCCAACCGGAGGTGGTCGGTCCTGGTGATTGACGAGGCGCAAAACATCAAGAATCCCCATACCGATCAGACCCAATCGATCAAACAGGTTCAAGCGGGGGCCTACATTGCCTTAAGCGGAACACCGGTCGAGAACAGGATTACCGATCTCTGGTCGATTTTTGATTTTATCCATCGTGGCTACCTGGGGCCGCTGGATCGCTTTCGATCGGGCTATGCCATTCCGATCGAAAAGTATCGGGACGGCACACAAGTCGAGCGGTTGAGAAAGGCGACGGCTCCATTTTTGCTCCGGCGGGTCAAAACGGATAAGACCATCATTTCCGATCTCCCGGACAAGCTGGTGGCCGAGGCCTACTGCTCCCTGACGCCGGAGCAGGCCGCCCTCTATCAGCAGGTGGTGGAGACGACCTTAAAGAAGGTTGAGAGCCTTGATGGGATAGAACGCAGGGGGATAATCTTTCAACTCATTACCCATCTTAAGCAGATCTGCAATCACCCGGTGCAGTACCTTAAAAAGGGAAGGCCGATGAAGGAACAATCGGGCAAGGCCGAGCAGGCGATCTCCATGATCGAGAAGGTGATCGAGAGTGGGGAGAAGGCCATCGTCTTCACCCAATACCGTGAGATGGGGGAGCTACTGGCAGAGATGCTCCGCCATGCGCTTTCGTGTGACCCCCTCTTCTTCCACGGCGGTTTAGTTCGATCGAAGCGGGATCAAATGGTTCAAGATTTCCAATCGGAGGGGTACCGCCACCCCGTCATGATTCTCTCTTTGAAAGCGGGGGGGAGTGGGCTGAATCTGACGGCGGCGACCCATGTTGTACATTACGACCTCTGGTGGAATCCGGCCGTGGAGGCGCAGGCGACCGATCGTGCCTATCGGATTGGGCAGAAGTCGCAAGTGACGGTTCATCGGCTGATCACCCTCGGGACGTTTGAGGAGAAGATTGATGAGATGATCCGGGCCAAACGCGAGTTAGCCGACCTGACTGTGGCGACTGGAGAGCAGTGGATCACCGAGATGTCCAACCGTCAGTTGCGGGAGATTTTCAGCTTTTCTTCAGGATTGGGTTGAGGTTGCGGGGTCGCGGCTCCGCCGTGTTTGCGAATGAGGCGATTACGTGTGAGTATTTTAGAGCCAGAAATATGCTTTTGTATCAATCCTTGTGGAAGCTGGCGCGCGATTCTGTCGTTTGCAATAAAAAAGAGTGCGGCAAAAAAAATTCCGCATTAAATCTGATTTGTTCTCACTGTGGCAGACTTATCTTTGGAAACGAAATTGTAAATAGCATAATTTTTACAATTGTGTTTTTGGCGGTTCCAACCTATCTTGCTATAACCATGATGCTGTGGAAAATAGCCTGGCCTCTTCATGTCTATATGGCAACTATTAGTACTCTTTTTTTGATCTTATTTTTTAGAAATACCATGCCACTCATGTAAACGTGAGAACAGCTACATCACCACATACCTGAACTTTCGGATTAATGAACTCATCACGGTCAATCCGTATTTTTCCCCGAAGGGCCTCGTAATAGCGAGTGATCGCCTCCAGACCATCTAAAGCGGCGCTCCAAAAAGGGGTCAAAGTAAACTACCTCTGGAGCAGCTATCTCCAAATAACCAGAAGGGTCTCCCTTGCCCCAACGATCCAAGGCTGCACGTTCCAGAGCGATAATGGTTGCAGCTACATCTTTCTCGTTACTCATGTTGATCTCCTCTGATAAGCGGCTAACGTTACAAATCAGCGGCGCGGTTTACCGCGTACGCTAAATTTGT
This sequence comes from uncultured Nitrospirota bacterium, assembly GCA_964373895.1. Lineage (GTDB taxonomy): Bacteria > Nitrospirota > Nitrospiria > SBBL01 > SBBT01 > SBBT01. The sequence goes on from CAYJWQ010000025.1 coordinate 4,034, forward strand.
CTTGTTGGACGATTTCTGTGAGTTTCTTCATCTTCTTCGTCAATCCGGTGCCGCCGGAAAGTTCATGTTCCCAAAACCTGATATCAGGGGCGGACGTAGCCGTGCGGGAATAAACTCACAAGCTATAGGCCGATCGACCCAAACCGTATTTGTGTAAACGATGAAGAATCCATGGTATAAAATGAGAAATTCATCGCACGGAGAAATAAGATCATGTGGGGCGTCCTAAAATATCTCTACCAGCATCTTGGCCGTTTCAAAGTCCGGTTTTATCTCCTTTTTGCCACCGGCCTCTTAGATGGGATTGCCACGTTTTCCATCCCGGTTTTTCTGGCCGAATTTACAAAAACCGCCCTGACCGCCTCCCATCGAAACCGGCTGATTACCTTCCTCCTCGTCCTGTATGCCGCATCCCTCTTCCTGCAATGGATCATTCGGCGGTACGGGGAATCCCTCGGCCCTCAATTTGGAAACGATTTGCGGTTTCGATATTTCACGGCCATGGAACACCTGCCGATTCAACGCCTGCTTTATTACCATTCAGGCTATGCCCTCTCCCTCATTAACAGGGTCGCAGATGGGCTCGGGTCCCTGCTTCCAACCACCTTCTGGATATTTGCAAAAGGGATATCCAACCTGACCCTGTTTTTCGTCTTTACCGCCCGGGAGTCGCTGATGATCGCCATTTTCAATCTGATCCTCCTTGCGATTTTTACCGCAATCAGCGCCTATCTCTCGAGGAAAATGATACCGATTGCAAGCGACTTAAATCATAGAAGCGCCGCGCTGATGGAAGGATATGCAGACTTTATGGCGAACATCCTCACCCTCAAAAAATTGGGGATTTATCCCTTCGCCGAAGGGAGGATTTCCGAGAAGATACGCGAAACCAATGCCCAGAGCATCAGGCTGCAGCACTTCCATGCCAACCGGTGGTTTTGTCTCCATCTTCTCTTTGGCATCGCCCTTCTTTCCACCATCGGTTTTATCCTGTTTCAGATCTCAAAGGGAGAGACATCGGCATCCCTCCTGATCCTCTTTGTCGCCGCCTATGCGGTCGTCCGCGGCAACGTGGAGGTCCTTTCCGAAAACTTCAAAGGCTTGATGGAGATGAAGAGCTACCTCACGCAGTTGGAAGAGATGCTCTCTCCCGCAAGACTTTCTCAAGGGAACGGGCAAGGGGATGGGCAAGCCATGACCTGGAGCGAGATGCGCTTCCAGGGGGTCGTCCTCCAGTATCCTGGCACGTCGAAGAGGATCGTGATTGAGGAATTTTATCTTCGGAAAGGGGAGAAGATTTGCATCATCGGGAAATCGGGGGAGGGGAAGACAACCCTTTTAAATCTCCTTGCCAATCTGATCAATCCCGATCACGGGAGACGCCTGGTCGATCAGCTTGAGTATGCGGAAATCAGAATGGACCCTTTTCAACGGAAGTTTGTTTTTATTTCTCAAGAGGTGGATCTCTTCAACCTCTCCCTCTGGGAGAATATAACCCTCGGCGAGAAGGTTGACGAAAAGAAAATGTCTGCCCTCCTGGAGCGGCTGGATCTGACGCGTTGGTTGACTTCATTGAAGAAAGGACTTCAGACGCATGTGGGTGAAAAGGGAATGCGGATATCATCAGGACAGAAACAGAGGATCAACATGGCGCGGGGCATCCTGCTTAATCGGGAGATTTATCTGCTCGATGAGCCGACCTCCCATCTGGATACGGCAACAGAGCAAAAAGTGATCATGCTGTTAAGAGAGTTCCTAAAAGATAAAACCGCCGTGATTGTCTCACATCATGCCGCCCTACGACAGCTTTGTGATCGATGTTACGTCATGAAAAACCATCTCCTCGTGGAGCAAAAATAAGAGACCGGTTCGGTTATGTCAGGGGTAGAGATTGCCGGTTGCTTTCCGTCGGGCAGTTTGATATAAAGCCGATAGGGTGCGGGTTGTCTTAAATTTTCTGATGGGTGAGGGGGGCAGAGATGGCGATTGCAACAAACTTGGGGTTTCCGCGCATCGGACCGAGGCGCGAATTAAAGAAGGCCCTGGAGGATTACTGGTCCGGAAAAATTGGCGAAAAGACGCTTCTTGAGATGGGGCGCGCGATACGAAAGAATAACTGGCTCCTTCAAAAAGAGTTGGGCCTTCACCACATTCCTTCCAACGATTTCTCTTTTTATGACCATGTGTTAGACACCTGCGCGATGGTGGGCGCCGTGCCTTTCCGATATGGCTGGTCGGGAAAAACAGTCGATCTTCCAACCTATTTTGCGATGGCCCGGGGACTCCAGGAAAAAGGGGATGCCGGAAAATCCTCTTCCGATCTCCCCGCGATGGAGATGACAAAATGGTTTGATACAAACTACCATTATATTGTGCCGGAGTTTGATGCCAATCAGAAATTCTCCCTTTCTTCGACCAAGCCGGTGGCTGAATATCTGGAGGCAAAGGCCCTCGGCATAGAGACCCGGCCTGTGTTGTTGGGCCCGATCTCTTTTCTCCTCTTGGGTAAGACCAAAGAGCCAAACTTTCAACCCCTTTCCCTGCTTGACAAACTCCTGCCGGTCTACGAGGAGCTGCTTCTGCAACTGGCCAACGCTGGTGCCGAGTGGGTTCAGATCGACGAGCCTTGCCTCTCTCTTGATTTGGGGCAAGCGGTTCTTCCCGAGTTAAATGTCGTCTATCGTCGGCTTGCGAATGTATCGCCCCGTCTTCATATGATGATTGCCGCCTATTTCGGCGGTCTTCGCGAGAATCTTTCTGCTGTGTTGCAGCTTCCTGTTTCGGCGGTTCATCTCGATCTATCCCGGGAGCCGGAACAACTCGAACCGTTTCTTCTCGAGGCCCCTGCCGATCTGTCGCTCTCTGCCGGACTGGTAGATGGGCGGAACATCTGGCGGACCGATTTAGGACAGGTCCTGGCGCTTGCGGAGCGCGCCGTAAAGCACCGTGGAACCGATCGCCTCTTCATCGCCCCTTCCTGCTCCCTTCTGCATGTCCCTGTCGATCTTGACCTCGAAACGGATATAGATGACGAATTGCGGGGGTGGCTTTCCTTTGCGAAACAAAAGGTGGAAGAGATTGTCCTTCTCACGCGCGCCGTCTGTGATCGATCCGGCAATGTCGCGCAGGTATTGGATGCAAACCGCGCGATGATGATCAGGAAGCAGACGTCTGTCCGAATCCACAACGAACAGGTCAAGCAGCGATTGGCTGCGGTTACAAAAAAGATGCTGCAGCGGGGGAGCCCCTATCCGGCCCGAAGGAAACTGCAGGAGGAATCGCTGCGACTTCCTCTCCTTCCAACCACGACCATCGGCTCCTTTCCGCAGACAGGTGATGTGCGGGCGGCGCGGGCCGAGTTTAAGGCGGGGAAAAGGGATCTGGCAAATTACGAGGCGTTTCTCCGCGCCGAGACAGAGAAGGCGATCCGCTTTCAGGAAGAGATCGGTCTCGATCTTTTGGTTCACGGGGAGTTTGAGAGAAACGATATGGTTGAATATTTCGGGGAGCAGCTGTCTGGATTTGCCTTTACCCAGAATGGATGGGTGCAAAGCTATGGGAGCCGATGTGTAAAACCTCCCATTATTTATGGCGACGTCAGCCGGCCAAAACCGATGACCGTCGCCTGGTCGCAGTACGCCCAGTCTCTGACGACAAAACCGATGAAAGGGATGCTGACAGGACCCGTAACGATTTTAAAATGGTCTTTTGTCAGAAATGACCAGCCTCTCGCCGATACCTGCCGTCAAATCGCCCTCTCCATCCGCGACGAAGTGGGAGATCTTGAGGCGGCCGGAATTCGTGCGATTCAGATTGATGAGCCAGCCCTCCGTGAAGGGCTTCCCCTTCGACGCGACGGATGGAAAGAGTACCTTGCCTGGGCGGTGGACGCCTTTCGGCTTGCAACCTCTGGCGTATTGGATAAGACGCAAATTCACACCCACATGTGTTATGCGGAATTCAACGACATCATCGAAGCGATCGGCGCCCTGGATGCGGATGTCATTTCGATTGAGACGTCTCGCTCGCAGATGGAGCTATTGGGAGTTTTCCAACAATATCAGTACCCCAACGAAATCGGGCCCGGTGTCTACGATATCCACTCTCCTAGGATTCCGAACCGGGATGAAATGATAGCGCTCCTTTCCTCCGCGCTAAAGGTGTTATCTCCTGCGCAACTTTGGGTCAATCCGGACTGCGGATTAAAAACCCGTCAGTGGAAAGAGGTGCGCGTATCCCTTGCGGTGATGGTTGAGGCAGCCCAAACGCTTCGGAAATCAATCGCAAATTCTTCCTCTTGACAAAAAACACAGTATATTGAATACTTGTAAAGTTAATCTACTATATATAGTATTAAATAAATGTATCACTAATTCCAGCCCAGAGAAAAAGGCAGTCGATCCCATTATAAGGAGTGCGTTATGACAACGGTTTCTAATTTAACTGAAAATCAGGGACAAGCAGCCGTTCAACCTCCTGATTCCACGCTGTCTGAAAAGAGCAGCACGATGATGCGCGTCAAAAAACGCAACGGTTCTTTTGAGTCCGTTGACGTCAACAAGATCGTGCGGGCCGTGGCGCGCTGCGCGGTGGGGCTGGTGAATGTTGATTCGATGAAAATTGCCACAAAAACCATCGGTGGCCTCTACGATGGCGCCACAACCAAGGAGTTAGACACGCTATCTATTCAAACCGCATCCATTTTAATTGCCGAAGAGCCGGAATATTCACGGCTGGCCGCCCGCCTGCTCACCACCTACATCGAAAAAGAGGTGGCCAATCAGGACATACATTCCTTCTCTCAATCGATTGCGCTCGGTGCGCGCATCGGTCTGATATCAGAGTCTGTGGCGACCTTTGTCGCGGCCAATGCCCGAAAACTCAACAATGTTATAGAAGTGGAGAGGTCAGAGTTATTCGAATATTTTGGCCTAAGAACGGTCTATGACCGTTATCTCCTTAAAAACCAAAAAACCCGTGATGTGATCGAAACAGCCCAATACTTTTTCATGCGCGTTGCCTGCGGCCTGACTGATAACGTGGCGGCGGCTATTACCTTCTATCGGCTTATTTCTTCGTTCGAATATATGCCAAGCTCTCCGACGCTTTTTAATTCCGGCACCCTTCATCCGCAGATGTCTTCCTGTTACCTCCTCGACTCGCCGCAGGACGACTTGAAGGCGATCTACCAGAAATATACCGATGTCGCCCTCCTCTCTAAATACGCCGGCGGTATCGGCGTCGCCTATCATCGTGTCCGTTCCCGCGGCTCACATATCCGGGCCACCAACGGTCATTCCAACGGCATTGTCCCATGGCTGAAAACATTGGATTCTTCGGTAGCCGCCGTCAACCAGGGAGGGAAACGCAAAGGGGCCTGTTGTGTCTATCTGGAGACGTGGCATGCCGACATTGAAGAATTTCTGGAACTGCGCAACAACACCGGCGATCAGGCGCGTCGCACCCACAACCTCAACACCGCCAACTGGGTGCCCGACCTTTTCATGAAAAGGGTCGAGGAAGACGGTCTCTGGTCTTTGTTTGACCCCAAGATTGTCCCACATTTTCCAGATCTCTATGGAAAGGATTTTGAGTCGGCCTATCTTGAGGCCGAGTCCAAGGGACTCTTCGCCCGACAGATGAAGGCGCGAGATCTCTACGGAAGGATGATAAAGACCCTGGCAGAAACAGGAAACGGCTGGATGACCTTTAAAGACAGTTGCAACGCCAAGGCGAACCAGACAGGGGAACAAAACAACGTGATCCATTCTTCAAACCTCTGCACAGAAATCGTGGAGGTGACATCGGACGCCGAAACGGCCGTCTGCAACCTCGGCTCGATAAATCTGGCGCGGTATGTCCGCCAGGAAGGGCGTTTCGACTTTGAAAAACTTGCAACCAACGTGCGTATTGCGATCACCTATCTGGATCGTGTCATTGACACAAATTTTTATCCGACCGATCAGGCAGCCCAATCCAACAGGCGCTGGCGCCCTGTTGGCCTTGGCCTGATGGGGCTTCAAGATCTCTTCTTTCAACTGGGCCTTCCTTTCGACGCCCCCGGGGCCCGATCTCTCTCTAAAAAGATACAAGAGGAGATCTATTTTCATGCCCTTTCCGCCTCTTGTGATCTCGCCTCCCAGCAGGGTCCCCACCCCACGTTTTCTGAAACCCGCGCCGCAAAGGGCCATCTCCAGTTTGAGGCGTGGGGCGTTGCACCGGAAGATCTGACCCGATGGGATGCCTTACGAAAACGCATCATCGAAACAGGGCTGCGCAATTCATTGCTTATTGCTATTGCCCCAACCGCCACCATCGCCTCCATCGTCGGGGCCTATGAATGTATTGAGCCCCAGCTCTCAAACCTCTTTAAGCGCGAGACACTGTCGGGCGACTTCCTGCAAGTCAATCGCAATCTGGTTTCAGAGCTGAAGACGCTCGGCCTGTGGAATGAGGAGATGCGGAACAAAATCAAGCTTGCCGAGGGTTCCATCCAAGCAATTGCGGAGATTCCGATTCGGATTAAAGAGATCTACCGAACCGTCTGGGAAATTCCGATGCGCTCCCTGATTGACATGGCGGCGGATCGAGGACCCTTTATTGACCAGGGGCAGTCACTCAACCTGTTCATCGAAAATCCGAATATTGGGAAACTCTCGTCGATGTATATGTACGCGTGGAAGAGCGGGCTTAAGACCACCTATTACTTACGATCCCGCCCCGCCACGCGGATCGCCAAAGCGACGGTCGACACAACAGAGGAAATTGTCGCCTGCTCTCTTGACAAGCCTGAAGCGTGCGAGGCTTGTCAGTAGGAATGGAAATTTGGGCTGTCCAGCGCATGGTCCAATGCGATCACGCCCGCTGGAAGGTTCATTCCGCCAGCGTTTCACCGATTAGTCTCCCTTTAGCGTAAGCGATAAGAGCCGGCTCTAATGTACAAGATCGTTATAGATGATATTAGGTTTTTGGGTCACTGCGGCGTCAGCGAAGAAGAACGGGTCGTGGGACAACAGCTATCGGTTGATGTTGAGTTGACCTGTGATCTTACGCGGGCAATCCATTCGGACCGCCTTCAAGATACAGTCGATTATGCCAGGCTTTCAAGAGAGATTCAGGCGATTGGCAAAGAGAGCAATTTTCATCTTATAGAATCTCTTGCTGAAAAAATTGCAGAGAAGCTATTGGAAGATCAACGGATCGAATCGGTTTTAGTTCGTGTGAAGAAACCCTATCCGCCTTGCGAGGCGATTCATGGCGGGGTTTCGGTTGCACTTCATCGTGGGCGTTGAAGAAGTCCAACGGCTCTGTTCTCGGATTTTTGGAAATCATCACATACGGTTTTAGTATGCTTCGGTCCTGTATCAGGAACTTTTTGGACAGACTGCCTATAAGGGCGGGTTTTTCAGAAGAGAGTTAATCAATGGGGGACAAGGGGGGTCACGACAAGGGCCGAAACAGGGTTCCCTTCCACCAGGTGTTCCTGAACGATCTGTCCGATTTTCTCCTTTCCGACATGGCCGTACCAGATCCCCTCTGGATAGACCACCATATTCGGCCCATTTCCGCATTGACCTAAACATCGGCAGAGCGTTACCCGAATTTTTGTATGAAGACTTCGATGCCCCAGGACCTCTTGGAGCGCTTGCAAGGTTTCCTCCGCCCCCTGCTGACTACAAGTAGGTCCCGTACATAAAAAAAGATGGCGTGGATGGTTCATTCTATTAAATCATCAGTGATGGCGGATCATACCGCGCTTCCCCCTTCTTTTTCAATTGTCCATAGGGAATGCGTACGCTTCTGCGCAAATTACCCCCCGCTCTCGTTTCCGCTGTTCTATAGTGAACCCCTTTGTCTATCCATTTTTTTAATGTCCTTATCTTACGACCCGTTATATTCCTCCGCCTATAAAACCGGACATTTTATTTGCTACCGACAGTTGACAAGCCGTAGCCGTTTAATGTAAAAGCAGGCGGAGTTTGGGGTTAATCCCCTTTTGGACAAACAAACATAGGAGAAGAGGATGAAGAAGGTATCTTTTTTCGCGGGGATTCTCACATTGGCCCTCGCATTCAATGCCTACGCCGAGATAAAACCAGAGCATGATCCCCTAAAACCAAGGGTCCCACCAGATAAGATAGCCGCAGCCAAGACCATGAAACCCCCCTTTCAAGCGACGCCGGCGATTATCGCAGAAGGAAAGGCGCTGTTTGATGGGAAGGCGACCTGTTTTATGTGCCACGGGAATGATGGGAAGGGGAAAGGGGTGGGGGCAGAGTCTCTGACAAAGGTTGGCCCGCGCAATCTCACAAACGCCCAATTTCATAAGTCCAAAACCTGTGGTGAGATGTTCTGGGTCGCATCCAACGGGACAAAAGGGGATTTCTCAAAAAAAGATGCCCCAACGCATCCTCAAGGAACAGGCATGGTCAACTATCTGATTGGACATAATTCCGAACTCGGCCTCCCCGGCACGCCCACCGTCACGAAAGAGGAGCTCTGGAAGATCATTCTTTATGAAAGAAGCCTTGGCGGAGGCAAGTGCGAGTAAACAATTTACTTATAATGAGACTTCTCCGTTCCTAAAAAAACGGGGGGCGTTTTCTGTGGGGCGCCCCCGTTTATCTCTCCATATAGAGGTTGCGTCTGACAGGGGCCTCCTCAAAACTGATCCTGGCGCTCGATCTTTCCGATCCTCAAAAAGCGCTTCGTATCGTAGATAAACTTATAGGTCTGATTCGGATTTTTAAGGTCGGATCAACGCTTTTTACCGCTTTCGGTCCATCTGTTATTGATGAAATTAAAAAACGAGGGGGAGAGGTCTTTCTTGATCTAAAATACCACGATATCCCTCATACCGTTGCGGACGCCATACGCCAGGTGATGAAGCGCGACGTCAGGATGGTCACCTTACATACCCTTGGAGGGATTGAAATGATGAAAAAGGGTGTTGAGGCTGTTCAGAAAACGGCTAAGAAGCGGCCCCCTCTCTTGCTTGGGGTTACGGTATTAACCAGCTTTGAGCAAAATAAAATGCAAGAGACATTACAGACGTCGCTTTCGATGACGCAGATGGTCCTGCACCTTGCCAGGACGGCTTCCGACGCAGGACTCGATGGTGTGGTCGCCTCCCCCTGGGAGGTCGCGCTGTTACGAAAGAGTTTCCCCTCCCCCTTTAAACTGATTACACCCGGAATCCGACCTGAACTTGGCCAAAAGCAGGATCAAAATCGGTCTGCAACACCCAGGCGGGCGATTAGAGATGGCGCGGACTATATTGTCGTGGGGCGGCCGATTCTGGAATCCAAAAACATGGTCAGGGCCACAGAGGATATTCTGGCCGAGATAGAGCAGCCCACATGACCTCCGCGATCCATTATACAACGACGCGTTTGCGCCATTGGGCCGCCGATATGCCTTTGTCTGTCACGGTAAACAGATCAGACGCCTCCCCTGTTGATCTATTCCAGAAATTGCGATTTAGCCCCTTTTCCATTCTGCTGGAAGGATCGCCGGGGGGGTGGTTCGATGGCAGGTTTTCACTTTTGGCCGGATCCCCCTTCGCGATTTTCCAGAGCAAAAAGGGTTTGAGCCGATTCGATGATCTGTCACAAAACCGGACGTTTTTACATGTCGGAGATCCGATGGCAAACCTTGAGACATGGATGAAGCGGTTCTATCCTCCCGCGCCATCGGGGGAGGTTTTGCCTGACATGCCATTTTCACAAGGGGGGGTGGCAGGTTTTTTCAGCTATGATCTGCTCTACAACATGGAAAAGATTCCGCTGCCCCTCAAAGAGGACCCCTCCCTTCCAGATATTTTTCTCCTGTTTTTAAATCAGTTTGCCGTCTATGATCACGCGAAACAACAACTGACGATTATCTATCATACCTTCCCTGAAATTCGGATGGGGGAAGCGCCGCAAGAGGTCTATCGTCGGGGCCGAAGGAGATTAGAAGAGATCCAGAGACATCTGGAAGATACGACACTGTTGAATGATCCAGACGATGCGCCATGCCATGTTCGGGGAGACCTGTCTGCCGAGGCGTATATTCAAATGGTTCGGCGCGCAAAGGAGTATATTGCCGCAGGAGATATCTTTCAGGCCAATTTGTCCCATCGTTTCAGCGCCTCTTATACCCCCCCCTTTGGAATCTATCAACGGTTGCGGCAGATCAACCCATCCCCTTTTTCGGCCTACCTCCATACGGGGGAGATTGAGATCGCCAGCGCATCTCCCGAGCGGCTGGTGCGCTCCAGACAGGGACGGGTTGAGACCTGGCCCATTGCCGGGACAAAACCGCGTGGAAAAGATAGCTCCGAAGATGAAAAAATGATTTGCGCGCTTTATGAGAGCAAGAAAGAACGCGCGGAGCATCTGATGCTGGTTGATCTGGAACGAAACGATTTAGGGAAAATATGCCGGTACGGCTCTGTACGCGTGAGCGCGCTGATGGACATTGAGAAATATTCGCACGTGATTCACCTGGTATCCCGGATTGAAGGGGAACTCGTCCAAAAAGCAGGCCCGCTTGATATTATTTCTGCCCTTTTCCCGGGGGGAACCATTACTGGGGTACCTAAAATTCGCTGTATGGAAATCATATCGGAATTGGAAAAAAGGTCGCGAGGCATTTATACCGGTTCCATCGGATATATTGGCTTTGACGGGGAGATGGATTTAAACATTGCGATACGAACCTGGGTCTGTCATAAAGGCGAGCTGTCCTTTCAGGTGGGTGCCGGTATTGTGGCCGATTCAGACCCGGAATCGGAATACCAGGAAACACTCCAAAAGGCAGCGGCCTTAATCAAGGCTGTACGGACATAGCATCCCTTTTCGAAATTGGAAACGCACAACCAGCAATGGATTGCTTGCCGATGTGGATATACCTCAACGACCGGTTTGTTTCAAAAGAAGAGGCCCATATCTCGGTGTTTGACCACGGCCTCCTTTATGGAGACGGTCTTTTTGAGACCCTCCGCGCATATTCCGGAAAAATATTCCGTCTCTCTCAACATATCGCCCGCTTAGCACGCTTTGCAAGTCGGCTCTCCATCTCCCTTCTCCCACCCTCGGCCATTGAGCCGCTTCTCTATGGAACCCTGGCGCGAAATCTCCTTCCGAATGCCATGCTTCGTCTGACGATTACCCGGGGAGAAGGAAGGATCGGTCTTGACCCCGATTTCTGCAAGAGTCCGACATTCATCATCACAGCAAGGGCGTTGGACAATAGATCAGACCGATACAAAAAGGGGGCATCTGGCGCGATTGTTACGGTTCGGCGCAATGATCCGGCCTCCTTTCATCCCACCCTAAAGACAGTGAGTTTTCTAAACAATGTTTTGGCTAAGCAGGAGGCCAGCCAGAAGGGGGCGGATGAAGGGATTTTTCTGAATTCAAAGGGATACCTCGCCGAAGGATCGGTGAGCAATCTCTTCTGGATAAAAGGGGGGCGACTTTACACCCCTGCCCCGGAGGTGGGTCTTCTTGAGGGAGTGACGCGGGAGGTTGTATGGGAGCTGGCAAAAGGAAAGGGGATACAGACCGACCAGGGATATTATCGCTCTCACGCGCTGATCGGCGCGGACGAGGCCTTTCTCACCAACAGCGGAATCGAGCTGATGCCGTTAACGAAGGTGGACGGGAAGAATATCGGGACAGGCCGGCCAGGGCCGCTGACACGGCTGCTTCATCAGGCCTATCAAACAGCGGTGAAGGATGAACTGGGGATTATCTGATTTGTGCGCCCGGGGGAATCTCCTCTATAAATGTGGCCAAGCCCAACACCTCTTTTCCACCGGCCGCAAGCAGCATCCCTTGTGATTCAATTCCCATGATTTTGACCGGTTTGAGATTGGCCACCAGAATGACTTTCCTCCCGATGAGGCTGTCGGGTCTGTATCGTTTTCCGATACCGGCCACCACCTGCCGCTTCTCATCTCCGATATCGACCGTCAGCAGAAGGAGTTTGTCGGACCCCTTGACCTGCGCTGCCTCCAGAATGGTACCCGCGCGCAAATCCAGTTTCTTAAAATCCTCTATGGCGATGAGGGGATTAGAAGGAGAGGGAACGCCAGCCGCCGTTTTTGATTCAGGCGCGACTTTGGCTTCCCGCTCTATGCGGGGAAAGAGCGGCCTGCCTTTGGCAATCGTCTGTCCTGTCCCATGGCCCCATCCCATTTTATCGAGGGGACGGTCTTCTGAAAATCCTCCCAATTGACGTCTCATCTCTTCGGCGGTATTCGGCATAAAGGGAGAAAGATAGAGAGAAATCATTCTTAGGGCCTCTGCGGCTGTGTAGAGAACCGTATCGAGCCTTTTTTTATCTTTGGGGTTCTTTGCAAGACTCCAGGGGGCCATCTGCTCGATGTAACGGTTGATGCGATCCACCAACCGCCATATTTCACCCAACGCGGTATGAAACTCAAACCGCGTCATTGCTATTCTGACCGAATCATACAGGCCGATCGCCATCCCTTTAATTTCTTCCTCTTCGGGATGGCCCCCTTCATCGAGGATCCCGGCAGGCTCCGGAATTTTTCCATCTGAAAACCGCTCCATCAGATTCAGCGTTCTGGATAAGAGGTTTCCCAGGTCGTTTGCCAGATCGCTGTTGTAGCGTACGATAAACGCCTCTTTTGAGAAATTTCCATCCTGGCCAAAGGGAACTTCTCGGAGGAGGAAGTAGCGAAACGCGTCTGTGCCAAAGGCTTCGATCATTTCATTGGGATCCACCACATTCCCGCGGCTTTTCGACATCTTTTCCCCATCCACGGTCCACCACCCATGCGCAAAAAGGGTGTTCGGGAGGGGGAGGTCCAATGCCATCAACAGGGTGGACCAATAAACGGCATGGGTCGTAAGGATGTCCTTTCCCACCAGGTGCAGATCGGCCGGCCAGCAGGATAAAAATTCACTATTGGGATCCCTTGGGGAATCCCCTGGGGGATACCCTGGCACAGAGATATAGTTGACAAGGGCATCCACCCATACGTAGGTGACGTAGTCAGGATCAAACGGAAAGACAACTCCCCATGAAAGCCGGCTTTTAGGGCGTGAGATACAGAGATCTCCCAGCGGTTTTTCTAAAAACCCCAAAACCTCCCTGCGGCGGCTTTCGGGTTGTATAAAAGAGGGGTTTTGATCGATATGACGCCGAAGGCGGTCTTGATATTTCCCCATTTTGAAAAAGTAATTTCGCTCCTGTAAAGATTCTACGGGTCGTCCGCAATCTGGACATTTCCCATCCGCAAGCTCCTTTTCTGTCCAAAAACGTTCATCCGGCAGGCAGTACCATCCTTCGTAGCTGTCCAGATAGATCTCTTCCTTATCCCAAAGCCTTTGCAAGACTTCCTGCACCGCCGATGTGTGGCGCGCCTCGGTTGTTCGTATAAAATCGTTGTTTGAAATGGCAAGCCGCGCCCAAAGGTCTTGAAAACGGGTCACCCATTCATCGGCATGTTGCTGCGGGGAGACGCCACGCTTCGCGGCAGCTTGTTGGACCTTCTGGCCATGCTCATCCGTGCCGGTTAGGAAAAAGACCTCCCGACCTAACAGACGGTGATAGCGGGCCATAAGATCGGCCGCAACGGTCGTGTAGGCATGGCCGATATGGGGCGCGTCATTGACGTAATAAATCGGTGTCGTAATATAAAACTTCTTCATGAGGGTGTTTCCATCTCCTTCTGATCGCTTATCCCGTTAAAACCATCGGTGGTTCAGCGGCGGGCGTAGTCCGTCCGCTGCAACCCGTTGTTAGCTGGATATCGAATCACCAGATAGGGCACTAAGCAGCTACAGGTGAACGATATCAAGGTCGCCCCATCTATCTTTCAAGTACTCCGCGACGAGACGACGATGACAGTGATGGGGCTTGTCTTCGCTACACAGGAAGCACGCCTCGTCGACTGCCGAGAGCGAAATGGTATCCTCGATCCTGCGCTGGGCCATCAGATCAAGAAACCGTTGCTCGTTGCTCCGACGATCCAGATAACGCTCGGCCGTTGTTATGCGCCGCTACGCAACTTCTTCTCCTTCTTGAACGCTTTTTTGATTGCCTTTTCAAGTCCTGTTGACTTGCAGAGATACTTGTCGAACTTAGCAATGTTTTCTCGGTTCAAGTGCAGCTGACCTTCACCGACATTGCCACGATGCTGACCTTTCGAATAGTACGGACTGTTCTCAACATCGTAAGATGGGATGACCCAGTATCTGATTGCATCCCTCCAAGCAGCAAGCCAAACGAAAACATCGCAACAAGCGGGCTTTATCTGCTGGAAGTTCATATCAAATGGTCTTTTGGAGTCTGAGGCTAAGGCTTTGATGTATAGTGGATCATCAACCTCAAAATCGACGGCTCTTGATGCTTTTACCTCAATGCGGATGTTTGGCGGGAGGAAGAAATCGTATTGCCCCGAATATTTCTTATCAAGTTTCTTGCTTGGTCGCTGAAGGGAAGGAACAAGTTGTTTGAGGTGACCGTGCGCCCAGACCTCTCCGAAGCCACGTGGCGCACTGATCTCGAAGAGATAGAGATAAAGGTTTCGATCAATGTAATCATCTCTGAGCTCATAGTATTCGTCAAGCGCGAGCTTTTTGGCAGCAAGAAGATGAGCGATGATGTATTCGTATTCACTGAAAGGGTAGACAGATTTCAGGTCTTCGAGTTTCGAGTGAAATTCATCCGAGTTTGAAAGACGGTCAATGAGTTCATCGAGTTGCTTTCTGAGCTTTTCCATAGAGTTCAGATCAGGAGGAGTTGGTTATCTTCGACGACCGAAGGAATTGCGCCGACGAGTGATTTCAGTTCAGGGTCAGAAAGGATTTCTCTTTCAAACGGATTGCCATTTTGCCAGCCCGTTTTTCCGGTTTGGCGGAATCGTTCCAATCGTCGGATTGCTATTTCACAATATACTGGATCGGAGTCAATTGTATAACAGCGACGCTTGTTCATCTCTGATGAGATAAGTGTTGAAGCAGAGTGACAGAAGAAATCGATAATCAAATCGCCTTCATCCGAACTTGCCCGAATGATACGCTTGGCAGAGTTGAGTGGCTTTTGAGCATAGCAACCGTTCACGTTTTCTTCCATTCTGTAGAACACTTGCTGGATGTCAACCCACACATTGCCTGCACGGATGTTCTCGGACTTACTGCGCTCAAAATTCTCAGTGACCTGGCCGTTTACTTCCTTGTAATAGCCACGAAGAATCTTGGGAATATCGGTGTACTCTGCGTCGACATTAAAAACCGGATCGCCTTTGATATAGTAGAGCAACTCTTGTCTAACCGCCATCCAATTATTCGCTGTACCGTAGCCTCGTTGGTTACGCATCGTAATGAAACTGCGGGTTTGGAATGGTGTATGACGCATCATTATCATAAAGTCGGGCAATGGCTGAAAGCCGCTTTTTTGGTCGGCGCCAAGCCAAACATAGAGAGAGCTGTTGACAGCAAGAGCAAACTCGGTAGTCGCAATCCACTTCCTGCACCATTGGATAAAATTGCATCGTTCTCTTTCTTCGAAGGCAACGAGGTTGTAAGGCGGATCCTGAATCGCAAGCACAGCCTTCTTGCCGTCCATTAGTTTTTTAACGTTCGTTCGGCTTGCTGCATCAAGACAGCCAATACGGTGTTTTCCGAGGGGGTCATACCAAATCCCGCCTTCCTTGAGTCTTGAATACTTAAGAAGGCAATTTCTGACTTCGGGATTTTTATCTAGTCTGGGAATGGGTAAATTTATCATAGTAATGGTAAGGTACTAAATAGTAATCTCTGTTGCAAGGGCACATAACGCCTCAAATAGCCAGCGCAAATGGAGCGCCAGCGGAATTTGCGTCCGCGTTCATTTGATTGTTAGAAATCATCTTGCTGGCTTCCCATCACTGAATAACCCATTCCTCTTGAAAGGCGTCTAAGCATATTCTTGGCAACCATTCGCTCAGCCCATTTATGTTCATCAGAGCCCGTTTCCGGCATAAACACTATCTGAGCAGGATTGTTTTGTTGGCTGCTGAGGAACTCTACCCAACGATTCCAATCGGCCCCCTCGGTTCGCGCAAGCTCATCCTCCTTTTTCCGTGCCCTGAAAAAGTTGTAGAGGCCGAGGGCGGTGCCAACGATTCCACCAACAGCGCCTATCCAAACCTGCAAGGACAGCATGAACTCTTTAACCGCCATATTTCCGTTGCCCTATGTGATCTTCATGATTTCATGTCATTATTGAGACGATATCAGAGGTCTTGCGATTTTCTCTTTAAGCCGCATCATAAGCGTCTCAAGGGCAAGCTCCCGGTTAATGTTGCGAACCAGGGAGTGCTGAATCGCGCGAATGTCCGCAAGAAATGCCCACGTCTCGCCTGGAGAAATCCTTGTCGCCCACTCCTTTATCTCCTGATATCTCCAGGAATAGATCAGGAGGGACGGGTCAAGGTCGCACGCGGCCTGAACGGCCAAAACATCCCGAAACCAGGAGAAAAGATAGTAAAGAGATACTTCCACCACTTCGTCGTCGCGTGAGAAAGCGGTGGCGACATCGAAAATACAATCACAATGGGCCAATGTCTCGTCGGAAATCAGGGTATATAATTTTGCCTCTCTCTCATGGGCAGCCTCAATCTCCATGCCAAGGGCTTCTCCAAGCCTCCCGCCTGACAGGACGGCGACCAGCCGCGCGTCGGACGCCTTGCATCCTCTTTTCTCAACAAGGATGGCCTCAACTTGGGAGAGAGAAAGAGAATGAAATGGGATTTTCTGGCAACGAGAGAGGATCGTTTCCGGCAGAGAATCGGGACGTGAGGTTACCAGAATCAGCAAGGCGTAGCTGGGCGGTTCTTCCAAAGTCTTAAGCAGGCTATTGGCTGCAGCGTCATTCATCTTATCCGCATCATCAATTAAGACCACCCTTTTGGGCCCATCGATCGGCCTAAAAACAATGTGCCCCTGCACCTCGCGAATCTGATCGATTTTGATGAAGCTCCCGTCCGGCGCCACGATGGAAAAGTCAGGGTGGTTCTGATGTTCGATCTTCTGACAGGAGAGACAGCGATTGCAAGGCTCGATAAAATGGGCGTCGCCTTGATGATTCCTCTGGCAGAGCAAGACCTGCGTGAAGATATGCGCTACCGTCTTCTTCCCAATCCCTTCTTCCCCTTTAAACAGAATGGCCTGGGGGACTTCGTTCGTCCGTAAGATGGATTGCAAGAGGTTGATGGCGCGGACATGTCCGATCACGTCACGAAAGGCGGGCATCGACAGCCTCCTGTATTTTACTTGCAAC
>CAYJWQ010000026.1:0-20351 GCA_964373895.1 uncultured Nitrospirota bacterium
TTTGTCGACAACTGAAATTAACCTCCTCTGATGGAAAGTCTTACGCCACCGAAGCCGTGTCCACCGAATCGGCCTTTCGCATCATCCGCGGGGTGGATTAGCCTTGGATGGTTCTGCTATATCTTTGCCGTTGAACTATTATCCGGCGGCGGCAATTTGCGACACGACCCACTACTTGAGATTTCGTTTGTGGTATTCCTTGCTATAGTGCTTTGGCTTGGGCTTCGGACGGGTTGGGGCCGATATTTTCATTGGGCTGAAGTCCTCGTGTTTTTGGTGTTTGGAGCGTTTGGGGTGATCGGCGCGATTATTTTGGTGCTATTCAAAAAGGTTTTTAGCACTGCGGCACAGAAAATAGGAATGCGGAATATCAAGCAGAAATTGACCGATATATTTTACCGCTACATAGGTATATGTAGCCCTAGCCATATGTGCGACAATCGCTTTTCTGATTGACGAGTGGGACTTCATTCGTGCGGCGATCAATAGAACACCCATTCCCAATCCCAGTTCTGGAAGGGGACAAATGTTTTTGTCTTCTATGATTGATAAGGCGAGGAAATGGCAATTAAAATAAACTTTCAGCGGCACCAAATAAGCCGTCGAGGAGTTGCGCGATTTCGTGGCCGATGAAGAACTCGCCCCAAAAACCATGCGCTATCCGCGCGACCCGTCGCTTGATCCGCAATTAGTCTGGAAGGAAAAGGACGAACGGCATCCTTTCGTTTTGCAACTACATGAAGTATACTACTTGAAAAATAACTATCGGCACGCGCCATAAAGAGCGGATTGACCGTGGCTTATGCAAGATGAAGAAAAGATAAGTGGACACATACAAAGATTTCACGGCGCGCCTTAAGCTACTCGCAAGTAAGCAGCCCGACTTGATCACGACAACACTCAGCAACATTTTCACCATGCGGCTAATCGGCAATAAGACGCACGGGGATCTTGCAGAAATCGCGATTGCAGAATTCATCAACCAGTATATGTACGATTTCCGATCCGTACATGTGGGGAAAGACCTGTATCGAGCCAAATCCCACGAAGAAGACATTAAGATCATCAACGAGATCACAAAGGCAGAGTTTCCTGTCAGCCTTAAAGCGTATGGGGACGGCCCTCTCCAACTCTCAACGGACAAAAACTTCCAGATGTTTCCACGACTGGAGCAAGAGCGCAAGAACATATTAGCTAAAGCAGCCATCGTAGCCATATTCGACGACCCAGCATTTTCTGTGTTCCGACAGATAAATGTCCTTCCATTGATATACGACGAGAAACAACAACGATGCAATATTCTCGTTTTCGACTACGAGAAAGCGCAGAAACAAACAGCACGCATTGTTCTCGAAAATACGGGACGCGGGCGGAAGCACGCTGTATATCGATTCTACGACGAGGCCGACGATTATGTGTGCGAGGTAAGATACAGTAATGCCAGCGCGAATGCGCTTCAACGCGGTTTGTGGACGCACACTAAAAATGGCCTCAAGTACTTCGACAGCATTACAAGCGGCTGGATTGACTACCCTCACAATAAAATTTTAGTGCAGCTATTCTCTCATGCGCTTGTTTCTTCTGCGGATGGACATCAAACCGCGTTGCAGAAGATCAAAGAGGACATCGCACGACTTAAGAAGGCCTCGGGGATCACAAAATGATCCAAGCACCACTCTTCCCCGATATTGTAGTGGATGCTCCAGAAACGGAGGGTATCAAGTATGCCGGGTCGAAACTTAAATTGTTGAAGCACATTCTTCACCTCGCCAAGAAAACCGACGCTCACACAATTTTGGATGGTTTTACTGGTACAACGAGAGTGGCTCAAGCCTTTGCAAAAAGTGGCTATCGCGTCTTGGCGAATGACTGCGCCCCATGGTCTCAAGTTTTTGGCACCTGCTACCTTCTCAGCAAGAAGAACGCTCGCGATTACCGCGGCATGATCGCCCATTTGAATGCAGTGGCTCCAGTCAATGGGTGGTTCACGGAACATTACGGGGGCCTACCGAATGGCGGCTATTCCACACAAGCTGATGGATTGAAAAAACCGTGGCAGATCAAGAATACGCGCAAGCTCGATGGTATTCGTGATGAAATTGAGCGTATGGGACTGGATCAAGTTGATAAAGCAGTAGCAATTACAAGTCTGATACTCGCTTTGGATCGAGTAGACAGCACACTCGGCCATTTTGTCTCGTATCTTCAAGATTGGTCGCCACGGTCATTTAATGATTTAATTTTGCGAGTACCCGCTGTATTCACAGCTGAGGAGCAACACGCTGTATTCAAAGGTGATATCTTTGAGACTCTGCCATCCATTCAAGCAGACTTGGCGTACTTCGACCCACCCTACGGATCAAGTAATGAGAAGATGCCTCCCTCGCGCGTTAGATATGCTTCATACTATCATCTCTGGACCACGATATGTCTGCATGACAAACCGCAACTATTTGGCAAAGCGAAGCGACGAGCGGACACATCCGATACGGTCGCCGGCTCAATCTTTGAGGAGTTTCGTCGTGGGGCATCAGGTCGGTTCATTGTGGTTGAGGCTATTCAACGATTGCTACAATCCACCCATGCCCAATGGATAATTCTTTCATACAGTTCTGGCGGACGCGCGACAGCCGCCGAGTTGAATGATGTAATTGCAGAGAGCGGAAAAGTTCTCGAAGTTCAAGAGATTGACTACAGGAAGAACGTCATGGCGGGCATGAAGTGGACGAATGACTGGGTTCGGGATGCAGAAGATCCCCACCGCGAATTTCTTTTCTTGATAGAGAAAAAATAAGAAGCCTTAACAATATGGAAAAAATGGTTCATTGACACCGACTACAACGGCGAGAGCTTCTTCGTGGGCCACGCCTACTTCACCGGCGCTACGGAAAATGGGGATGGCCCCTACGACAAGCTCAAGCGTGCGCTACGGGCAGAGATTGACGAAGCGGCTGGAGCAGTCTCTACAGCACAGTGAGCCGGCCGTTCGACAAGCCCGCATCGGGCAAGATCGCCGTGAAGGTCATCAACCATTATGGGGATGAGGTGTTGAAGGTATTTGAAATGAAGATTGCGAGTGGCGGCTAACAAGGCGCTCCACTGGACTGCTGTTCAGTTATGTTTCATAGCGGCAGATGAGCTTTGTGGTTAGCCGCAAAAGAAGATTTGGTTGCTCAATATCCATCAAAGATTGCGGTGCGGTTGCCACTCGCGAGGCCTTATGACGTTGTTAGACGATATTATAAAGGTAAAACAGGAGTCGGTTCATAGGAAAAAAGGAAAACGTTTCCTTCAGGAGATGCGATCGAGGATTGCCGATACCGGGCCGACGCGCCCCTTTGAGAAGGCGTTATCGGTGACAGATCCAGACGCCCCGAGGCTGATTGCGGAGATTAAAAAGGCGTCCCCTTCTAAAGGGGTGATTCGGGACAATTTTCGTCCGGTGGAAATAGCAAAGATCTATGAGGAAGGGGGCGCGGCCGCCCTCTCCATCCTGACGGAAGAACATTATTTTCAAGGAGACCTCTCTTATATTCAGGAGGTTCGGTCAAGTGTCTTTCTCCCGATTCTTCAGAAAGATTTTATCCTCGATGAATGCCAGATTTATGAGGCGCGCGCCGTCGGCGCTGATGCCGTTCTTTTGATCGCCGCCCTTTTGGAAGGGGGCCAGATGCTCGATTATTTCCATCTTGCGAGAAATCTATCCCTTGATGTTCTTATTGAGGTTCATAACGAAAAAGAGTTGGAAGGCGTTATAGCGTGGGCCCCCCTCATCGGGATTAACAACCGGGATCTCCGCACCTTTGAAACAGATCTGTCCACCACCTTCCGACTCTTGCGGGAAATCCCCGATGATAAAATGGTGGTGAGTGAAAGCGGGATTCGTTCAAGAGAGGAGGTTAGCCGGCTTCTTGATGCCGGGGTGGATGCGATGTTGATCGGGGAGTCGTTGATGGCGTCTCATCAGATCGGAGAGAAAATGGCCGCGCTGTTGGGTCGCGGGTCTTTGGAAAGGTGACGGGGGAGAGGAGAAGGGGTGAAGGTTAAGATTTGTGGGATGACCAATTTAGAGGATGCCCTGGCGGCGGTAGCGTATGGCGCGGACGCGGTCGGATTTATCTTTGCGCAGGGAAGTCCGAGATTCGTGCCGCCGCAAACCGTGCGCAAGATTGTCTCGGCCCTCCCGCCGTTTGTAACAACGGTCGGTGTGTTTACCTTTGGAGAGGAAAAGGATTTTCAGATGGCAATTGAGGAGTGCGGCATCGACCTCCTCCAGTTCCACAGAGCGGTTTCTCCATCGGTGATAGAACGTTACGCCCACCGGGCGATTCAGGTTGTCCGCGTTCGGGACGAGAACACATTCGACGATGTTGTCTTTAGCCCTGTGCGGGCATATCTTTTTGATAGCTTCCATGAGCGGGTCGAGGGGGGAAGCGGTGTTCCCTTCAACTGGAAAATTGCCCTACAGGCAAAGAGGGTGGGCAAGATCATATTGGCGGGGGGGTTGACGCCGGAAAACGTTCAGGAGGCGATCATGACCGTATCCCCCTACGGGGTGGATGTGAGCAGCGGTGTGGAGGCTGCCCCAGGGAAGAAAGATCATGGCAAACTTGAAAGATTTATTAAGAATGCAAAAGAGGGGATCTCTTCCTGATAAAAAAGGGCGTTTTGGCCCTTATGGGGGGAGGTACGTCCCGGAGACATTAATGCCGGCCCTTTTGGAGCTTGCGGCCGCCTACCGCCTGGCTCGGGGCGATTTAAAATTTAAGTCGGATCTTACGAATGGCCTAAGAGCGTATGTGGGGCGTCCCACGCCGCTTTATCATGCAGCCCGTCTTTCCACTTATTTGGGTGGGATCAAGGTTTATTTGAAACGGGAAGATCTTTGCCACACGGGGGCGCACAAGATCAACAACACACTGGGGCAGGCCCTTCTTGCCATAAAAATGGGGAAATCTCGTCTGATTGCGGAGACGGGCGCCGGACAGCATGGGGTCGCTGTCGCGACGGTGGCGGCCCGTTTTGGCCTTGCCTGCGAGGTATATATGGGGACGACGGATATGAAGCGGCAGGCCTTAAATGTGGTTCGGATGCAACTTCTGGGGGCCAAAGTCACCGGAGTTCCGACGGGGAGTAAGACGCTAAAAGATGCGATTAGCCAGGCCATGCGGGATTGGACGGCCAACGTGAAAGAGACCCACTATATCCTTGGCTCCGTGTTGGGCCCGCATCCTTATCCGATGATGATACGTGATTTCCAATCGGTGATTGGACGCGAGGCCCGAAAACAAATCTTGCAAATTGAAGGACGTCTTCCCGATCTTTTGATCGCCTGCGTCGGCGGCGGAAGTAATGCGATCGGTCTTTTTTATCCTTTTCTATCCGAGGCATCGGTTCGGATGGTGGGGGTGGAGGCAGGGGGGGAAGGGGTGGCCACCGGAAGGCATGCCGCCCGTTTTGCGACCGGTAGCGTCGGCGTGCTTCACGGGACGATGACCACCCTTCTTCAGGACGCCGATGGACAGATCCAGACGACCCATTCTGTCTCGGCGGGGTTAGATTATGCGGCAGTGGGCCCGGAACATAGTTACTATAAGGGGATAAAACGGATCGATTATGTCTCTGTAACCGATCAAGAGGCGTTGTCGGCATTTCGGCTTTTGGCAGAGACGGAGGGGATTCTGCCGGCCTTGGAGTCGGCCCATGCCGTCGCCTATCTTGCGAAGCTCGCCCCTTCCCTAAACAAGGATCAGATGGTGATTGTGAATCTCTCGGGAAGGGGAGATAAAGATGTCGATCAATTGTCCAAAGGGATGCCGTCTTCTGTGGAATCGGACGGGGCGCCGCGCGGGAAGATATCTTCATGAGTCGGATTGCCGCAACCTT
The DNA here is from genome assembly GCA_964373895.1 of uncultured Nitrospirota bacterium. Taxonomy (GTDB): domain Bacteria; phylum Nitrospirota; class Nitrospiria; order SBBL01; family SBBT01; genus SBBT01. Next base: position 5,887 of record CAYJWQ010000026.1, read on the forward strand.
TGACGACCTTGCCGCGCGTCAAGAGAAGGCCCTGATTGCCTATGTCATGGCGGGGGATCCCACACTGGCGCAAACAGAAAAAATTGTCCTGGAGATCGAGAAGGCGGGGGCCGACCTGATTGAATTGGGCGTCCCTTTTACCGATCCTGTCGCCGACGGTCCCGTCATTCAAAGGGCATCGGAGCGCGCCTTACAGCAGGGCACAAACCTCCACGCCATCCTTGATAGGGTGGCCCGTCTGCGCCGAAAGACCGACATCCCCATCGTGCTGATGAGTTATTGTAATCCTGTTTACGCCTTTGGCCTTTCATCTTTCTTTAAGAAGGCAAACGACGTGGGCGTGGATGGCCTGATTGTCCCAGACCTCCCTTATGAGGAGGCAGACGATTTTATCGCCCTTCGGGGACGCTATGGGATTGACCTGATTTTCCTGGTGGCGCCGACTACCCCCCGCGCCCGTGTTCAGAAGATTCTAAAATCGGCCTCCGGCTTTATTTACTATGTATCGCTGACCGGTATTACCGGAGCCAGGTTGACCGAAAAGGAGGTCCTTCAAGAGAGGGTTTGCGAGGTGAAGGGGATGACCGATCTTCCGGTCGTGGTTGGGTTTGGCATTTCAAGCCAGAAAGAGGCAAGCGACATCGCCTGTTTTTCCGATGGCGTCATTGTCGGGAGCGCCATCGTGAAGATGATTGAAGACCATCGCCCCCATTTTATCTCCCCCCTTCGCAAGTTCATCTCTTCGCTGAAGGAGGGGATGACAGGCGGTTAGCAACCCTCTTGTCTATTCCCTTGACAATTCTCCGTTCCCATCTATACTGGAGGAAAATTTTTCGTAAACAGGCGAACGTCAGATAAGGAGATTTCCCCTTATCGGGAATAAAGAGGGCTCCGTCTATTAGAGATAGATTTGCGATGTCAGGAAAAGTGTTTCTGCATTGTTCAAAAATACACCTTATCACCGCGGTTTTGTCGCGGGGCTTCTATATCCTCAAAAAAGGAGAATGCCATGAAGGCAGATGTTTGGGGTAAGAATATACTCCGGATCGGGATTCTTTTGGCCTTTGCGCTGCAGTTGAGCGGTTGTGGCGATGCGAACCTGTTTGAGAACCTTTCCGACGATAGCACGCCTGCGGCCCAAAAGGCCTCCGCAGCGGCCGCCTTAAATAAACAGGATTATTCAACCGCCATCACCCTCCTGGAAAAGTTATGTGGCACCACTAATGGGCAAAATGCCTCTTGCGATACCGAGACCAAAGTCTTATTGGCCTCGGCGTATATGGGAAGCGCGGGAATTGATATCAATCTGATTAAAACGATATCGGACACGACTTTAAGCAAAGGCAGCGCTTTTACGACCTTCTCCTCTATTTTCACCCAGCTAAAGGTGTCGAGCAAGACGGATTTGGATCTGGAGCAGAAGATCAGCCATGCAGCCTTTAACAAAACGAATGCGCAGCTTGAGCAGGAGCTGCACGCTGCGGTGAGTCTGTTATTGGGGATTGCGACGAGGACGCCCGATCAGGGGCTTCAGCTCGCCCTGGCTGCTGCGGCTGATCTGATTGTAACACTCGGGGTGGAGGCGACTTCGGGTTTTAAATCGAATGGTTGTCCGAATGTCGTTCCATCCACTACGACCATCCAACTCGTGGTCAGCACCGTCGTTCGTGATTTAGACGCGATTGCCACAGGGCTGACTGAATCCGGCCTGCTGGGTCAAACGCAGATTGATAATATCAACCGGATTAAGAATGACATTGCCGGCAGCAAAGCGACCAGCGCGATTACCGCTTCGGATATTGAGACCTATCTAAAGGGTGTTTGTTAGCCTTTCTATAAGCGTGGGGGTGACGATGAGAAAAAGAGGGATGGAGTGGTTGATGATCGGCAGTCTGTTTATTCTTCTGGCCCCCGGTTTTGTAATGGCCGAAGAGATCGGAAGTCTTTATCGGGGGATCCGCCCTTTAGGGATGGGAGGGGCGTTTATTACGCTCTCAAACGATGCGAATGCCCTCTTTTACAACCCGGCCGGATTAAACGATATTAAAGGGTTTGGGGAAGCAAACCTGGTGAACCCGCTTGTCGAGGTTTCAGCAAATACATTGGAACTGATAAACGATGTAGGAGATTTGGAGGGACAGAGCGCAAGTCAAGTGACAGATTTCTTGAATAAGAATATGGGAAAACAACAGCATCTGCGGGTTGCCCTGTTTCCAAGTGTGACGACGCATAACTTTGGGATTGGGGTGCTGGGACAGGGAGTTGCCGATATTTTAATCCAGAACCCCGCCTTTCCGAGCGTTGAGGCAGATGTGAAACTGGATGTTGGCCTGCTGGCGGGTGTTGCCTATGGATTTTGGGATAAAAGACTTCAAGTAGGCATCACCGGAAAATTTATCCAGCGTGAAGGAGAGAAGCGCACTTTTACCGTTGCAGATATTGTGGCCGACAAGGTTGATTTTAATACGAAGACGGCGGAGGACTGGGCCATTGATGTGGGCGCGAAGGCAAGTTTTCCCGTGTTCTTAAAACCTACCGTTGCACTGGTGGTTCAGAATATAACCGACCTTGATTTTAGTGAGGCCAACCTGGGGGTTCTAAAACAGCAGATTAATATCGGTGCTTCGATTCAACCCGATTTTTGGATTTTAAAGACCACCTTCGCGGTGCAGATTGATGATCTGACCAAAGAGGCGGGATCGGATAATGACCTCTACAAACGGGCCCATCTCGGAGCCGAACTCCGCTTCCCGAAAATACTGACGCTCCTTGGAGGGATTAATCAAGGCTATCTGGGGGGCGGGGTGATCCTTGACTTCTGGATTCTGCAATTTGCCTATGTAAACTATGCGGAAGAGCTTGGCACCTTTGCAGGCCAGACGGTGGATCGCCGTCATGTCGCGATGGTAAGCCTCGGGTTTTAATAGGTGTGATTAGCTAAAATTTTAATACCTCTCCGTCATGTAAGAGGCGGATGCGCTTGTTCTTTAAGCCCTTGATCTGCTTTTGTATCTCGCCCAGATAGGGCGGTTTCATATGGTAGAGATAGAGGGGGATATCGGGCTGGGTTAGTTTCAGAAATTCCTGAAGGGCGAGTTTTGGGGTGAGATGGCCCGAAATCCTCGCTAATTGAGAGAGTTGGTCCGGAAACGACGATTCGACAAAGGCCGCTTTAAGCTGCCTGATCCGAGAGGCCGCCTCCCATATCTTATCTGTCCTCCATGTGTCTCCGCTGAAGACGATAGCGGAGTGGTCGTCTTCAATAATAAAGCCTATCGCCGGAACAACGTGGTTGACCCGCAGGGCGGTCACCTTTAACCCTTCCACCTCGATAGGGATTCCTTCCGAAATTTCTTGATAGCAGATGATGGGGTTTTCCGAGGATGGCAGGCGGGTGAAGTCCGGCCAAAGACGATTGTTGAAGAGATGGTTTTTTAAAACATCGATCACCTCTTTGATGCTGATGATGACGACGGGATTTTGTATCTTCCCCAGGAGGGTTTCGGTGAGAAACGCAAGGCTCTGTATGTGGTCGAGGTGACCGTGTGAAAGGAAAATATACCGGAGCTGTGTTAATTGCGTGAGGGTTAACGCCCCGCAAAGCGTGCCCGCCTCCAACGCGACGGAGGAGTTGATCAGAAACCCGGATGGATTATACCGTTTCACCGTGCCGTTCTTTTTCTCGTAGAAGTCGGCCCCATAACAACCGAGCACTTTAATTTTCATCTGATCTCCATTTAGCAGGCGGCGAGGTTGTTGCGCCCTAAGGCGCACCCTTCTCCCCTTCGCGTAAAACGCTGACGATACCATAGATTGCCACACTTTGTTCTCTTCCTTTGACCGTGACCTCATCAAGAGGATTAATCGAGATACGCCCCAGCCGCGTTGCGCCAGTTCGATGGGTCTCTCCTGTCTGGACGTTTACTAGGTGGTGCGTTCCCTGGTGCGTTCCGATGATATCTTTTACATGGGCGTAGGTGTTTTCCGTGATGATCAGGGGATAATCGTATTTGCGGGTGAGAGACTCCACGCGGGCGGCCAAATTGACCGGGTCGCCGATGACGGTATAGTCCATCTTTTTCCCCTCCGCTCCCATATTTCCAACAATCACCGTGCCGGTATTAATTCCGATACCGATGTCGAGCGGCTCTCTGCCTTCGGAGCGCCATTTCCCCTGGAGTTCCGTCAGCCGTTTTCTCATATGCAGGGCGCAGCGGATGGCCCGTTCCGCGTGGTCTGCCTGCGGGATTGGCGCGCCCCAAAAGACCATCACCGCGTCGCCCACAAATTTATCGAGCGTCCCTTCCCATCGAAAGACCACATCGGTCATGGCGCCAAGATATTCGTTGAGGATTTCCACTACGTCGGCCGGAGTATGCTTTTCGCAGAAATGGGTAAAGCTGCGAATATCCGAAAAAAGGATGGTGACCTCCTCTCGCCGTCCGCCGAGCTTTGCCAATTCCGGATGCTTGATCATCTCTTCGACGATGCGAGGGGAGACATAACTTGAAAACATTTTTCGGATTTCTTTCGCTTTTTTCTCTTCGCTGTAATATTGGTAGGAGGTGAATCCCACATAAGAGACCGCAATGGCGCCCAGCGGGTGAAAAATGTATATCCATGTTCCCCATCGAATAAAGAGGAGGGTGGCAACGATCATGTGCGCCACAAAAAGAGAGGAGGCAAAGAAAAACCCTCCCACGGCATGCAGTTTTGGCAAGTACCGCCATAGGAGGACGCCGATCAACAGGATAAAGAGGAGATCAATCCCTTTCATCAGGTCGGTCCGGTGGAGAAACCGTTGGGTCAGAATGTTGTCGATCACGCTCGCGTTCTTCTCCACTCCCGGCATGGCGCTTGAGAAGGGGGTCATGACATGATCGAACGTGGAAAGGGCGCTTGTGCCGATGAGAACCACCTTATCCGTAAACTTCGATGCGGGGATCCGGCCATGCCAGACGTCGGCGGCGGAATAATAGGGGAAGGTCTCCTCCTTTCCATGATAGTTGATCAGCATTCTTCCGCGCTCGTCTGTCGGGATATGGATTGATCCGAGGCGGACCCCTTCTCCCAGGCGGAGCTCGACCTCCATCTCGCTTAAACCGAGATAGGCGCGCGCCGTCTGAAGGGCAAGAGGGGGGTAGTAGTCTCCTTGATAGGCGAGCCAGACAAACTCCCTCCTTAACACGGCGTCCCTGTCGGGTATGGCATAGACATGTCCCAGACCGGCGGCAGCCTCGATAAAATCTTTTAGGGGAGGGAGAACTCCCACCGCCTGAATCGGCGAGACCACTTTCCCGATGGCCGTTTGCTTCACCCGGCTGTATGAGAAATTCCGAAGATAACTGGGCACATCGCCAAAGAGGGCCTGCTTCTTTGCCTTGTAGGTTGTCGGCACGTCAAACGCAACGGAGAGAATGACATTTCCGGCCGACGTTAAGGCGGATTGAAGCCGCCGATCCGCCTGGGAAAGGGGCAACGCTTCATGGTCAAGAGGGAGGGTATGTGGCAACGTCGCCTTCTCCTCTTCTCTTTCGGAAAAGAGAATGTCAAACGCGACCACCTTTGGAGAAGACGCAGATATTTTTTCTATTAACGCCGCCGTTGTGTCTCTTGACCATGGCCATCGGCCCAACTCCTGGATGCTCTTCTCATCAATGGCCACAATGACGATCCGGGGGTCTGGCGTTATCCCCCCCCGCATTCGAAATCGAAAATCGAGCGTCTTGGCCTCCCAAACCTCTAAAAAACCTGGATCCAACCAGGTGATGACCATAAAAAGGGCGGTGATGGCCGGTATGAGACATTGGCCGATCTTCTTTGCGATTTTTTCTCTTAACGCCATAACGGCCAGATTATCTGTGGATGGCTAAAGTTTCAGATGTATCGGGTTGTGGCCCCGAGAACGCGGCAGACAGGCGGCCGGTTATATTCTGGCAGCATAGTGGGCCGCGCCGATCAGAGAGGCCCGGTTGTTAAGCGCGACCTTTATCGGAATTTGTCGCATGAAATCGGCATATCTCCCCTTATTTGAAAACCCGCGCATAAAGGAGCCGTCTTTTAACTTTTCTATTATTCTTGGGGCGATGCCGCCTCCCAGATAGACCCCCCCCGTCGCCATGACCTTCAACGCGAGATTGCCCGCCTCGGCGCCGTAAATGGTTGCAAAGAGTTCCAGCGTTTCGCTGCAAAGAACGTGACCCCGTTCTAACCCGATTTCGGTGATTTTTGCGCTGGGATCGCCAGATTGCAACGTCGTATGGAGCCAGAGCGGTTCCTCGGCAAAACCGGACTCCCGCAGGAATTGATAGATGTTCAACAATCCATGCCCGGAGAGGATACGTTCATAACTGACGTGATCGAATTTTTTCTGCAGATACGAAAGAAGGGCGATCTGTTGGTCGTCCTGTGGCGCAAAGTCACAATGGCCCCCCTCGGAGGAGAGGGCCTGATAATCCTTGCCATCCCAGTGGAGAGCGGCCTCCCCCAGCCCTGTCCCCGCCGCAATGACCGCAATGTTCCCCTTCTTTTCGGTTCCGCCGTGGAGGGTGATTGTTTCGTCGGATGAGAGCGCGCGCATACCATACGCCGCCGCCTCGAGGTCATTTAGGAGTCTGACCTTTTTTATCCCGAAGGCGTTTGCTAATTTCCGTTCGTCTAAAACCCAGGGAAGATTGGTAACCTTGCATCGGCCGTTGTCGATGGGGCCTGCCACGCCAAGACAAAGTGTGGCAATCGGTTCGGGATGTTCCGCTGCAAGGAAATGGCGCAAGATCTCCTCAACGTCTGAAAACTCCTCGCTTTTGTACGTCTCCTCGTTTATCTGTTCCAGATTTCCTGAAACGATACGATAGCAGGCGAGGACCGTCTTTGTTCCACCAATATCGCCCGCAAGAATCATCGTGAAAGAGTATGAGGAGAACCCATTGTTGAAAAATGCCTATAACGGAGAGGCTGCCTCCTATTCTGAATAAATCTCCATGACCTGTCTTAGGAGGTTGATGGCGTTACCCTTCGGGCGCTGGAAGGCGTTTCGTCCAATAATAGATCCAAATCCGCCTCCCTCTCGAATGGCCCTTACCTCGTCCAACACGGCGTTATCGTCCTCTTTGGTGGCCCCCCCGGAGAAGATCACAATGCGATGTCCATCAAACGCGCTCTGCACCACATGTCTGACCCGTTCTGCGGGCGTGCCAATAGGAATTTTCATCCGCTCATAGACCTTTTTGGCCTCGGCCTGTTCGATATGGGCGGATGGGAGTTTAACCTTAATGATATGGGCCCCCAATTGCGCCGCGATCTGGGCGGCATACGCGACAACATCAATCGCCGTCTCTCCCTCTTTGCTAAGGCTTGAGCCGCGCGGATAAGACCAGACCACCATCACCAGCCCTGCCGACTTGGCCTCGGCCACAATCTCGCGGAGCTGTTGATACATCTCCTGACAGTAGGACGATCCCGGATAGATGGTGAACCCGACGGCCACACATCCGAGCCGCTGGGCGTCTTTGACCGATCCGGTAACGGCCGAGATCGGATCTTTATCGCTTGCCAACACGTCGTGATTGTTGAGTTTCAAAATGAGTGGAATCTCGCCGGGGTAACCCCCTGCGGCCATTTCAATGAAGCCGAGGGGCGCGGCGTAGGCGTTGCATCCAGCCTCCATTGCCAGCTCCACGTGATAGTTTGGATTGTAGGCGGGGGGATTGACGGCAAAACTTCGCGCAGGCCCATGCTCAAAGCCCTGATCCACAGGAAGAATAACCAACCGTCCAACGCCGCCCAACCTCCCATGATGAAGGAGGCGGGCCAGATGGCTCAATGTCCCAGGATTGTCACTGTTATACCAGCTTAAGATTTCTTTAACGCGTTTGCTCATGCGATCCCTCCCTTCTCAATGGGGCGTTTGACATAAGGTTGTCTTGATGATGCCTGTCCGTTCTTTTAATGCCTCCGCGGCGGCCCGATCCAAAAACCAGAGGAGCTTCCCCTTGACCGGGGAGATCAGTTGCGCCGGGAGCCGTAAAGGTTGACGCGGTCCTTCCAATACCTCTGCCACGACGCCCGCCTTGTCGGACCCGGTCACAAGAAAGATGATCCAGTCGGCCTGATTTAGGAGGATGGGGGTTAGGGTGAGGCGATAGGAGGCCAATTTTGGAATATAATTTGCCACCACCCACCGATGCGACTCCTTCAAGGCGTCTGTCTCCGGAAAAAGGGATGCGCTATGACCGTCTTCCCCTAGCCCTAATAATATCATATCAAACTGGATATTCCCCGCCCCCGGGCCGAAATGCCCGCGAATCTCTTCTTCGTAGTCGGATGCGGCTTGCTTTAAATGATCCGCTTCTCCCCGCATCCGATGGATCTGATTTTTACGAACGTGAATCTGATGAAGGAGGGCCTCGTGGGCCATACGGTAATTGCTCTCCGGATGATTGGGGCCGACGGCGCGTTCATCTCCCCAGAAAAAATGGACGCGATCCCATGAGATTTTTTGGAGGTACTGCCCATTGGAAAGCGTTTCATAAAGCCGCTTCGGCGTCGATCCCCCTGAAAGGACCAACCGAAAGATCGGCCGCTTGATTAAAACCGCGTTGATGATTTTAGCGATCTCTGCGGCCGCCCGATGAGCGACCTCTTCTGGACTGGACAAGACCGTTATAGTGTTCTCCATCTTCTTCGGTCGCCCTCAATCATCCGATCGGCTTCGATCGGTCCCCAGGTTCCGGCGGAATATTCAGGGAGCCATTTTGTGCCATGTTTCTGCCATCCTTCCAGGATGTCTGTGACCCAGGTCCATGCCGCTTCCACGGCGTCACGGCGCATAAAGAGGGTCGCATCTCCCGACATGACATCTAAAAGGAGCCGCTCATACTCTGGCGAGGCGACAGAATAGGAACTCCCGTATTGAAAGTCCATATTGACCGGTCGGATCAGCACCTTCGACCCCGGTTCTTTTGACATCATCTGGAGCGAGAAGCCCTCTTCCGGCTGAATCCGCATCGACAAGACGTTCGGCGAAAGCGGCGCGTCGCGATTGGCGTTAAAGAGGACAGGGGGGACATCTTTAAATTGCACCGCAATCTCCGTCGCCCGTTTTGGCATATGTTTTCCGGTTCGGATGTAGAAAGGAACGCCGGCCCATCTCCAATTGTCGATGAATATTTTTAGCGCGACAAACGTCTCCATGATGGAATCAGGTTTTACACCCGATTCACGGCGGTATCCTGGGACCTCTATCCCATTGATCGTGCCGGGGCTGTATTGGGCCCGCACCGTGTTCTCATTTACCTGGATCCCGGTGATCGGACGGAGCGATTGCAGCACCTCCAATCTTGCGTCCCGCACCACGTCCGGATCAAGAGACCAGGGCGGTTCCATCGCAACCAGACAGAGGAGTTGGAGGATGTGATTTTGAACCATATCCCGAAGCGCGCCGGCTTCCTCATAGTAAGCGGCCCTTGTTCCAACCCCTTCCTCTTCGCTGACGGTGATCTGGACATGGTCGATGTACTTATGATTCCAGAGAGGCTCGAAAATACCGTTGGCGAACCTAAGGACCAGCAGGTTTTGAACGGTCTCTTTCCCAAGATAATGGTCAATCCGAAAAATCTGGGATTCGTTAAAGGCCTTGCCTAAGACGGCATTAATCTCCTGCGCGGAGAGGAGGTCGCGCCCGATCGGCTTCTCCACAATGATTTTTGCGGGGAGGCCGTCAGGCCCTTTCACCAATCCGGCCTGCTCGATCCCCTCGGCTGCCGTGACAACCGATGTGGGTGGGATCGCCAAGTAGAATATTCGATTATGGGGCAAATTAAATTCCGCCTCAATCTTCTCTGTCTGCGCCTTAATCTGGTGATACGTTTGGGGGTGATCGATCCCGCCCGGGAGGTAGAAGAGGCGCCGTTCAAATTCGGCCCACTTCCCCTCGTCGAAGGTCTGCCGGGAATATTTAAGAACCCCTTCACGAGAAATCGCGCGAAATTCTTTGTGGCGCAACTCCCTTCGCCCGATGCCCAATATTGCATAATCGGGCGGGAGAGTGCCGTCTAAAAGGAGGTTATAGAGGGCCGGGATCAACTTGCGACGGGCGAGATCGCCGGATCCCCCAAAGATAACCAGGGTGCAAGGCTTAACCGCCGCGCCCTGCTTTACATCAGAAGTGGGATCGTCGCCTTTTTCCATAAATGTCCCTTACGTTGTCGGCCCTTTCTTGACGGGATGTCCCCCAAAGGCGTTGCGTAGCGCGGCCAACATCTTTTCAGAGAACGACCCCTCTTGTCGGGAGCGAAACCGGGTGAACAATGCCGCCGTCAGGGCTGGCACGGGTACATTCCTTTCAATTGCGTCTAAAATCATCCAGCGCCCTTCTCCAGAGTCCTGGACATAGCCCTGTAATTGAGAGAGTTTGGGGTCTTTGGCCAGCGAGGTCTCGGCCAACTCCAGCAGCCAGGATCGGATCACACTTCCATGCAGCCATAGGGTTGCAATTTTTTCCAGGTCGAACTGATATTGGCTCTTGGACATCAGTTCAAACCCTTCCGCATAACCCTGCATCATGCTGTACTCGATCCCATTGTGGATCATCTTCACATAATGTCCCGCCCCATGCCCCCCCACACGCGCCCACCCGTTCTCCGGCGCCAGGCTTTTGAAAATAGGTTCGAGCTGTTTGATGATCTCCGCCTCGCCTCCAATCATCAGGCAGTATCCGGATTCAAGGCCAAAGATGCCTCCACTGGTGCCGACATCAATATAATGGATACCCCGTTTTTTAAGCTCATACGCCAATAGGATATCATCCTGGAACCTGGTGTTGCCGCCGTCGATAATCATGTCTCCCTTTGTGGCGAGCGCGGCGACTTTCCGTATCGTCCCCTCGGTCGGCGCCCCGGACGGGATCATCGTCCAGATGGCACGGGGGGGGGAAAGTTTTCCGATCATCTCCTCAAGCGATGAGACGCCGATTGCGCCGGCCTCCTCCGCTTTTTTGAGCGATTCCGGATCAGGGTCATACGCAACGACGCGATGCCGATCCCGCAAAAGCCGTATGCCCATGTTGAGCCCCATCTTTCCCATACCGACAAAACCGATTTCCATGTCTTCCCTTTGTTACGATTTACGTTACGGTTGCGACGATTCCTTTTCGGAGGAGGCCGCTTCTATTTCCTTTATCTTGGCCAACCGCCTAAGATGCCGTGCCTCCCCTGTAAACTTGGCCGAAAGGAATGCCTGCACCAATTCCTGCGCCATGGCCGGGCCGATGACCCGCGCCCCGAGGCAGAGGACATTGATATCGTCATGTTCCACCCCTTGATGGGCAGAGTAGGTGTCATGGCATACTCCGGCCCGAACGCCCCGCATTTTATTGGCGGCCACGGAGGCGCCAACGCCGCTGCCGCAAAGGAACACCCCCCGCTCGGCATCGCCTTTTTGAATGGCCGCGCCGACGGCCTCCGCATAGTCGGGATAGTCCACCGGAGCAGATGAGTCGACTCCGAGATCAATCACGCCATGTCCCAGCTTACGGATGATTTCCATCACCGAAGCCTTGAGGGGGTATCCCCCATGATCAGATGCGACAGCGACTTTCAACCTGTCATATCTCCACGATCGCCTGACCCAGACGATGCAGGCCGGTTGCAACATCCGATGTCAGGTGGATCCGGATGATGCGGCGATCACGCCTGCTTAAACTTAAGAAGTCGCCTGACGCCTGCGCCGCATTCAGGATGCCAAAGCTGTACGTTTTTTCTGGAATCGGCACATCCTCTGCGTCGTCCGACGTGATTTGAATAAAGAGACCGGTGTTGGGCCCTCCCTTGTGGAGCTGGCCGGTTGAATGGAGGAAGCGAGGGCCGTAGCCGAGGGTGGTGGCGACCTTTCTCTTATCACGAATCACGCGCCGTATTTCCTGAAGGGCGTGATGGTTATCCTCTGTGGACGCCAGATAGGCGGTCAGCGCCAGATAGTCTCCTGGTTTCAGATGTGAAAGATGTCTGGCCACAATATCGTTGAAGGCGCCGATTCCGGAAAGGGTCTTCCGATCGGCCTCACCACTATAAATCCGGATGCCGCCGTCAATCAGAATCGGCTTCTCCTCGGGCAGGCACCCCTTCTCCTCATATTCACGAAGGAGGGTCTGGGTGTACGCTTTGCTCTCCTGGACATTCGGTTGATCGAACGGATTGATTCCAAGAACGGAACCTGCCACCGCCGTGGCCATCTCCCATAGAAAAAACGCCTCCCCCATCTGGATTAAATCTGGTAGATTCAGGCGGATGACAGGATGACCGGCCTTCTCAAGAAGGGCAACCTGTTCGTCCTGGGACGGATCGGGGAGGGGGGTATGACGGAGGTAGACGAAAAAACGGTCATGGCCGTAGACCGAGGGTAATCCAATCGGCTCATCGTTAATCGGTATGATCCCCTTTCCTTCTTTGCCGGTGCTCTCTGCGATCAGTTGTTCAAGCCATGCCCCCAGAGGCCGGATGCCCGGCGAGAGGATGAAGGTGGCTTTATCCTTTCCTCGCTTGGCCATCTCTCCGAGGATGACGCCGAGTACCACGCCGGGATTGTCTTGTGCGGGAACGTACGCGTCACAGTGATGGCGCATTTGATGGGCCCGATCGAGAAGGCGCGCGACGTCAATCCCCATGATCGCGGCGGGAACCATACCAAAGTTGGATAGAGCCGAATAGCGTCCGCCAATATCGGGGACGCCCGGCAAGACCGCTTTAAACCGGCCCTCCCGCGCCAGGTGTTCAAGCGGCGATCCGGGATCGGTGATGGCGATAAAATGTTCCCCCGCCTGATCCCCTTTTATCTCGCGCAGGCGATGGAGGAAATATTCATAAAACATCAGCGGCTCGATGGTAGAACCCGACTTGCTTGCGACGATGAAGAGGGTTTTGGCAAGATCAATCTGTTTCTCAATGTTTCTTATCTGCGCTGGATTTGTGCTGTCTAAGACATGAAGTTTTGGATAGCCCGGTATGGCGCCGAATGTCGCTTGAAAGACCTCCGGGCAGAGGCTGCTCCCTCCCATGCCTAAGAGGAGGGCATGTTTGAAACCCCGCGCCGATTCCGCAATCGTCTGGATGGCGTCTCGGTGGCGCGTCTGTTGCTCTGTGATCTGCAGCCAGCCTAAGGCGTTCTGGATGATTTTTTGATGGGCGGGATCCTGATGCCACAGGCCCGAATCTTTGGCCCAGAGCCGCCGCACAAAATTCTGTTGCCGTAGCGTCTTTAATCGGCCCGCCACCCCCTCGTCTGCCGGCCCCAACGAGGCGGTAATGGTGCCAAGGGTATCGCCCATCAACGCCTTGCGCTTCTTGCTGATGGTCCCCATGAGCTGGTCGAAAGCGTCGGAAAAGATGCGGACGCCGTCCGATAGGAGTTTGTCGGTGGCCTGATGAATGTCAATGCCACAATCGGCAAGATGCGCCATGGTCTCTTTGGCCTCATCAATCCCCGTCAGGAGACCGGCTGCCACCTTTCCATGGTCCCGAAAGGCGACGAACGTTGCCGCTGGCATGGTGTTGACGGTCTCCGGCGCGATCAGCGTGTCAATATAATAGGTGTCGGGATATTGGGGGTTCTTTGTGCTGGTGCTGGCCCAGAGGAGCCGTTGAACCTTGGCCCCTTTGTTTTTCAAGGCAAGAAAGCGACTGCTCCAAAAAATTTCCCGAAACTTGAGATAGGCAATCTTGGCATTGGCGATGGCCACTTTGCCGACCAGACTTTTTATAAGGGCTTTCTTGCCAGGGTCAACGGTCTCTTTCTCTATGGCCAAAAGCTGGCTGTCAATCAGGCTGTCAATGCGGCTGACGAAAAAACTTGCGACCGACCCGAGTCTGCTTAAATCCCCTCCGCGTAAGGCAAAGGCTTCAAGGCCGCTGATATAGGCAAGCGCGACCTGTTCGTAGGCCTCAACGCTAAAGAGGAGGGTAATATTGATATTAATCCCCTCGCCGAGTAAACGCTCGATGGCAGGAATGCCTTCCCGTGTGCCAGGGACTTTGATCATCACGTTCTCACGACCGACCACCTTAAAGAGCCTTCTCGCCTCGGAAAACGTTTCCTCCGTATGGTGGGCAAGGTCCGGGGCGACCTCTAAGCAGACATAGCCATCCTTTGCCTGGGACTTTTCATAGACCGAATAGAATAAGTCTGCCGCGTCCTGGATGTCCCGAATCGCCAGGGCCTCGTATATCTCCTTGACACCCATTCCTTCGGATAGCGCCTGTTTTAGAGACGGGTTGTAGTCGGCACTCCCGCCGATCGCCTTCTCAAAGATCGATGGATTGGAGGTCATTCCGCGCAGGCCATCCGTCTCGATCATCACTTTCAGCTCCCCGGAGGTGATCAGGCTACGTTGGATATAATCGTACCAGGGGCTCTGCCCCAACTCTCCTAATTGCACAAGTGGATTCATGAAACACCTCCCAGATGCTTGCCGA
>CAYJWQ010000027.1:0-8893 GCA_964373895.1 uncultured Nitrospirota bacterium
AACCCACAGGCGGATTATTCAACCGCTGTTTGTCTTTGTGTTCGTATTGCTCAATCGGTTTTTGAGATTCTTTAACGACTGCCTTTTTATTTTTTGCCATAATCAAAACCTAAAGATTTATTTCGACGGCTGCTGTGGAACGGACAGACCGTTGTAGGCCGTCTCTTACACATACGCGCTCAGGGATTGAAATATCAGCTTCCTTTCTTGTTTTAAAACGATCTGACTGACGGTAAGTATAGTGAATATTCAGATGGTCTGCAATCCCTTTCAGGGGTGAGGGAGTTGCGTAATGGCGATTTTCAGCCAATCCGCGGGTCACAAAAGGGGTCAAGTCACAAAAGGGGTCAAATCTTTACTCTTGAGTAAAGATGGTTTATCCCACGTGCCGAAACAACTTCCTCATCGCCTCATCTATCGGTGTATTGATCGCCTGCCCATACTGATGAAAACACTCCTCAAAAGTCAAGAGTAAAGATTTGACCCTAAATATCGTTAACAAACTCTTAGAGTACATGTCCGAGACTCTCGGAAACCTTCTCGTACTGCGTAAGTGCGCTGCCGGTTTCCTCGTCTCCTCCCAAAAAAGGAAGGTTTTTTTGGGGCCGGCCTCCTGCGGTCTTGCAGGGGCTATTCCCTTTACTCAAGGCGGCCTGAGTGCCGATCGAAGTAAACTTGACATACTACGGGATCAGGAGCGTGTGCAGGAAGCGGTTTGCCTCCCTTGGAGGGAATAAATCCCTTTTCAGGGTTGAGATGAAGGTTTAAGTGATAAAAGTGGAGGGTGGATCATTGCGGCTTCCGCTACCCTCTGTTCGCTGTCATACCGCAGGCTGAAGATCGCCATTTCGCAACTCCCTCGTTATAACCTATCCTTGAATCCCACAGAGCTTTATGAGAAAATCCTCCTGTTATGTTTGCATCTGTTCCTCCTTAATCTCTGCGCCAAAAAAAGGCAAGGCAGGATATTGACTCCGCAGATGCAAATTTCCTTATACGCGTAGACTGACAACATTCCCTATAGCGCCAGCAATTTTCATGAAAGGGCTAAAAACATGGAAAAAACAGATCGGGGAATAGTTGATCTAAGCCAGAAGTCTGGTGGACGGCGTCTGTCTGTCGTTGTTCCCGCTTATAACGAGCGGGAGGTGCTGTCCCAGTTTCATGAGCGTCTTGCCGCAGTGCTTAATGCCTTGCCCTATGATTGGGAAGTGATTTATGTCAATGATGGCAGCCGCGATGCCACGCTCCGGGTCATGCACGCGCTTCGGGCAAATGATCCCCATGTGTCGGTCCTGGATTTAAGCCGAAATTATGGCAAGGAAATCGCGCTGACTGCGGGACTGGATTACGCCCATGGTGATGCGGTCATCATTATCGACGCCGATTTGCAGGATCCCCCAGAGCTGATCCACGAATTCGTGAGGCATTGGGAAGAGGGATTTGACACGGTCTACGCCAAGCGTATCCAGAGAGACGGAGAGACATTCCTAAAGAAGGCTACGGCGTACCTCTTTTACCAGTTTCTCCAGCGCGTGAGCCGGGTCAATGTGCCCGATGATACGGGAGACTTTCGCCTGCTTAGCCGACGGGCGGTTCATTCGCTCAGACAGTTGCGCGAGCAGAACCGCTTCACAAAAGGGTTATTTGCCTGGATTGGCTATCCATCGAAGGCTATCCTCTATCGGCGCGATCGCCGCCACGCTGGAAAAACGAAGTGGAACTATTGGAAACTTTGGAATTTCGCGCTGGATGGTATTGTCTCTTTTACCGTTGTGCCTTTGAAGATTGCGACATACATTGGGCTTTCCACGGCGCTGGTTGCATTTGTCTATGCCGCTGTGGTGATCTATAAGGCGCTCATGTTTGACGATCCGGTACGTGGATATCCTTCGCTGATGGCCGTGGTTTTATTCCTCGGAGGCGTCCAACTGATGGGCATGGGGATTATAGGTGAATACCTCGGCAGAGTATTTGAGGAAGTCAAGCGCCGCCCGCTCTATTTCTTCAATACGTATATGCCGTCCCGCCAGTCCGAGTCAGTGACTGGTGAAACAAGTTCCCAGGAAAGATCGTATGTGCGGCCCCTGCAAAAATAGAAGGACGGATCGAGGGTTTCTTGCCCTGTTGTTTTCTCGGTACCTGTCGCTTTCGATCGGGGGTCTCCCGGCGGCCTCCCTCCTGCTGATGGTGGGCCACGCCCACACGGCACTCCTGACGCTTGATGTGAAGGGAGTGTCTCTGATTCTTCACCACCCTGGAAACGCGGATGGCCATGGGCAAGGGGGGTCTCATCAACATGATTTACTGGATTAGATCCGGACTGCAACGTCAGGAGGGAGAGAAGACCACACAGACCACAAAATCAACCTCCCGGGAGCCGCCTGATGAAAACTTTTTACACACCTATTGACAAGAACTCTTATTTAGAAGAATTTTTTGTGTGTTGACGGATGAGAACGATTCACGAGGTTGGTCTAATAAGGAGGAAAGAAACAAAGAAAGAAAAACTGCTCCTACGGTTTTAAAAGAAATGGTCTAGACAAATCCGACCACCTCATCAGCCACTTATTAATAAGTTCCGATCACCCGCTGCGAACGCCACAAGGACAGCCTTCATTCCCACCAGCGATAAGTGGTGGGAACCTCCGCTTTCAAACACACTATGGATTGCAAACAGATATAGAAAGCTAAGTAGCATGGTCAATACCGCTGGATTAGCGGCAAGAGGCAGGCGAAAATTCTGGAATACCATGCCAAGCATGACGATCCAGAAGGAGAACCAAAATAGATTGCTTAAACCTTTTGTTATCACAAAGGCTGGCGTGGAGGAGATCGCGCCGCGTTTCAAGGTATCATACGCGCCACTACTATCATCTCCTAAAAACAACACCTGCTTTTTCCATATGACCTTAAAGAAGTCAGAAGGGTTCTGCTCTATCCATTCCCTCCCCCATTGGTAGCCAAGTCTGGATCGTTCAAGCTCTGCATAACCTTTAAAGCTGCGCGCACCCTCGCGGGTAAAACCACCGCTGGCCAAGGGGTTATTCGCACGGTAGAACACATCGCCGCCATTCGTGGATACAGGTACCATCTCTCCGAATACCTGATAGTTACGGACAGTCCATGGCACAATAATTATCGCCATCCCTACCGTAAAAAATAGGATCCGTACGATATCACGACGCCACTGCATCGGCTGCAAAAACGTTAACACAAGCAGAACCGCTGGAAATAACATAAAGGATGGCTGTATTAGTGCCGTGTAGCCCATGAAAGCACCGCCAACTGCTGTTTTTAACCAACTTATGGTGCCATCCGTAGCCTGCATCGCCTCTTTCAGGTAAAGCCACACCGCGAAGGAGAACAGCGTCACAATTACCAACTCCTTCGCCCCCGCCACACCCGAGGAGGTGATGTAGTTAGGCCATATCACTAGTACTAACGTGGCCACGCGGGCAGCCGCTCTGCCCACGACAAGCAGGGATAACCTCCATACAACCAAAACGCTGACCGCAAACAAAATCAGGTGCAGGAGCGTCGGCACCCATTCCTTGACACCGAAAATTAGGAAGAAAAAATAAAACAGAAATGGATATCCGGGCGCCCAAAAAGCGCGCTCCCCCCTCGCATCCATATAGATGTCGGACTCTATCAACCTGCGGGCGATGTCGAATTGGACCATCCCATCCGAAAGAAGTGGGGCAGGAAACAGGACAATCCACGCAAGTCGCAGTAGAAGGCCGCCCATAATGACTAAAAAAAGCCACACACGCGCAGGCACGCGCGTAAGCTGGGAAGACAGATCCAGCAACCTGGCGCCAATCTCTCCACGGAAGAACCAAGCACAAAGAGAACCACCCAGAACGCCGGCAATTCCAACAACGCTGGCACCTCCCTCACCGACGCTTAACGCCCAGCCTCGGTAGAAGATGCTGTACATTGCATACACGGATAGAAAACCAAGCGTCCCCCACATGCTGCGTGCCAGGAACAAACCTAAACCCTCCTATAAAACAGCTGATATTCCGACTATCAAAATTTTGGGAACTGTATACGCTATCATTTCGGTCCTGTCAAGACGTCGTATTACCCCTGTGGTCGCCTAATGAAAATGTCAGCAAGCTACCACAGGGGGATCCATTTTGTCGTTGACAACCTCTTTTTTAATTGGCTATGCTGTGGCGGGCTTAAAATGGTCCTATACTATTAGGAGGAAGAAATGGAAGATTCAAATATTGTTTTCCCGCTGCTGTTGCGCTGGGTCCATTTTGTTTCTGGGGTAACGTGGATCGGGCTTCTTTACTATTTCAATATGGTGCAGATCCCCTTTATGAAAGAGACCGATGCGGGGACAAAGAGTGGCGTGGTGCAAAAATTAGTGCCGCGGGCCCTCCTTTGGTTTAGGTGGGGGGCGGTGGTGACAGTGGCGTCCGGGATTTTACTGATGATGTCAAGCGGCATCCGAAACACCTCCATTACCATTGGGGCTTTGCTCGGAATTATTATGTTTCTAAACGTCTGGCTCATTATCTGGCCAAACCAAAAAGTCGTGATTCGGATGACGACCGAAGCGGCCGCGACGAAAACCCCCCCTCCCCCCGAGATGGCCAAGCACGCCCGTCGTGCCTATCTGGCATCCAGAACCAACTTCGTTCTTTCTTTCCCGATGCTTTTCTTTATGGCCGCCTCCCACCAGTTTCCCGGCTGGTGATTTTTCAAGGGTTCATTAAAGAGGGCGATCGTCTGGGTACCCTCTTTTCACATCATCACCCCACCCTAAAGCAGGCGCTTTATGCCGCACGCGATGGTCGCCAAGAGAACCGCTCATGAATGCCGAAGATGACCAGCAGCTTTACTATTTCATGAAGCTGACACGTGAGTTTGAAGACCGGGTATCGATCTTGCACCGTCAAGGGAAGGTCTTAGGCGGGGTCTATTCTGGCAAAGGCCAGGAGGCGATTGTGGTAGGGGTTTGCTACGGCTTAAAAAGGGAGGACTTTATCTCCCCGATTCACCGGGATATGGGGGCCTTTCTCGTAAAAGGGGTCGATCCAAAGATATTGATGGCCCAGTTGTTTGGAAAAAAGACGGGGCTTTCCAAAGGAAAGGATTCTTTTCTTCATGCGGGGGCGTTGGAATGGGGCGTGTTCGGCGCAACCAGTATGCTTGCCTCGTCGCTGCCGGTCGCCACCGGCGCCGCGTTGAAATTTAAAATAAAGAAGGAACCGTATGTTGCCGTCGCCTTTTTTGGAGAGGGGGCGAGCAGCAGGGGCGACTTTCACGAGGCGCTCAATTTCGCGGGCATACATAAACTCCCCATTGTTTACGTCTGCGAGAATAATTTCTACGCCTATTCCACCCCGCAAAACCTTCAAATGGCGGTTGAAAACATTGCCACCCGTGCGGAAGGGTACGGTTTTCGTGGAACGGTCTGCAGCGGCAACGATCTGCATGCCGTGATGAAAACAGCGCACGCGGCGATTGAACGGGCGCGGGAAGGGGAAGGACCGACGCTGATTGAATGCAAGACCTACCGTTATCACGGACATAGTGAGCATGACCAGCCCTGGTATCGCCCGCAGGAGGAATTGATTGAGTGGGAAAGTCGCGATCCGATTCAGCGGTTTGAGATTTATTTGGAGAAGAAGGGATTTCATCTTGATCGCTTAAAAGAAGAGATGGACCAACGGGTGAAAGAGATGGTCAATACGGCTGTTTCCTTTGCGGAGGAGAGTCCCTACCCCGAAGGGAAAGAGGCGTTGGAAGACCTCTATGCCGATCCAATATAGATCGGCCTTCATCCAGGAAAACACGATGCCGACGACCTTTATCAGGGCCATCCATGACGCAATGCTCGAGGAGATGAGACGGGATGATTCCGTCTTTATTCTGGGAGAGGATGTGGCCACCCTCGGCGGGGCGTTTAAAGCGACGGAGGGACTTCTGGCTGAATTTGGGCCGGAGCGGGTGATGGACACCCCGATTGCAGAATCGTTGATTGTCGGAGCGGCGATCGGCGCGGCCATTTTGGGAATGAGACCGATCGCTGAGATGCAGTTTGGCGACTTTATCTCCTGCGCGTATGATCAGATTATCAACATGGCCGCTACCCTTCGCTACCGGCATGGAGGGAACGCCCAGGTCCCTATTGTTATCCGCGCCCCCTCTGGCGCAGGGGTCCATGGGGGACTCTTCCACTCCCAAAACCCCGAATCCTGTTTCCTCTCAACGCCCGGCATCAAAATCGTCGCGCCCGCAACCGCCTATGACGCGAAGGGGTTGCTAAAGGCGGCGATCCGCGATAACGATCCCGTCCTCTTTTTTGAGCACAAAGGGTTATACCGAAAGGTGCAGGAAGAACTTCCTCCTGGGGAATACGTCGTCCCGATTGGCAAGGCCGCCATTCGCCGAAAGGGATCCGGAATGACGTTTATTACGTATAGCGCCGCACTCTATCCTACCCTTTCTGCCGCGGAACGCTTGAAAGAAGAAGGGCTGGATGTGGAGGTGATTGATTTAAGGACGCTCAAGCCTCTGGACTGGGAAACCATTTTTCAATCGGTCCGAAAGACCAACAAGGTCGTAATCATCCATGAAGACAGGCGGACAGGAGGAATCGGAGGAGAGATTTCGGCGCGCCTGTCCGAAGAGCTTTTCGATCAGTTGGACGGTCCCATCCTTCGGGTCACATCGGAGGACACCCATTATGCCTTTAGCCCACCGATGGAAGAATTCATCCTGCCGAATGTGGAGAAAATTCTCACGAAGGCCAGGATGCTCGCAGCTTATTAAAAGGGGGAGATGTGGTGCCGATAAAGGTCGTCATGCCTCAAATGGGTGAGAGTGTGATCGAAGGGAAGATCGAACGCTGGCTGGTCCACGAGGGAGATACCATCAAACAGGACCAGCCGATCGCCGAGGTCTCCACCGACAAGGTCGACGTAGAGATTCCCTCGCCGTGTGCGGGAAGGATTGTTAAGATTTCGGTCGCCGAAGGGGAGACGGTGGCGGTTGGGTGCGAGTTGGCGGTGATTGAAGGCGGACGGGAAGATACTCCCGTCGTCCCAGAGGCCACAAAACAAGATGCCCCAAAAGTCGCAACACCACTTTCGCTGAAACCTTCATTGGCCCACCTCTCGCCGGTCGTCAGAAGACTTTCGGAGGAATATCACGTTGATCTCTCGAAGGTCAAAGGAACGGGTCTTGAGGGAAGAATCACCAAGCAGGACATTTTCCGTCTTCTCGGAAAGGAGATCGTGGAAGATACACCTCCCGAGATCGAAGAGATGCCCAGCAGGGAGACCTCCCCCCCCAAACCCCGGCCCAAAATTTCAGAGACCGAATTTACGGAATATAAAGTTCCCCATTACGAACCAAGAGAGGGAGATCAGGTTGTCCCGTTTTCCCGGTTGCGTAAAATAATTTCCGAGCATATGGTCTACAGCAAGCGGACCGCCCCGCATGTCACCACGGTGGCCGAGGTCGACATGATGCGGGTGGCACGATTTCGAGAAGAAAAAAAGACGCACGTAAAGAGCCAATTTGGGACAGAATTGACTTATCTCCCTTTTGTCCTTTCTGCCACACTGGCAGCGATATCAGCATATCCGGTCATGAATTCTTCTGTGGAGGGGGAGGCCCTCATTATCAAAAAAGATATTAATCTCGGCATTGCGGTCGACACGGAGAGGGGATTGCTGGTACCGGTGATCCGCCAGGCACAGGAGAAGACGCTGCTGGTCTTATCTCGTCTGGCGGCCGATTTGGCCAAGAAAGCGCGCGACGGGACATTATCGCCTGACGAAGCGGCAGGGGGCACCTTTACCGTGACGAATCCAGGAAGGGCCGGAAACCTTTTTGGCACACCGATTATTTTCCAACCTCAAGTCGGCATCCTCCGAATGGGAGAACTCGTCAAAAGAGCGGTGGTGGTGGAGGTGGACGGGGCCGACACCGTTACGGTCCATCCGATGATGCACCTCTCCCTTTCGTATGATCACCGGGTGATCGATGGGGTCACCGCTAATCTCTTTCTCCATCGGATCAAAGAAATTCTGGAAGAAGGGCGCTTCTCGTTTTAGATGCCAGAACCGATCCTACAAGTTAAAAACTTAAAAACCTGTTTTTATCTGACGGAAGGGGTTGTCCCCGCCGTGGAAGATGTCAGTTTCGATTTGTATCCGCGCGAGACATTGGGGTTGGTGGGCGAAAGCGGGTCCGGAAAGAGTGTGACGGCGCTGTCCATCTTACGGCTGATCCAGGATCCGCCGGGGAGGATTGTGGGAGGCAATGTTTTCTTTGAAGGGAAAGATATCCTGACGCTTCCGGAAAAGGAGGTGAGAAAAATCCGGGGCAACCGGATTTCCATGATTTTCCAGGAGCCGATGACCTCCCTCAACCCGGTCTTAACCATTGGGGATCAGATCGCCGAAGGGATTATTCTGCATGAAGGACTTCGCAAAGGCGACGCGATGGAGAAGGCTGTTGAAATGCTGAAGAAGGTCGAAATCCCGGATGCCGGGCGCAGGATGCGAGAGTATCCCCATCAACTTTCGGGGGGAATGCGTCAGCGGGTCATGATCGCGATTGCCCTTGCCATGCGACCCGATATTTTAATTGCGGATGAGCCTACCACCGCCCTGGATGTCACCATCCAGGCGCAAATCCTCGATCTCATCGCAACCCTCAAAGAATCATTGGGCATGGCGGTCCTGCTCATTACCCATAATCTCGGTATTATCGCACAGGTGGCCGATCGGGTGGTCGTGATGACGGAAGGAAAGGTGATAGAAACCGCCGATGTCTACACGTTGTTTGAGCGGCCGCAACACCCATACACCAAGCGCCTTCTTGCGGCGTGTCCCCGATTAGGAGAACCCCAACGATGGTC
>CAYJWQ010000027.1:8993-19036 GCA_964373895.1 uncultured Nitrospirota bacterium
TCGCTTAATCCGCGCATGAGCATCTTTGATATTGTCGGTGAACCGCTGGTGATTCACGGCGCCCTTTCACGTCAGGAGCGAAGGGAGCAGGTCGCATCGATGCTTGAGCGGGTGGGGTTGAACGTCGATATTTTAAACCGTTACCCGCACGAATTCTCCGGCGGGCAGCGGCAGAGGATCGGCATTGCGCGGGCCATCATTTTAAAGCCGGAGCTGGTGGTTGCCGATGAGCCGGTGTCGGCGCTGGATGTGTCTGTCCAGGCCCAGGTGATGGAGCTCCTTTCCGACCTTCAGGAAAGCTATCATCTCTCCTACCTTTTTATCGCGCACGACCTCTCGCTGGTGGAGAGTTTCGCCGACAGGGTTGCCGTCATGTATCTGGGAAAGATTGTTGAACTGGCCAAAAGCAGCGCGTTATATAAAAACCCTCTTCATCCCTACACGCAAAAACTTCTCTCCGCCGTACCGATCCCGGATCCACGTCGCAGAGACGAGCGGCGCCGATCCCATCAAGGCGATCTGTTTATCCCTTATTGCGCCCATCAGGAGGCCGATCCTCCGAACCTGGTAGAGGCGGCGCCGGAGCACTATGTCTCATGTCATTTAAGGCCGATTGAACGCGCATAGCCTGCCCGCCTCACTTATAAATAAGCCCAAAAAGTTTCTCCGCGCGCCCCTGATCGATCTCCTTTAAAAAATGGTACTCCTCCAATGCGGCGACATGATTTTTCATGTTTAAGTAGGCGATGCCAAGGTTTAAATGGGCCGCGGGGTAGGCAGGCTTGAGGACAACAGCCCGTTTCAATGCGTCGAGGGCCTCCACGTGCCGGCCCAGCATGCCATACGCAAGCCCTATGCTAAAATGGGCTTCCGGGAAATCAGGTTTAAGATGAATCACCTTCTCAAAAATCTCCTTTGCCTCTTTCCATCTGTTTAAATGGGTAAGCGCGACACCGAGATGATAATGGGCCTCCGCGTATTGGGGGTCGTTTGCAATCGATTTTTCAAAGGCGTCAATCGCCTCCTCATAACGTTTTCCTGAAGAAAGCTCCATCCCCTGGTTAAAGTAAAACAGGGTATTCAAGTTTTGATCGAAGAGAGACATCTCTTACGCATTGCGTTGCGAAACAGGGAGATAGATGCAATCGTGTTCGCCCTCGTAGATTTCGGTGGGGCGAAAAATCTGGTTGTCTTGAACCTGCTCAATCCAATGGGCCAGCCAGCCGACCACGCGGGCCATCGCAAAAACGGGTGTAAAGAAGTCCGGCTCAATCCCCATTTTTTGGTAGAGTATTCCAGAATAGAAATCCACATTGGCATAAACGCCTTTGGAGGCGAGATGCTCTTCGCCCACCTTTTCAACTTCGAGCGCCACCTCATAAAGCGGGGAGGCCCCAAAATGCTCAAAGAGCCGACGCGACAACTGCTGTAAGATAATCGCGCGAGGGTCCTTGACCTTGTATTCCCGATGCCCTAATCCCATGATTTTCTCTTTCGCCTTCAACTTTGCCTCAATATAGGGGCGGACATTTCCTGTGGCGCCAATCTCCGTCAGCATGTTAAGGACCTTTTCGTTGGCGCCGCCATGCAGCGGCCCTTTGAGCGTTCCGATGGCGGAGGAGACGACAGTATAGGGGTCGGCAAGGGTGGAGGCGGTCACCAGGCCGCTGAAGGTGGAAGGATTCATCGTATGTTCCGCATGGAGAATCAGGCAGGTGTCCAGAATTTCCACCATCACCTTGTCGGGAACCCGCTCGGTCAACGTGTAAAGGAAGTTTTCAGAATAGCCCATGTCATCCCGGGGCTGGATAATATCATCGCCCCGCCTTAAGCGGGCGTAGGCGGCGATGATAGTCGGAAGTTTTGAGATCAGCCGGACGGCGGAGAGGTATTGGGTCTCCCGGTCCTGAACATTTTTAACGGGATAGAACATCCCGAGCGCCGCGACCGACGCCTGCAGGGCATCCATCGGGTGCCCATGCTCCGGAAGACATTTGACGAGATCCACAATGCGGTATTTAATCCGGCGATGATTGCGGATGTCGTCATCAAATTGCTTAAGCTGGGAGGACGATGGGAGCTTGCCGAACAAAAGGAGGTAGGCGGTTTCAATGAAGTGGCTTTTCCGCGCCAACACCTCGATCCCGATTCCACGGTACTCCAGAATGCCTTTGCCGCCGTCCAAATAGCTGACTTGGGATCGCGCCGCCGGCACCCCGGCAAGCCCTGGCGAAAACTCACCCATCTTCTCTTCTCCCACGATTGTTCAACGTCTTAAAATCAACCAGTAGGCTTTCCCTGCGCATAGGAAGACAGCTCCTCCATTATGATCGTCCCCGTCGGACTTCGTCCCTCAAAAGAGGGAAACTCGATTCGTTCAATCCCCTTCACCATGCCGACGTCCTGCGCAAACCAGTTGGTGGTCGTATCGGTCATCTGAATCGTCTTCTTGCTTTTAGAGAAGGTGATCAGGACCTGCATCGTCGCGCGAAACTTTAGACAGTCTTTAAAAAGACCGGCGGGCACAGAAACAGTTTCGTACGGACCAACCACAATTTTTGCGCTGACATCGGCCAGTTCTTCCTGGCCGTCGCCATCAAGGTCCTGGCCAAAAGGGATGTCTCTCTTTTCAATCTGTGAATAGGCGCTGTTGAGTGACAGGGGAAACGGTATAACCTTGTAAGGCACGAGGTTGCGTTCAAATTCGGTGGTAGGTTCCCCCCCATAATAGATAATTCCTTTCCAATCTTTTTTAAAGTAACTCTCTACCGGCCCCTGGTTGGACTGGTTGCTCTCCGTAAAAACCGTAACCTGTACACCCTCTTTTACTGTTCGCTCTTTAACGGCTGCGATATTGGTATAGGCGGCAACCCGTTGCACCTGATCGGCGACCGATCCCTGGTAGGTCCAGCTTAGGCCGATCTCGTCCGGGAAATAACCCTCTATCTGTTGGATAACGGTCTCTGTTTGAGCAGATTGACTGAAGGAAAGAAAAACAACGCAAAAAGAGATTACTTTAAAATATTTCGCCATCATTGTCCCGCTTTGGATCCCCTTTGGGCCCCGCTTTGGCCATCATAGACAGAATGGAATACGCTGTCAAATCGAGGCATATCAAACCATCTAATGCGGCGAAGCCGCAAAGGGGCTTATCTAATCCCCCTCCAACCCCCCCTTGGCAAGGGGGGGTTGGAGGGTAATGGAGCCTCCCTCCCCCTCACGCGCGCTGTGCGCGCTGCGTATAAACGGTCTTATGTACAGACAATAATGAGACCGTTTATAAGTGCATAAAAAATGGCTTGACCTTATGCCGTCCTACTGTATAATTGGGTGCGGTTTTTTTGGTTGCGTGGTAGGAAGAAGCGATGCCTCCGTTGAAATTCGAAGCGGCCCTTTCCCGATTGGAAGAGGTGGTGAAATCCCTTGAAAACGGGGATCTTCCACTGGAAGAGTCTCTAAAGGTTTTTGAAGAAGGGGTTCGATTGTCAAAAAGCTGCGCGAAGATGTTGGAAGAGGCGGAGCGGAAGGTTGAACTCTTGACGCAGGGCAGGGAGACACAGATATTGGATTTAAAAGGGGTGCCATCGGAAGGGGTGGACACGGGGGGGGCATCAGATGGATAAGGCGGGGCTTTCGGCCTATCTTTCAGAGGGGAAAGAAGCGGTGGATCGGGTGCTGAAATCGTACATCCCGTCGATTAAATGCGAGCCGGCATTAATGCATGAGGCGGTCCGGTATTCCCTGTTTGCTGGGGGAAAAAGGCTTCGTCCCATTTTATGCCTGGCCGCTTGTGACGCGGTAGGGGGAAGGCGCGAAGTGGTCCTCCCTTTTGCCGCTGCGATCGAGATGATCCACACCTATTCGCTGATTCACGACGATCTGCCGGCCATGGACAACGATACATACCGACGCGGGAGGTTGACCAACCATAAGGTCTTCGGGGAAGGGGTCGCCATTTTGGTGGGAGATGCCCTCCTGACGTCCGCCTTTACCCTGATGGCCGAGAAAGGTTTAATCGGATCGATTCTGCCCAAAAAAGTGCTTGCGGTGATTCTTGAGTTGGGGGCCTCATCGGGGGGCACAGGCATGATTGGCGGTCAATTGGCCGACCTTGAATCCCAGGGAAAGCCGGAGATGGACATGGAAAAACTCCTTTATATCCATCAACACAAAACGGGCGCGCTTATTCGGGCTTCGGTCCGCATTGGCGGGATGTTAGCCGGCGCCCATCCGAAGCGGCTTGCCCAATTAACCCATTATGGGGAAAAGGTGGGTCTGGCGTTTCAGATTGCCGACGACCTCCTCGATCTGGAGGGAGAGGAGAAGGAGATGGGAAAATCTGTCGGTCAAGACCGGGCAAAGGCAAAATGGACTTATCCGAGGCTTACGGGGGTAGAGCAGGCGAAAAAAGAGGCCCAGCGCCTATCCGAAGCGGCGGTGGAGGAGATTAAGACATTGGGGCCGGAAGCAGATCCCCTTCGCCATCTCGCGAGCTATGTCATTGAGAGGAGGAAATAATGGGCCTTCTTTCGCAAATGAACGCCCCGAGGGATTTAAAGGGAATTCCGCGCGAGGAGCTGCCTAAACTTGCCGAGGAGATCAGGGAGAGGATTCTTGATGTGGTGGCACAAAACGGCGGGCATCTTGGCGCGGCTTTAGGCGCGGTCGAGTTGACCATCGCCCTGCATACCGTCTTTGACGCCCCGGAGGATCGCCTCGTCTGGGATACCGGCCATCAGGCCTATCCCCATAAGCTTTTAACCGGAAGGTTTGCCCTCTTTTCCACGTTGCGGCAATATCAGGGAATCAGCGGTTTTCTCTCCCGCGCGGAGAGTCCGTACGACACGTTCGGCGCCGGTCATGCCGGCACCGCGATTTCCGCGGCGCTGGGGATGGCGGAGGCGCGGGACCACCAAAACGGGAAATACCATGTCGTTGCCGTTATTGGAGACGGCTCGATGACGGCCGGCATGGCCTATGAGGCGCTCAATCATGCGGGGGCGTTGAAGCGGAACCTGATCGTCATCTTAAACGATAATGAGATGTCGATCTCCAAGAATGTCGGCGCGCTCTCCGCCTATCTCGCCCGTATCCTGACAGGCCCTTTGTACACTAAGGTGAAAAGTGAGACCGCCAGTATCCTCAAACATATTCCGAAACTGGGAAGACCGATGTTAAAGGCGGCGAAAAGGGCGGAAGAGTCGGTCAAAGGTTTCATTACCCAGGGAATTCTTTTTGAAGAGCTCGGATTTCGGTATATCGGCCCCATTGATGGACATCGCCTCGATCACTTGCTGGCCACGTTTGAAAATATAAAACAGTTGGAAGGGCCGCTGTTGATTCATGTGATCACCCGAAAAGGAAAGGGATACCATCCGGCGGAGGAGGATCCTGCGGCGTTTCACGGTACCTCCGCGTTTGATCTGGCGACCGGCGCCGCAAAGAAGAAGGCAGCGCTTCCGACCTATACCGCTCTCTTTGCCAAAAGCCTCATCCAACTGGCGAAGGAAGATAAAAGAATTGTGGCGATTACGGCTGCGATGCCGGAAGGGACCGGATTAAACAAGTTTGGCATGGAATTTCCCGGGCGCCTTTACGATGTTGGAATTGCCGAGCAGCATGGCGTCACCCTCGCGGCCGGCATGGCGGCCGACGGTCTTCGTCCCGTGGTGGCGATTTATTCCACGTTTCTTCAACGGGCTTTTGACCAGATCATCCATGACGTCTCCCTCCAGCGGCTTCCGGTGGTCTTCTGCCTCGACCGGGCGGGTCTCGTCGGCGAGGACGGCCCGACCCATCACGGTGTTTTTGACATTGCATACCTGAAGGGAATCCCAGAGATGGTGCTCATGGCCCCCAAGGATGAGAATGAACTGCAACATATGCTGAAAACCGCCTTAACCTTAGACGGGCCGTCGGCCATTCGATATCCGCGGGGAGAAGGGATCGGCGTCCCGCTCGATGAGGTGTTGTCCCCTCTTCCGATCGGAAAGGCGGAACTCCTGAAAGGAGAGTTGAAGGAAGGGGCCGATGTCGCCGTCATTGCCCTTGGCAATATGGTCACTCCCGCTCTGGCCGCGGCATCCGTATTGGAGCAACAAGGCATTTCAACGCTCGTTGTGAATGCCCGCTTTGCAAAACCGATTGATCGAGAGATCCTTGTCTCGATCGCCGGTATCTGTCCTAAGATCGTGACGGTCGAAGATCATGTTCTGGCAGGGGGATTTGGGGAAACCGTTCTGGCGGTCTTGGAAGAGGAGAAGAGCAGAGGGAGGATTCAGGAGGCGCATGTAAGGCGGATCGGCATCCCCGATCAGTTTATTACACATGGCAGCCAAAAGATTCTTCGCCAAAAATATGGATTGGACCCGGAGGGGATTGTTGCCGCGGTGGTCGATTTTGTAAATGCGAAGGGAGGCGTTCCTGCCGGAGCGGCCCGGTTAGCAGATTGTTGAATCCGTCTATGAAAGCGATTCCTTTCCACTCGGATCGGAGTATCCGCAGCTTAAGTCCCGTTGCAGCTTCTCTTAAATCGAAGGAACGTCTGGATCTCCTTGTACAGGGTCGGGGGCTTGCCGAGAGCAGGGAGCAGGCGAAGGGCCTGATCTTAGGCGGCTCGATTTTGGTTGACGGGCAGCCAGTCACCAAGGCCGGCTTGCTGGTGAAGAAAGATGCGGACATTGCCCTTGTCCATACGCCTTCTCCTTACGTCAGTCGGGGTGGGCTGAAACTTGCGCAGGCCCTTGCTTCGTTTAAGATTCGGGTGGAAGGGGCGGTTGCGATCGATGTGGGGGCGTCCACGGGAGGGTTTACCGATTGTCTCCTGCAACAAGGGGCTATCCGGGTCTATGCGGTGGACGTCGGCTATGGACAGATGGCCTGGCGCTTACGACAAGACCCCCGCGTGGTTGTGCTGGAGCGCAGAAATATCCGGTATTTATCCACGGAGGAGATACAAGCGCCGGTTGATCTTGCAACGGTCGACCTGTCGTTTATCTCGCTGACAAAGGTGATCCCGAAAGTGGTCTCTTTTCTTAAAAAGGAAGGCGATTTGATTGCCTTGGTGAAGCCGCAATTTGAGGTCGGCAGGGGAGAGGTTGGAAAGGGGGGAATCGTTCGTAGCGAAGAAAAACGGAAAGAGGTTTTAGCCAAAATTTGCGCGAAGGGAGAGGAATGGGGGCTTGGTTTGATCGGGGCGATTCCCTCCCCTATTTGCGGCAAAAAGGGGAATGCGGAATATTTGGTTTATTTCAAAAAGAAGGATGGTGAATAGATGCGCATATTGGTTACGGGCGGGGCAGGTTTCATCGGCTCTCACTTGGTGGATCGTTTAATCCAGGAAGGGCATCACGTGGTGGTGGTGGACAATCTGTCAACCGGCAAGAAAATAAATCTCCACAAAGAGGCGATCTTTTATAAGATGGACATTCTAAGCAGCCGGCTTGAGCGTGTTTTCCATAAAGAAAAACCGGAGGTTGTGGTCCATTATGCGGCGCAGATTGATGTGCGCAAGGCGGTGGCTGATCCCGCCGCTGACGCCCAGATCAACATTATCGGTCTCATCCGCCTCCTGGAGCGCGCCGTTGCCCACGGGACGCGCAGAGTTGTGTTCGCCTCCTCCGGCGGCGCTATCTATGGGGATCAAGAGGTCTTCCCCGCTCCGGAAGGGCATCCGACCCGCCCCCTTTCTCCCTATGGAATCAGCAAGTTATCAAGCGAACACTATCTTTATTATTATCACAAGGTGTGTGGATTGGACTATTCCGCCTTGCGATACGGCAATGTGTATGGGCCCCGGCAGGACCCCTTTGGAGAGGCGGGCGTCGTTGCGATTTTCTGCAACAAGCTGTTGAAGGGGGAGCCGCTGATCATCAACGGAAACGGGATGCAGACCCGCGATTATGTCTATGTCGAAGATGTCGTTGAGGCCAACATGGCGGTGATCAATGGCAATATCAACGATACATTCAATGTCGGCACCGGCATGGAGACCTCCGTGAATGCCTTGTTTCACCACTTATTGGAGATCACAGGATCTTATGTGAAAGAGATTCATGGGCCCGAGAAAAAGGGAGAGGCGTTACGGAGCAGCATCGATTTTAAAAAAATTCAAAAGGCCCTCGATTGGGAGCCGAAGGTTCCTCTTCTGGAAGGCTTGACAAAAACGTTTGAGTATTTTCGCGCCTTACTGTAAAAATGCTTGGAGTTTTTGTCTGTCACTTTTATGCCATTTACGCATTTGCGGCTTTGCCGCGTTAGGAGAAGAGGATGGATATTTCAGACTTAGAGAAGCGGATTAAAGAGTTGAAGGGAAACGTTGCCATGATCAAGGGAACGGCAACCTCGGATGGATCAAAGGAGATGATAACATTGCGGACGGCCGTCAAACAATTGAAACGGACACAACGGCGGAAAAGGACCCTTTTAGCAAGGGAGGTCTTCATAAAGGCCAAAGGATTAAAGAAGAAGAAAGAGGGGAAAGAGGCCTCTCGTTAAGCGATATGTCCAGGCGTATTAAAATTGGGTTGGCTTTGGGTGGGGGCGGGGCCCGAGGGCTTGCGCATCTTGGGGTTCTTAAGGTTTTAGAAAGAGAAGGCATTGCGTTTGATTTTATTGCGGGGACCAGCTTTGGCGCTATTGCAGGCGCGATGTATGCCCAGAACGTCAACATAGATCATATCCTTCAACAGGTTCGTCATATTCTTACCAGCAAGGCCTTTCGGCGCACCCAACTTTTCTTTATTAAGCGGCATTACGAAGAGAAGAAACGGACCGATTTTATTTCCAACCTAAAGACGTATCTTGAAACGGGGCTGTTTTTTGGAGTTTCCATACGGCGTCCCTCCCTCATCCGGGAATCGGATTTTCTCGATCATATCAGCGTTCTTTTAGACGATTGTGACATTGAACAGACCAAAATTCCGTTTGTCGCGGTTGCAACCGATCTTGCCAGCGGGAGAGATGTGGTCCTTTCAAAAGGACCTATTCGGAGGGCGGTCGCGGCAAGTTGCGCGATTCCTGGCGTCTTTCCCCCTATTGCGATGGGAGAGCTTCGGTTAATTGACGGCGGCTGGGTGAACCCTGTCCCTGTGTCACCGCTCATTCAATTGGGTGCGGATGTGACGATTGCCGTTGATACGACAGACGATGAGCGGGCACAGCGCGTCTATGCCAATGGAATTGAAATCGTCCTTCGGGCGAGTGAAATTACAAGAAGGATTTTATCCAGGGCCGAGACGCAGAAGGCCGACATCGTCATTCATCCGGAAATCGGCGGGATCCACTGGTCAGACTTTCAGCGCCATGAAGAGGCTGTTAAAAAGGGAGAGGAGGCGGCATTGCAAAAAATCGATGCGCTCAAGCGCATCTTAATATCCAAGGAAGAGATGTGACGGCGTGGGAGTATAAGGCCGAGCGCCTTGCCGACGTTCAGATTGAAAACCAGCTTAACTTTCTGGGCGGCCAAGGCTGGGAATTGGTTCAGATCATTTATCAACCGGAGGAGCCTTACCCTTATTTCTGCGTCCTAAAAAAACCGGCTTAGAAGTTTTTCCAACCAGGAAATTTTATCGTGCTCGTTAGTTCAATAATGAAGTGCAATACTTGGGATAGCGGAAAGGCTATTCTAAAAGAAATATGATCACCTGACCCTGGCAGAAAGAGACAGGATTACGATCCTGCTCCATGAACGCAAATCTTTGGGTGCAATCGCTCTTGCTTTTGGGCGGAGCAAAAACACCATTTCTCGAGAGATCAAATGGAACGCGTCTCCCGCGTATCACCCTGCCTCTCTCACAGAGCCTACGGTCGCTCTGAGGCGAGGAGAAAGCAAAACCGTTTGCGTCCTCGACTCAAAAATGAACAAATCGTCTTGTTTGTTGCGGCCAAGCTCAAAGAAGGCTGGTCTCCTGAACAGATCGTCGGCAGACTCCCGATGGAACACCACGGCCTCTCCATCAGTCACGAAGCGATCTACCGATACATTTATCCCAGATTACGATAAAATGAGAAAGGGGGTCTCCCTTGCTGGAACGATGTGCTCT
>CAYJWQ010000028.1:0-18254 GCA_964373895.1 uncultured Nitrospirota bacterium
CATGCCATCTGTTTAGCAGGTCTCCCAACTTAAGTCAAGAGTAAAGATTTGACCCTATCGGTACGCAACGGGCTGATAAGGAAAATCCGACGGCGTCAGGTCCACCACCTTCCCTTCTACCAACGGCTTCAATGCAACCGTTTCCGCGCCTTTTTTAGATAAAGAAGGTCCATGGCGTTCACCTCTAATCCTTCGATATCGGGTTGAATGAGCAGGTTCTGCGCGGAGAAGAAAAGCGGCATGATCGGGACGTCGGCCTCCGTGAGAATCCGCTGCGCCTTATCGTAAAGGGCGACCCTTTTTGTCTCGTTCGGCTCGCTTGCCGCATCGGCAATCAGACGATCATAGACGGCGTTCCCCCAGTGGGTGTTGTTGTTTCCGCTTGCGCTGGTAAAAAGGTTCATGAAATTGTCCGGGTCGGGATAATCGGCTCCCCAACCGAGGCGAAAGATCTGCGGGGTATCTTCTTTCAGGCGTTTCAAATAGACTTTCCATTCCATATTGTCGAGAAGGACTTCTATTCCGAGATGTCTTTTCCACTGCGCCTGAATATTTTCTGCAATTAACCGATTGGTCGGATCGGTATTAAAG
The DNA here is from genome assembly GCA_964373895.1 of uncultured Nitrospirota bacterium. GTDB lineage: Bacteria > Nitrospirota > Nitrospiria > SBBL01 > SBBT01 > SBBT01. The sequence goes on from CAYJWQ010000028.1 coordinate 592, forward strand.
GCCAATGTGATCGGCGGCAATCCCTTGCCGTCCGGATATCCCGCGTGAGCCAGAATGTCCCTTGCCTGTCCTGGATGGAAGCGAAGGCCGATGTTGGGGTTGTGTCCCAGCATTCCTTTTGCAATCCATGATGCGGCCGGCGTCTCGCCCCCCCTTAAGATGGTCGGAAATTCGTCGCGATGAATCGCCATGGAAAAGGCCTGTCGAACCTTTGCGTTGTCAAAGGGGGGGCGGGTCACGTTAAAGCCGTAATAGTAGCCCCTTAAAAAGGGGGCGTGACGATAGTCGGGGCGATCCCGATAATGCGGAATGGCGAGAGGCGGAAGCCCCGCCAGGTCTAAGTCTCCGGTTTCGTAAAGGGCCAGGGCAGTGGTATCTTCCTCTACAACGTAGAAGATGAGTTGATCAAGCGGCGGGCGCCCGCCGTAGTAACCGTCATTGGCGGCGAGGATAAGCCGATATTCATGGCGCCATTCCATCAGGCGAAAAGGGCCGCAGACTACCAGATGAGCCGGCTCGGTCCACCGGTCTTTATATCGTTCGATCAAATCCTTGCGCTGCGGGAATGTAACAGAGAATGTGGTAATCGAGGGGAAATAGACTGCCGGTTTTTTAAGGGTTACGCGAAGGGTATGACTGTCGACGGACTTCACCCCGACCCATGTAGGATCGTGAATCTTTCCGCTGTTGTACTCGGCGGCATTTTTAATATCATAGAGAAAGTAGGCGTATTCCGACGCCGTCGCTGGATCAAGCAGGCGCTTCCATGAATATTCAAAATCGTGCGCCGTAACCCGCCTTCCATCGGTCCAGTAGACATCATCACGGAGATGAAAGAGATAGGTCAACCCGTCTTTCGAGATCTCCCAGCCCCTTGCGATGGCCGGTATCGGCTTTAAGTTTTTGTCATATTCGGCGAGTCCTTCCATCAGGTTTTCAATGATTCTGATGGAGACGTTGTCGGTCGCGAGCGACCAATCGAGGGTCGGCGGTTCGGAGGAGAGACTCATTTTAAAGGTCGATTTGGCGTCATATTTCTTTTGGGACCACAAAAATGGGATAGCGGCCAGGAGAAGGAGGAGGGCGATCACGAGAGGTTTCATCGGTTTTCATAATAAACAAACGTCTCTGAAACGTCAAAGCGCTTGCCAAAAGGAGGCCCCCTTCGCTATATTCAACTGCAATGAAAAAGCATTCTGTTTTCCTGACGCGATCCCTCCCGGGTCCGGTGATGGCCGAACTTAGAGGGAAGTTTGAGCTTCGCGTAAACCGCCATGATCGGCCTTTAACGAAAGCGCAGATTCTTCGCGGGGTCAAAGAGGCAGAAGGGCTGATCGCCATGTTAAGCGATGTGATTGACCGGGAGGTCATTCAAGCGGCGCCCCGTCTTAAAATCATTGCCAATTACGCCGTCGGATTTAACAATGTTGATTGCGTTGCGGCCTCCGAGAGGGGGATTTGGGTAACCAACACCCCGGGCGTCCTTACGGAGACAACGGCGGATCTGACTTTTGGACTGATCTTGTCTGTTGCACGGCGTCTTGCTGAGTCGGAAGGGGCTGTCCGTTCCGGAACGTGGACTGGATGGAGCCCCACCCAGTTTGTCGGGACCGATGTCTATGGAAAAACGTTGGGTATTATCGGAATGGGAAGAATCGGGCAGGCGGTTGCCCGCCGCGCCCGGGGATTTTCGATGCGGATAATCTACTATAACCGCCATCCCCTTTCGGCTGATGATGAGAAGCGATTTTCTGCAAGATTCTCCCCATTATCCGACCTTTTGTCCGAGGCCGATTTCGTCTCGATTCATCTTCCATTGACCGATGAATCGCATCACCTGATTGATGAGAAGGCCTTCGATTTAATGAAGCCAACGACGTTTTTGATTAATACGTCGCGCGGCGCCATTGTAGATGAGAAGGCATTCATTCGCGCCCTTTATCAGAAGAAAATCGCCGGGGCGGGATTGGATGTGTATGAGGTGGAACCATTGATACCCCGTCGGCTGATGAAGATGAAACAGGTGGTGCTCCTTTCCCATATCGGCTCGGCCTCCACGGAGACCCGTGTCCGGATGGGGATGATGGTGATGGAGAATCTCATGGCGGCATTCGCTGGCAAGAGGCCGCCGAATGTGGTCCCAAATGTGGCCAATGAAAGGCCGTGATCAAGCGCAGGCACCTCTTATGAGATTTTTCCTGTTATTCGGTTTGGTTTTCTCCCTTCTGTTTGGAATGATTTTTCCCGTCTGGGCGATTAAACCGCGCCCCCCGCTGCAGCTATCGCTTCATCAGGAAAGTATTGCGTCCGGGCGGAGCCGAGTTACACTTCGCGCCGTTGCCAACATCGACATCGTCCGCGCCGAACTTTCATTTTCTATTTTGCCGCCGATGACCTTGATCCAGGGCCCTCATGAATGGAAAGGTCCGCTTGCGAAAGGGGAGGCGACAGAGATAGAAATCGTGCTTCAACACCCGCCGGGCCAAAAGGTGACCGGCAAGGCGATGGTCCATCTTTCGGAAGGGCAGACATTTACGCAGCAGGCAGAATTAATCCTCGGCGAATCTAAAACAGAACCTCTCCCTTCTCCCCCCTCCGCGAGGCATAAAACAGGGGGGGAGGAGATCCTTGAGTTCCGGGGGAAGTAAGGCTATGTCACAGAGCCTAATGCCGGCAATACTCCGAATGGGAATTTTGGTGGGGACATTTTTTATCTATGCCGCCTGCGGGGGGGGAGGAGGCGGTGGGGGAAGCGCAATGGGAATCGCGCAGATTGATATCTCTCCCAGTCCCGTGAATCTGGTTGGGACCGGCTCAAGCGCCCCGCAGGGGGAGACGGTTCAGTTGGCCGCGGTTGGAAAAAATGCTGCAGGCCAGGTGGTCGGGAATGTGACGGCCACATGGCAATCGCTTGACCCCGCGATTGTTACGATTGATTCCAATGGGCTGGCGACAGGGGTGGCCATGGGAGTGACCACGATCAAGGCGACGCTCGGTTCTTTAATCGCAAGCGCGCCGGCCGGTGTAGTGGGCCCAAATTCGGGATCGTCCAATATTGCGATTTCAGGTACGGCAAAATATGAAGATAAGCCGTTTTCAATTGCGGGCTTTACCGGCGCCGTTGTGCCGACGCCGATACGCGGGGCGATCATCAATGTGATTGCGATTGATGGATTTGTAACGATGGCAACGGGGAAGACAGGCGAAGACGGGTCGTTCGGTTTTGCGGGTCTGAATAACTCGGCGAGACGAAGCGGGTTTTATATTCAGATACCCTCCAAAACGGCGTCAGACGATGCTGCGCAGGTGGAAATTCGTAACAACAGCACCGATCGGGCGCTGTATGCGATGGTCTCTTTGCCCCATGATGATAGCAAGGGAAGCTCTTTTTTCGATACGTTGGTGGCGGGCGTTTCTGATGTGGGCGGGGCGTTTAATCTCTTCGATGTTTTTTTAAAATCGAACCAATTTACCCAAAAGGTCGTATGCCCCCCATCAAATACCGTCTGCGTCCCCCCGTTGCTCTCCGCATTCTGGGAGAAGGGAGGGACAACGGGGACATTCTATGACGACCAGCAAGATGCCATCTTCATCCTCGGCGCAACCTCCGATCCAGACGAATATGACGACACCGTAGTTGCGCATGAATACGGCCATTTTGTCTTGTCTCATTTTTCTCACGACCAGTCGCCAGGCGGATCGCATGTCCTTAGCGATAACAAACAGGATATTCGCCTTAGTTGGTCGGAGGGATGGGCCAGCTTCTTTTCAAGCGCCGTCCGAAACGATCCGGTCCATCTCGATACCACACTTTCCAGCACCTTTTCGTTTGAAATAGAACAATATACCTCTCCCCAGTCGCCCACGCTCTCTTCCGCTACGATTACGACCACCAATGAAATCGCTGTCGCCGGTGTTTTATGGGATGTCTTCGATGCCCCCCCTGCCGATACCGATAGCGACCCTCTTTTACTCGGTTTTACCCCCCTCTGGGAGGGTCTGCTCAAAATCCAAAAGTCGCCCACCCTTATTCCCGCAACGATGGAGTCGTTCTGGATCCAGTTTTCATCGCTTTCTCCCGCTTCTTCCAGCCCCCTTCAGTCCATTATGACCGAACGGAAGATCGAGCTGTTCGCCGATGCCGGTGAGACGGCGGGGGAATCGGCCCTTGTTGTGAATGGGGCATCCCAGCATCATACCCTCTATCGGAATAATTCGGATCCGGTCGGCGATGAAGATATGATTCCCTTTTCCGTCTCTCCCAACGTGACCTATACATTGGAGACGCTAAACCTGACCAATGGCGCGGATACGTTCCTGTTTGTGAGCGATTCCCTCAATAGCCCCATCTCCGGTCTGGAGAGTGACAACCGGAGTCAGTCGGATCTCTCCTCATTGATTAAGTTTGTCTGCGCGACCTGCACAGGCACGACGACCTTTAATGCCCATGTAAAACGTTCTCCCGCCGCCTCTTCTGCCTCTGGTTTGTTGGGGTCGTATGATATTCGTCTCACCAGCCCCTAGCAGGCTCTCTTACGCATAACGGCATGATTGTTCCGTTTATCGGCATGCTTGTACTGATAAACCCCTAAGCGTTCCTCTTGACGCTTTGAGGGAAGCCTCGCGGATATGCGGGGGGCGTGAGTGACAGCACTCTACACCGTCGAGGTCGTTTCCAAAAAGGAGAGGGTTGATCGTTCTATATCTTTTCTTTGTCGTGGTGGGGGGTCAGATCGGGATGCGCATGTTCATGCCCATGTGAAAATCCGTGGTGATCGTGGGGATGGTCATGGAGGGGGGTTTCCTTGAAGGGAGGAATCGCGGAGAGCCCTCGTTGTCGAATATGATGGATGAGATATCCGAAGGCGAACAGAGAGGCAGAGACGAGGACAATGGTGGCGGAAGAAGAAATGTTGAAGTAGAAACTCATATACATTCCGATCACGCTGCAGAAGACGCCAAGGGTAGCCGAGAGGAAGATCATTTTATGGAAGCTGTCTGTCAGTAGTCGGGCAGTGATGGCCGGAATGACGATCGCCGCGGCAATCAGGGTTACCCCCATGACCCGCATCGACACAATCATCGTTGCCGCCAGGATCAGTGTGAAGAGGGCGTCTATCCAACGGACCGGGACGCCGTAAATTTGGGCCACCTCCGCGTCAAACGTGGTGAAGAGAAGCGGGCGATAGAAGAGGAAGATCAACAGCACCACCGTCATCGTTACTATCGTGATCATCCATAAGTCTTCTGTCGTGACCCCCAGGATGTTTCCAAAGAGCGCCGCCTCCAGATTTTTTGTAAAACCTCTGTGGCGGCTCATCAGGGCCACGCCGATTGCAAAACCGGCTGTGGTGATGACGCCGATCGCCGCATCCGCCCCAATTTTCCTGCGTCGTGTGATCAGGTTGATCAACAGCAGGGAGAAGGCGCCCCATAATCCTGCCCCCAGATAAAAATTAAACTGCATGACAAAACTGACAACGGCGCCTCCAAAAATCGCATGAGAAAGGCCATGTCCGATGTAGCTCATTTTCCTTAGTACAATATAGACGCCAATAATGCCGCAGATTCCCCCCACCAGAGAGGCCGCGATTAAGCCATGGACAAAAAACGCATATTGGAGGGGTGTGGTCATGAAGGGGGTCTTCTAAAATGGATGCCGGCCATGGGGCTGTCATCCACCAGAATCACATCTCCCTGGCGAACGATTATCATTTCGGAGTCGTAGGTTCTGGATAGGATGGAGGGGGTAAAAATCACGTCGGGATTTCCCTGGGCGATGATTCCCTTATTAAAACAGATGACCCATGGGAGATGCCGCGCCACGGCGTTTAAATCATGGGTGGATAGAACGATGGTAATCCCCTGCCGGTTTAAATCGCCCAGGAGGTGGAGAATGATATGCTGCGTCTTTAAGTCAACGCCAGCGGTCGGCTCATCCAAAATGAGGAGTTTGGGATTTCCAACCAGCGCCCTTGCCAAAAAGACGCGCCTCTGCTCTCCCCCTGACAGATCTTTAATATGCCGATGGATGAGCGATCCGATGCCGAGCTGTTTAAGGAGGTTGTAGATGCCGCCTCTTTCATCCCTTCCCATCCATGGAAGGCCATAACGTTTTCCCCCCATAGCGACGACTTCTTCCACCGTGACGGGAAATTCCCAATCGACCGTGTCGATTTGGGGGACATAGCCGAGCGGGATGCGCTCCTTTACGCCGAGGCCTAAGATGGTTCCTGACAGAATCGGGATTAAGCCGAGCATGGCCCGAAGCAGGGTCGATTTTCCAGCCCCGTTGGGGCCGACGATCCCGACAAATTGCCCCGAGGGGATTTCAAGAGAGAGGTTCTGAAAGATCGCCTGTTTTTGGTAGGCGCATGTGACATTCGATAACGAGATGAGGGCCTCTGCCATTTTATGGATGGCCTTCTCCGGTGAGCAGGCCATCCAACCCCTCCGCATGACCGCCGAGCGCATTCACCATGGCGTGGACATTTCCTATCATCATTCCGATATAGGTGTGTTCGGGGGAGCCTGGAAGCCCTGGAAAATTGTCGTCCCTAAGAATCGAGATGAATTGAACACCGCCTTCTTTTCCAATTTGGGTTAAGACCTTGCTTGGAAAAACCTCGGAGCCAAAGATGGCCGGGACGCGCTCTTTTTGGATCTGATCAATTAAATGCGCAACCTCTTTTGGAGAGGGTTCTGAAAAACTTGATGGCTGAACGGCCCCGATCACTTTGCATTTATAACGGCGGCAGAAGTAGGGCCATGAATCGTGGTAGGTCAAAAGTTTTCTGGCATGTTGCGGTATCGTCGCCATCGATTTCATAATCGCCTCATCCAGGCGCTTTAACAGGCTAATGTATCTCTTTGCATTCTCCTGGTAATGATCGGAATGTGAAGGGTCCATGGCTGTCAGGTGGTCTCGAATTAGTTCCGCGTATCGGATAGTGTAGGCGACATTTAGCCAAAGATGGGGATTGGGATCGCCCGCTTTGGCCGGGAAGCTGAAATCGAAGACCCACTCTTTTTGAGGGAGGGTCTGATCCCCCAGGGTAAGAATTTTTGCCTCCTTTTTCTTGTGGGTGCGCGCCAGCTTCTCGGTTGCAATCTCCAGATGAAGGCCGTTTACGATCAACAGGTCTGCGTTTGCGAGATGTTGAATGTCGGAAGGGACAGGCTCAAATGTGTGGGAATCAAGTCCCGCCGGTATGAGGCCATGAAGATCAATCTCCCCTCCGCCAATATGGGAGACGATATCGGTGATAGGGGCGATGGTGGTGACCACGCGTAGCTTTGCCGCCTCTCCAATCGCGCTGTCGACAAGGGTTAACGATGCAATCAATAAATAAAAAACCAGACGCCGCATAATGCGTGAATCATGTCATGATTTTTTAAAAAATGCTACCAACCGTATAAACCTAAAAACGATAGTGGACCCCAAAAACTGGAATGACGATTTCTTTGGCCTTTGACGTAGCACCGGCGCGATTTCACTTTGCTTGTCGGGGGATTCTGAAATATGTTAGACTCTGTCTCTAAAAGATATACGTTTTTTGGGTAGATAATATACCGTAGCGAAGCGACCCAGCGCGCGCAGCGCGCGAGCTGGGGGGTTGGAGGGGGCGACCCGAGCCCCCTTTGCGGCTTCGCCGCATTAGGATCTCACATTAAAGATAGCCTTGAGGTAAAAGGTAGCATCTTTAAGGTATGCTGATGGAAGCGATGATGGAAGAACTGAAAGAGAAGAGCGTGGTAGAATCCGCCACCGAAACGGTACAGGTGGTCCTTCCAAACGATACGAACCTCTTGGGTCATTTATTGGGTGGCACACTGATGCATTGGATTGATCAGGTGGGGGCGGTGGTTGCCAATCGGCACAGCCGAACGCCGATTGTGACTGCCTCCATGGAAAGGATTGATTTCCATCGGCCTGTCCCGCTGGGGCGTATGGTGATATTAAAGGGGACGCTTCATTATGTCGGCAATAGTTCCATGGAGGTGGGGGTAGAAGTCTATTCGGAGAATGGTCTTACGGGAGAACGGCTGCACACCAGCAGCGCGATTCTAACGTATGTGGCGGTGGATACCGCCGGTCAGCCGGTTCCTGTCCCTAAATTGCTTTTAAGTGACGATGAAGAGAAGCAACGCTATCGTGAAGCGGCGGAGAGAAAACAGAAACGGACGCGACCCTATCGACTCTAGTGAAAGGGGCCTATGGATCAAGCGAGTTTAGAGAAGTTTTTTTTAGAAAAATATGATCTATCTCCCTCTGCGCTTGAATTGGCCATGGGAGGCGTTTTAGGAAAGCGGATTGATTACGCCGATCTTTACTTTGAATACCAGATAAGCGAGGTGATTAGCCTGGAAGAGGGTATTGTTAAAAAAGTCGCAAAAAATACCTCTCAAGGTGTGGGGGTGCGGGCTATCGCGCGGGAGAAGACTGGTTATGCCTATTCCGACGATATTACGACCGATTGTCTCCTATCGGCGGCCACAACCGCCCGTTATATTGCGGAGGAGAAGGGCGCATCCGCGGTGGTTCCGATCACCCATGTGGCCTCTCCTGTCAGGGACCTCTATCCTGTGGCGACCCTTCCGGTGGATGTGCCGGTGGAAGAGAAAATACGGCTTCTCGAGGAAATTGATCGCGTGGCGCGAGGTTATGATCCCCGAGTAAAAAAAGTGATGGCGTCGTATAGTTGTGTATACAAAAAGATTCTGATCGTAACCTCGAAGGGGACGATGATCGGCGATCTCCTCCCCCTGATCCGGTTGAACGTGACCTGCATTGCCGAGGAGGGTTCTAGCCGTCAGGTGGGGAGTTTCGGCGGCGGGGGCAGGAGGGAATGCGCCTATTTTCTTGAGGAGAGGCGATTTGAGGCCTATGCGAAAGAGGCAGCGCGACAGGCGGTGGTCAACCTTTCCGCCATCGATGCCCCGGCAGGAACGATGGAAGTTGTTTTAGGACCAGGGTGGCCTGGCATTCTGCTGCACGAGGCGGTGGGACATGGCCTGGAGGCCGATTTTAATCGCAAAGGGACATCGGCCTTTTCTGGAAGGCTGGGGCAGAAGGTGGCTTCAGAGTTGTGTACGGTGATTGATGACGGGACGATTCCGTTTAGGCGCGGTTCGCTTAATTGTGATGATGAGGGAACGCCCACCTCTAGGACGGTCTTAATTGAGAAAGGGGTTTTGGTCGGTTATCTCCAGGATAGGCTCAATGCCACGTTGATGAAAATGCCGCTGACCGGCAACGGCCGGCGTGAGAGCTACGCCCACAGCCCGATGCCGAGGATGACCAACACGTTGATGCTGGCGGGGGAATCTCTGCCGGATGAAATCATTCGTTCTGTGAGAAGGGGGCTCTATGCCGTCTCCTTTGGAGGTGGTCAGGTCGATATTACCTCCGGAAAGTTTGTCTTTTCGGCGAGCGAGGCGTATCTGATTGAGGACGGCAAGGTGACAAGTCCGGTAAAGGGGGCGACGCTGATTGGCAACGGCCCGGATGTCTTAACCCGCGTGACGATGGTTGGGAACGATTTGGCTCTCGATGCGGGGGTGGGCGTTTGTGGCAAGGATGGACAGAGTGTTCCGGTGGGTGTGGGGCTTCCCACACTAAAAATTTCATCCCTAACCGTGGGCGGGACGGCATAGTCTGTGCGATTTGCGTTTTTAAGCGACCGGTAGGAGTTTGGTGTCATCATGCAATTTGATTTGAACCATGCGGAAGGGTTATTGCAGAAGGCAATCAGGGGCGGCGCGTCAGAAGGGGATATCTTGTTTGCCGAGGGAGATTCGTTTTCAGCACAGGTTCGTATGGGAGAGGTCGAGAAGATCAGCAACGCCAGGGGGAAAAGCCTTGGATTGCGGCTCTTCTTTGGAAAGCGTTCCGCGATTGTCTCCACGTCGGATTTGACGCCCGATTCTCTCGATCGACTTTTGGATGATACCGTTGCGCTTGCCAAAGTTGCGGCGGAAGATCCTTTTTCCGGTCTCCCCTCCGCCCATCTTTGCGCCACGAAATTTCCGGCGTTGGATATGATGGATGCGGAAGTGGGAGACCTCGCCATTGAAGACAAAATTGAGATGGCTAAACGCGCGGAGGCTGCCGCGCTTTCCATGGATTCACGCCTGACCAATTCTGAAGGGTCTGATTTCAGTCATTCTTGTGGCCAGTTACTGTATGCCGCAAGCAACGGCTTTCATGGTCTGTATGAGAGCGCCGCCTCTTCCCTCTCCGTGGCGCCAGTGGCCATCGAGGATGGCCAGATGCAGCGCGATTACTGGTATTCTTCCAAACGAAAGTTTAAGCATTTGGATTCTCCTGAATCCATTGGACGGAAGGCGGCGAGGCGAACGCTGCGCCGTTTAGGCGCGAAGAAAATTTCCACCCAGCAGGTTCCGGTTGTTTTTGACCCGGAGATGTCTGCATCGCTTTTGGGGCATATCGCCTCCGCGGCCTCTGGTTATGCCCTTTACAGAAATGCCTCTTTCCTTATGGACCAACTGGAAAAACGGATCGCTTCTTACGGGGTAACCATTTATGACGATCCAACCCTTTCTTTAGGTCTCGGCTCAAGACCCTTTGATGGCGAAGGGCTTCCTTCCGAGAGAAGAGTGATTGTGGAAGACGGTATTTTGAGAAGCTATCTCCTGGATACTTACTCCGGCAGGAAATTGGGTCTTCCTTCCACGGGAAATGCCACACGGGGGGTGGGAGACGTGCCATCTGTTGGATCAACCAATTTTCATCTTGTGGCGGGGGGATACTCTCCAGAAGAGATCATTCACTCCGTCCGCTCGGGGTTCTATGTCACCGAGCTCATTGGTTTTGGCGTGAATCTCGTGACGGGGGATTATTCTCGAGGGGCTGTTGGACTCTGGATTGAAAATGGGGCGCTCGCCTATCCCGTTGAGGAGGTGACGATTGCCGGCAACCTCAAGGAGATGCTAAATCAGGTTGAGATGATCGGAAACGACATTGATCTCACCAAAAGAACGGCTGCGCCTACATTAAAGATTTCCAAAATGACCGTTGCCGGAAACTAACAGGCCGCTGAAAAAGTCCATCTGCTGTGTTCTCGGGCTCTCGGAAATCCTCATGCACTCCGTAAGTACACTGCGGTTTCCTCGATCCCTGCGGCCTTGCATCTGGAACTTTTTGAGCAGCCTTCTCATGAATATGAGTTTTTCAGAAACCTGCTAAGCCGTCATCCCACCCCTCCGAGTCAATAGTAAATAAATCTGACCGTTGGCATGGCTTTATATGATACAATAAATGCGCTTTTGCGCTAGGATCGAGGAGAAAGCCGTCTCTTAAGAGATTGCGTAATCCTGGAAGGACTTTCATGTGGAAGGCCAGTTTCGGATTGTCTGTCTTTTTAATGCTTCTTTGTGTCGGCGGGGAGTGGTTATCTGACCAGAATCCTCCGCTTGATGAAACAGCCTCCCCGCCGAAAGAGGTTAAGGAACATACCTTTCGGGCCGGCGATACCCTATTTGGCGCCCTCTCTGTTTGGGACGTCCCTCCGCAGGAGATTATAGACATCTCTAAAGCTGCTCATGGAATATATAACTTAAAAAAGGTGATCCCTGGGCAAAAGATGCGGGTCTTTTTAAGTGAAGCACCGAGGGCGGTAAGCGCCATTTTCTATCAGATTGATCCGTTCCGTATGCTGAAATTAATCCGTTCCGATCGTGGATTTCAGGCAAGCGAACAAAAATCTGTTTTGGATCTGGAGGTTAGAACGCAAGGAGGAATCATTGTTGACAGTCTTTCCGCATCGGCGCGTCGCTATGAGGTCCCTTATTCGGTTATTCTCCATCTGGCCGATGTTTTTTCATGGGATATCGATTTTAATACGCAAATCCAATCGGGGGATCGTTTCCAGATTGTTTATGAGGTTTTCAAAAGAGGGAACGCGGTTGTTTCCGCAGGCCGTATTTTGGCTGCGGAGGTTGTGAACGACGGAAGGAGCCATCGGGCCTATTATTTTGCTCCGCCGGGGGAGGGGGAAGGCGCAGCCTCCGCAGATGGAGATTATTATGACACGGAGGGGCGCCCATTAAGAAAAACCTTCTTAAAGTCACCGCTTCGTTATCGTTATGTCACTTCAGGGTTTACCCCTTGGCGCTGGCATCCAATCTTAAAGACGAGACGGGCGCATCTTGGAGTCGATTATGCCGCGCCATACGGAACGCCGGTGATGGCTGCTGCCGATGGGATTGTCACCTATATCGGTTGGCAAGGAGGATATGGGAAAACGATCATGATCCAGCATCGTTACGGATACCGCACCCTTTATGGACATCTATCTAACTATTCCGTTGGCATAGGTCGGGGGAAAAAGGTCCGGCAGGGCGATTTCATTGGTGTGGTCGGCTCGACCGGTTTAAGCACCGGGCCGCATCTTCATTATACCCTTTTTAAAAATGGGCATCCGATTGACCCCAGGAGGTCGGAGGTGGCTTACGAGGAGGCGCTGCCACAAAAGTGGCAGGCTGATTTTAGAAGTCAGGTTCAGACGATGGACCGCTATTTTTAAGCGCGCATCTGCTATCCCATTCTTTGGGCCTGCCGGGGACAGGGACTCTCGTTCTATAGGAAACTCCCTTGAAAATTGGAAAACGTTCAGCCCTCATTCTGGTTGATGTTCAAAACGATTTCTGTCCTGGTGGGGCGTTGTCTGTGCCAGGCGGGGATGCCGTTGTCCCTGTTTTAAATAAGTATATGGACCTTATTGCAAAGGCGGGTGGCCCGATTTTCGCGACGCGCGACTGGCATCCGGAAAATCATCTTTCTTTTAAGGCTCAAGGGGGTATCTGGCCTCCCCATTGCGTTCAAGGAACCAGGGGGGCGGAGTTTCATCAAGACCTCCTGCTTTCTCAAGACGTAGTGATTATTTCAAAAGGTTCGGATTCTTATGAGGAGGCCTATTCCGGTTTTCAGGGAACGGGGCTTTCTGAACGGCTAAAAAGGGGGGGGATTCGTCGGCTTTTTATCGGCGGCCTGGCAACCGATTATTGCGTAAAGAGCACGGTTCTTGACGCGATACGCGAGGGATTCGAGACCATTTTCCTTAAAGATGGGTCAAAAGGGGTGGAGGTTTCCGAGGGGGATGCCGCGATGGCCATCGCCGAAATGAGGAAGGCGGGGGCGCACGCCATTTGCCTGAAAGATTTAAGGGCGGATTAAAACTGCCTGTTTCGTATCCTTCGACAACAGAGAGAGGAGACGCCCTCAACTTGCGTATTCTTTCAAAGAGGTTGTGATGTTTCATATTGCATCTTCAGATGATATTAAAGATGGGAAGGTGACCGATGTCTATTTTGATCGGGCGATGCGGATTCTTGACGTCAGAGGGGCCGACAAGAGGGTGCGGGCTGAATTTATCGCGAAAAAACTTCCCCACGACGGGAAATGGGCCCTCTTGGCGGGATTGGAAGAGGTGGCGGAGGCATTAAAAGGGTTGCCGGTGAATGTGCGGGCGATGCCGGAAGGGGCCCTGTTCTGTCCGAATGAACCTGTGTTGGAGATTGAAGGGAGCTATCAATCCTTTGGCCGATATGAGACAGCCGTGTTGGGGCTTCTCTGTCAGGCCTCGGGCATCGCCACCAAGTCCCTGCGATGCAAAGCAGAAGCGGGGGGGAGAAAAGTCTTAAGCTTTGGGGCGCGAAGAATGCACCCGGCATTGGCACCGATGGTGGAGCGAAACGCCTATATTGGCGGGTGTGATGGGGTGTCGGTCGTCAAAGGCGCCCAGTTGATCGAAGAGATGCCAACCGGGACCATGCCCCACGCATTTATCTTATTGATGGGAAGCACGGTTGAGGCGATGCGGGCTTTTGATGAGGAGATCGATTCTTCCGTAAAAAGGGTGGCCCTCATTGACACATTCGGCGATGAGAAATTCGAAGCGGTATCCGTCGCGGAAGCGATGGGAGATCGTCTTTACGCCGTTCGATTGGACACGCCATCCTCCCGTCGGGGAGATTTCCCAAAAATTGTTGAGGAAGTCCGTTGGGAGTTGGACATTCGCGGATTTCGCGATGTGAAGATTTTTGTGAGCGGCGGCATCGATGAGGATCAGATCGCGGCCTTAAATCCGTGGGTGGATGCTTACGGGATTGGAACTGCCATCAGCAACGCCCCCGTGATTGATTTTTCCATGGACATCGTTGAAATCGAGGGGAAGCCTATGGCAAAGCGCGGGAAAATGTCGGGCGCAAAACAGGTGGTCCGCTGTCCACATTGTTATTTAAGAAGGGTCATTCCTTATCAGGAAAAGGTTATATCTTGTACCTCCTGCCAATCAAAGATGGAGCCGCTCGTGTTGCCGTGGATGAAGGTCGGCGTTTTAGACAAACCTCTGCGCCATCCGAAAGAGGTGCGGTGTGATGTGTTGAAACAATTGCACACCCTTCCTAAATTCGTGTGATAAAGCCCTTGCCCCTTTTTTTTATTTATGTAAGAATGTCTCCCACTTGTATTAGGAGGGGGTGCCTGCATACAAGATATGGGGTCTGTTGGTTGTGACGATTAAGATGTCAGTCGACAAAAAGATGGAAGATATCGATTTATTCAGGAATCTTAAAGGGCCCAGGAAAGAGGTTTGGGCGGTCGGGGGTGGAAAAGGGGGAACCGGCAAGACCTTCATCGCAGCCAATCTGGGCATTGCGTTGACCAAGATCGGAAAGAGCGTGCTTTTGGTTGATGCCGATTTGGGATGCGCAAATCTTCATACCTGTTTGGGCGTCCAGCCGCAGGTGACCCTCTCTGATTTTGTTCAGGGGAAGGTCAGAAATATTGAGAAGGTTCTGATTCATACCGATATCCCGCATCTGGCGCTCATTTCCGGGGCGCAGGATTACCTTGAAATCGCAAACCCAAAACATAGCCAGAAAATGCGATTCATTCGGCAGATTTATGAACTCGATTTTGAGTATATTATCCTTGATCTCGGCGCCGGAACCGCTTTTACCAATCTTGACTTTTTCCTGGCGGCTGACACCGGCATTCTAAACGTTATCCCGGAGCCGACCTCCATCGAAAATGTCTATCGTTTTATTAAGAGCGCGTTTTACCGGCGTTTCAAAAAGATTGCCCGTGACCCAGAGGTAAAAGATATTATCACGTTGGCGATGGATGAGAAAAATGAGCGCGGGATTAGAACGCCGCATGACTTGATTGATCACGTGGCGGCCATTGACGAGAAGGCGGGACAGAAATTAAAGGAGGCGATTTATACGTTTGTTCCGAAACTGATTGTGAACCAGGTCCGATCCAAGGATGACATCACCTTGGGTTTTTCTATGAGGAGTTCTTGCGCCAAGTATTTTGGAATTACCGTCAGTTATGTCGGGTATATTGAGTACGATGACCATGTTTGGAAGGCGACAAAAAAGAAACGTCCGTTGCTGTTAGAGTTTCCTTATTCCAGCGCCGCGCGTTGTATGGAGCGGACCCTGTCGAACCTTATGAAAAATGAGCAGTTGAATTTTGACCTGATATTGAAGCCGTAATCCGATGAAGCGATTTTCAGAGCAAAATCACTACGAAATTCTCGAAATTTCCAGAGACGCGACGTGGAGCGAGATTCAAAGGGCGTATGAGATTGCAAAGAAGACCTATGGTCGGGAGGAGATCGCCTCGTATTCGCTCTTTGATTCAGATGAACGGGAATTTCTTTATGAAAAGGTTGAAGAGGCCTACCGAACGTTAATGGATCATAACAAGCGAAGAAAGTATGATGAATATCTTGCCAGAGGGGGACAGCCTGTGGTTCATCAAGAGACGGCCAAGGAACGCGTCGGGGTCTCTTCCGAGTTACTGTACCCTGATGAAGTGAATGGGACGGCATTAAAGAAGATACGGGAAAAAAAGGGGGTCTCGTTGCAAGAGATCGCCGACCAAACAAGAATTAACATCACCTATCTTAATTATATCGAAGAGGGCAATTTTAGAGGTCTTCCGGCCGAGGTCTTTCTTAGGGGCTATCTTTTGCAATACGCCCAGGTCATTCGGTGCGATACCGACGTCGTTGTAAACGGATATCTGAAGGGGTATCGGGAGTGGCTAAAGCAGAAGCATTAGGCTCTGTGACATTTTGAATCTCCTCGCCAACGACGGTAAGGAGCGTTTTTAAATCGCGCACGGAGATGATGAATGGCGGCATGATGACGATCACGTTGCCCAGAGGCCGCAGGAGAACCCCGCGTGCCTTTGCCGCCTGGCAAACCTGATTTCCGATCCGTTTCTCCAGAGGGTACGGCGTCTTCTTCCCCTTATCTTCCACCAGCTCAATCCCAACCATAAAACCGATCTGCCGGATTTCCCCGACGTGACGCCACCGCTTCCATGGACGGAGCGCCTTCTTGAGAAAGCGAATCTTTGGTTGAAGCCGTTCTATGACCTTTTCTTTCTTGAAAATATCAAGATTGGCGATGGCTGCGGCGCAGCCTAATGGGTTTCCCGTATAACTATGTCCGTGGAAGAATGTTTTAAACTCCGAATAGTCTCCTAAGAAGGCGTCATAGATGGCCTGTGTGGTGAGCGTTGCGGCGAGCGGCAGGTAGCCGCCCGTGATCCCCTTGGACAGGGCCATTAAATCGGGCGTTACCTTTTCGTGTTCGCAGGCGAACATCTTTCCGGTCCGGCCAAAACCGGTCGCGACTTCATCGGCAATCATGAGAATGTTATATTCCGTGCAGAGCCTCCTGATTCTTTTTAGGTATCCAGGCGGGGCGGTCAGCATTCCCGATGCGGCCTGAACAAGCGGCTCGATGACCAATCCGGCCACCTCGCCGTTGTGATCTTGCATCGCCCGTTTGACCTCATCGACGCAGGCCATCTGGCAGGATGGATAGGTTAACGATAGGGGACAGCGGTAGCAGGTGGGGGCGGGGACCTTGACCGTTTCAAAAAGAAGGGGCTGATAGGTCTGGTGAAAGAGATCAATGCCTCCTAAGCTGACCGATCCGAGCGTATCCCCATGATAGGCGTGCGTGTAGCAGATGAACTTTCTTTTTAATTTGCCTTGATGGCGCCAAAATCCGAAGGCCATCTTGATCGCAACCTCGACGGCGGTTGATCCATTATCAGAGTAAAACACCTTGGCTAAGCCGGGGGGCGCAATTTTCAATAATTGATCGGCCAGCTCAATGGCGGGGAGGTTGGATAAGCCGAGCAGCGTTGAGTGGGAAATTTTCTTGATCTGTCTGATGAGGGCCCGGTCAATTCTCCCGCTCCGGTGCCCGTGGAGATTGACCCAAAGCGATGACACGCCATCGATATAAGCTCTTCCCTGAAGATCCGTCAGCCTGACGCCATCCCCTTTGATGATGATCGTCGGTATTTCTTTTTCCCACTCCTTCATCTGTGTAAAAGGGTGCCAGATGGACATCTGGGCCTTCTTGATGAGGTCACGCTTCATAGCCGTCCGTATTAAATTCTGCTGAAAATACGATAACCCTATGCAATGAAGGGTGTCAATGAAGGGTGTCATAGGGAGCATGGGCGAATCGCGTGCCGCGTTTGCCCCCGCCACCCTTTGCGCCCTTGCCGTACCGCTGACAAAAAATGCCATTTCGCAACTCCCTCTTGCCGCCCAAGAACAGTGATAGAAACTGGTTCTGTCATCTAAACCCCCTCCCCTCGTGGG
>CAYJWQ010000029.1:0-17404 GCA_964373895.1 uncultured Nitrospirota bacterium
GACTCACGGTGTCTGCCGTTATCGACAAGAATCTGTATCCCGTTGGTGTGAAGGTATCGGATGCCGAGATGAGTCAGTTGAATATCACGCGCAACGAGTTCCATGGAGATTGGAATTACACTATTACACCGCAATCACGTAATTGAGGAAGTTATTTGTGGAAGGCTCCTTAGCACACACTTAACCCCGTAGGAGATGTTGGAGGTCGATGACTGTTGTCCCCCTCTTTGGTAAAGAGGGGTTAGGGGAGATTTTTATCATGATCTCCTTAATAGCTTATAAAACGGCATCCAGATTGTCACGGGCCGGTGTTTTAAAATCCCCCCCTCCCCCCTTTTCTAAAGGGGGGATAGTTCGCCCAAACCTTTAAAACCCCGCTTTAGAAAAGAAAGGTTAGGTAATATCTGATCCGAATCCCCTGCTTTATTAGGGCACAACAGAGCTGGGCCTATTCCAAGAAAATTGCGTCTGACACGGAAATCTCTGCCTATCCTCATCGGCAAAAAAGACCGGACAAGGAACACTTTTTATATAACCTATTGTTATTGAAGGCTATATAGTTGTGGCATTAGGCTTGCATAAAATACGAATAGATTTTACAGCAGGAGGAGAGAGATGGAGGCACAGGGAGTAAAGGGGTTGGGAGAGGATGCCTTTCTGAAATTGTTAACCACGCAGCTTCGATTTCAGGATCCCCTCAAACCAGTAGGGAGCACAGAGTTTGTCTCCCAGCTTGCGCAGTTTAGCCAGCTCGAGCAGACGACGTCGATGAAGAAAATCATGCAGACATCCGTAAATTATATGGGGTCGTTGAATAATTTTGGCGCTGCCGGATTGATTGGGAAGGAAGTTAAGGGAGTGGGCGGAGCCATCAGCCTTACCGCGAAGAATCCATCTAATTTTACCTATCGTCTGGAAGGAGACGCCGATGAGACGACCATTCAGGTCTCAAACAAGGAAGGGGATATCGTTCGAACCATACAGGCCCGATCTCAAGCGGCCGGTGTAAAGACGGCCACATGGGATGGACTCGATTCAAATGGAAATGCCATGCCGAGTGGGGAATATACCTACACCGTTGCAGCGGCCGACCGATCGGGCAATCCGGTGAAAACCACCACCTATACCCAGGGGCGCGTGTCAAGCGTTACGGTTGAAAACGGCATCGCTTATCTAACGGTAAACGGAGAGAAAATAGCTGCATCGAGTGTGGTAAACATTACTAACTAATTGCGGGGCGGGATGCCCTTTCGTTCCGCGCAAAAGGGAGGGAAACATGGGAATTGCATCTTCACTTTTTACCGGTGTGAGCGGACTCAACGCATTCGGAACCGGTCTTTCAGTTATCAGCAACAACATTGGAGGGGTGAGCACCGTCGGTTTTAAGGGAGGCGATATTGCCTTTGGCGACATCTTTGCGGCCGCATCGGATGGGAAACAGGTCGGCCGCGGTGTTTCAACACAAACCATTCGAACCGGCATGTCTCAAGGATCGTTTGAAAGCACAGGCAATTCGCTCGACATGGCGATTGATGGCATCGGCTTCTTCTCCGTTAAAAATGCGGACGGGCAGGAATTTTTCTCGCGGGCAGGGGCGTTCGGCGTGGATCAAAATGGCTTCATCACAACCAGCGACAAATTTTTCCTTCAGGGTCTGCAGTCGGATAGCGCCGGAAAACTGACCACCACGGTTGGGAAGCTTAACGTGGCGGCAACCACCTCGCAGCCCAAAGCCACCGCCAATGGGACGTTCGTCGAGAACCTGGATGCCCGGGATGTGCCAAAGACCGCAACCACACTGAATGGAACGATCGATGCCGCTGCCGTGGCGGCAACCACGCTGGTGGGAACGGGAACTTCCTTTACCACACAATTGGTTCCGGGTGACACCCTCCTGGTGGGGGCAAATAAGCTAACGGTCGCGAGTATTCAAAGCAATACAAGCCTAACACTTACCTCGGCCATTCCGGCTGCAGTCGCAACTACTGCGAGCGTGGCTGCCGCTGTTGGGGCCACCACACTATCTTTGGCTTCCGTGGCGGGTCTTGCGGTTGGGGATGCCCTTTCTGTGAGTGGGCAGACTCTGACGATCCGATCCATTTCAGGCACGACGGTCACACTCAACACAGCCACTACAATAGCAATTGCGGCAGCGGCGGCGGTGACAAAGGGTGGGGCTATTACAGCGGGAAGCGCTGCTTCAGTTCGGAACGCGAATTTCTCCACGGGGATCACCATGTTCGACTCGATCGGCAAGGGTCATCTGTTAAGCGTTTTGTTTAGTAAAGCGGGAGACAATGCGTGGGACTGGAACGCGGTTGTGGATAAGAACGATGCCACAGCCGGGGTTTCCCAGACTCAAGCGTTTGGAACCCTCACCTTCGCAAGCACGGGGGCATTACAAACCATTACCTCTGCCGGTGTGGCAACCACCGCCCCGGTCGCCAGCTTTAATTTTTCCGGCAGCGTGACGCAGGCCCAGCCGGTCACACTCAATTTCGGAACCACCACGGGAACAGGAACAGGGCTCGATGGCGTTACGCAGTTTGCCTCTGTATCTGCGGTGTTAAATCAGACTCAAGACGGTTTTGCTCCAGGATCGCTTCAGGGGGTCTCTCTGGATAAGAGCGGCATCGTCTCCGGTCTCTTTACCAATGGAAGAACCCGGACCCTTGGACAGGTTACCCTGGCGCGATTTAACAACCAGGAAGGCTTGGTCCATGTCGGGTCAAACCGCTTTGTTGAATCGTCTACATCCGGTCAAGCTTTAATCGGCGTGCCCGGCGCTGCCGGTGCGGGGAATGTGCTCTCCAACTCATTGGAGCTCTCCAACGTCGATCTTGCGCAGCAATTCACCAAGATGATCGAATTCCAGCGGGGATTCCAGGCCAATTCCCGCGTGATTACCACGACAGATGATCTTCTTGTTGAACTCGTGAATCTGAAACGGTAATACACTCCCAATATCCTCCATGTGAAGGAAAAGAGGGGCGCCCGATACGTCGCCCCTCTTTTTTTGTCAAAAACATGACAACGCCTTCTACCTATTTTGACGCTCCTCCCCTATCCCCTCTTTGGGGTTAAGTCTTTACACCTTAGAAAAAACCTCATATAATCAATACGCTAATAGATATTTCTGCTCCTTAAGAGCGGCATGATGCCATGTGGCCTGTGTCTTGCTATGTAGTAAAAATGTCTAACGGAGGATTATTGCGATGGCGGAAGAAAAAAAAGAAGAAAAGAAAGCAGGTAAAGAAGGTAAAGAAGGAGAGAAAAAGAAGGGACTGCCGATTAAGTTGATTGCGATCGGGGCGGTGGCTTTGTTGGCAATCGGGGGAGGGGCCTTTTTCTTCCTGAACAAGGGATCTTCCGACAAGAAGGCCGAAACCCACGAAGAAAAGGACAAGGGAGCAGAGGGGGAGGGAGGGGAGAAAGAAGAAGGAGAGGGAAAAGAAGAACACACAAAAAAAGGGGAGTCTGGCGAGAAGAAAGAAGAGCAGGGGGGAAAAAAGGAGGAAGGACAGGGGGGTGGGGAAAAGAAGGGAGGCGGGGCGGTGGGTGACATCTTTGACCTTGACCCCTTTGTGGTCAACCTGGCAGACACAGCCGAATCTCGTTTTGTTAAGGTAACCATCAAACTAAAACTGGCGGATGCTGGCGCGTCAGAAGAGATCAATAAGGAGCTGCCCTCGATACGGGACAGCTTATTAATCCTTTTGAGCAGTAAAGAGTTCAATAGCATCCGCACTGTTCAAGGAAAATTAGAATTGCGCGATGAAATTCTGGAGCGGATCAATACCGCTCTCAATGCGCAAAAGGTCAGCAGTGTGTACTTTACCGAATTTGTGGTTCAATAGGGTCTTTATGTGTAACTTCTATGCATTTTGCGAAGAAGTTCTGGATGGCGTACAGGCTATTTCCCCAGCCGCTTTAGCGGCGTGAAGGGGAGGGGGCTTAGCTAAGCCCCCTATATTAAGGACGCAAAAATAAATGGCTGAAAAAGTTCTATCACAAGAGGAAATGGATGCCCTTCTTAAAGGGGTAAGCGAAGGGAGTGTCGACACCCGTGTGGCGCCCGGCCCCACAGGGGGGACGCGCTCTTATGATCTAAGCAGTCAAGAGCGTTTTATCCCGCGGCGGATTCCCACCCTTGAAGTCATCGGTGATGAGTTTGCCCGCATGTTTCAGATGTCAATCGGCGCGACTCTGCAAAAACCGGTTGAATTTAAACCAAAGCCGCTTGAGATTCTCTCCTGGGCGGATCTGGCGAGGAAGATTCCCTCTCCCAGCAACATCAATGTGATCAGACTGGATCCCCTTAAAAACCCGGCCCTCCTGGTGATTGAGGCCAAAGTAATCTACCTCCTCCTGGATCACCTCTTTGGGGGGAAGGGGCAGATACAGACCAAAGGGGAGGGAGGGTTTACCCGAATCGAATCAAGATTCATCCAGAAAATTGTGAGCCAGATTATTGAAGACCTCCAGAAGGCATGGCAGCCGGTCTACGCGGTAAAGATTTCCATTATTCGGACGGAAGTCAACCCGCAATTGGCGTCGGTCTGCGTTCCCACCGAGATGGTCATCGTGGCGCCGTTCAAATTAAAGATACATAATGAAGAGCGGGAGATTTTATTCGTGCTCCCCTATCCGACCATTGAGCCGATCAAGGATAAATTATATAGCATGTTCCAGAGTGAACAGAAAGACATGAGCCAACAGTGGGGAGAGCTTTTGCACAACGAAGTCTATAATTGCCGCGTGTCCGCGGTCGCGGAGTTGGGAATGGCCAAATTAGATATGGAAGACGTTACCCAGCTAACGATCGGAGATGTCATCACCCTTGATAAAAGCGTGATTGAAGATCTGGAGCTGAAGGTGGAAGGAAAGATAAAATTCCTGGGGAGACCGGGGGTCTATCGAGGGAACCTGGCTTTCCAGGTGACCAGAATTGTCCCGGAAGAGGTGGAGGTAGAGGATGAATAAAGAAGAAAATCCAGAAGCGAGAACAGCATCTTTTTCTACGTTAGAACAAAGGACGCCCACGACCACGGCGGGGAATCTTGATTTTATCCTGGACGTCCCGCTGAAAGTGGTTGTCCAATTGGGCACCACCAGAATATTGGTAAAGGAACTCTTACAGCTCGGCCAGGGGTCGGTGGTGGAGCTTGAAAAACTGGCGGGAGAGCCGATGGATGTCGTCATTGGAGACAGACTCATCGCCCGCGGCGAAGTCGTGGTGGTCAATGAAAAGTTCGGTGTGAGGTTGACCGACATTGTAAACACGGTTGACCGCATTAAACAGTTGCAAAAATAGATCAACCCCAGCGCTTTCGAGAGAGGATCGCTATGGATCCATTGTCCAGCTTACTGAAAATGGCGGCATCCCTCGCGCTGGTTCTGGGAATCATGCTTCTTTCCGCTTACCTGTTTAAGCGTTTTTTCGGTGGGAGGTTAGGCCTTTTTAAGTCTGAACCGCTGATTCATGTCCTGGCAACCTCTCACTTCGGCGGAAAGAGAGAGATCGCCGTTGTTGAAGTGGGAGGGGTGTATTTGGTGGTCGGTATTACAACCAATCAGATCTCCCTTTTGACAAAATTGGATACGCTTCCCCCCGCAACGCGTACGGGAGATAAAAAACAGGCGTAAGCGATGATGAACTCAAGACCCTCCAGAAAATATTTATTCGCCTTATATTTATTCGCCTTCCTGGGAGCCCTCTTGCCCTTGTTCGTAAACCCGATCGTATCATGGGCCCAGACGCCGCCGGCGGGCGCGCCCCCTTTTTCCATTAATCTCGGGGGAAGCCAGGAGTTGTCGGTCGGCATACAACTTTTATTGTTGTTGACGGTCCTCTCCCTTGCGCCGGCCCTCTTCATTATGGTCACCTCCTTTACCAGGATCGTGGTCGTCCTCTCTTTTTTAAGGCAGGCGATGGGAACACCCCAATCTCCGCCCAACCAGGTACTGATTAGTCTTGCCCTGTTTTTAACATTTTTTATCATGTCGCCTATTTGGAATAAGATTAACGCCGAGGCGCTACAACCCTATTTAGATCAAAAGATCACGCAGGCAGAGGCCCTTGAACGCGGGGTGAACCCCCTTCGAGACTTTATGTTAAGGCAGGTTCGGGAAAAAGACCTCTCCCTTTTTATAGAACTGGCAAAACTGCCCCCGTTAAACAATCCATCACAAGTTCCAACCTACGTCCTGATCCCCTCATTCATGATCAGCGAATTGCGAACCGCCTTTCAGATTGGTTTTCTCGTGTACCTCCCATTTATTGTGATTGATTTTGTGGTCGCCAGTATCTTGATGGCGATGGGGATGATGATGATCCCGCCGATGCTGATTGCCCTTCCGTTTAAGATGATCCTTTTTGTCTTGGCGGACGGTTGGTATCTGTTGATTGAATCATTGGTGAAGAGTTTTGGTTAAAAAACGGATCAGACGAAATTCTCTTGGAATAGACCGAGATTGCTGTACCATGATAAGGAGATTTTCCCTTCTCTTCAGTGCGCTGACCTTTACCCACACCTAACTCCGTGGGGATGTTGTCCCACTTTAGAAAAGGGGGGAAGGGGGGATTTGAAAACACCGGCCCGTGACAACCTGGATGCGGTTTTAGAAGCCATGAAGGAGGTCAGTATGAAAATCTCCCCTATCCCCTCTTTGCCAAAGAGGGGGACAACTTTTATGGAAGGATCGGGGTAGATCATGACCATAGAGTTTGTCATTGAAATTGTGCGACGTAGCATTGAGGGTGTGGTGTTTTTGGTAGCGCCGGCGTTACTGATCAGCCTGGTGGTGGGGGTTGTCGTCAGCCTCTTCCAGGCGGTCACACAGATCAATGAGGCGACGGTAACGTTCCTGCCAAAAGTCCTGGCGGTCGCCCTGGCCCTGTTTCTATTTTTGCCGTGGATGCTGGCGTTTTTTTTGGACTTTACCAAAAACCTGTGGGGCAACATCCCAACCTATCTGCGCTGACGCGCCGATTATAAAGAGACCGGGGACAACCCCTAATCGTAAGGGGCAACGTGGAGTTTATACAGGCCCTCATAAAAAACGAAGCTGCCTTTTTGCTGGTTTTGGCCCGCGTGGCCTCGATCATGATGGCGTTGCCGTTCATAGGGGGCCGCGGAATTCCCGCCTTCATCAAGGTAATGCTCGCCCTCTCGATTTCATTCGCCCTCCTTCCCTTTCTGCATGTTGAAGCGGGTCCGATAGAACCGGTCTCTCTGGCCGTCGGTGTTGTGCGGGAACTGTTGCTGGGTCTGGTGATCGGTATGGGGGTGCGGTTTGTCTTTGCGGCAGTCGAAATTGGGGCAGACATGGTCGGCATACAGATGGGATTTGGCATGGCGAACGCCTTCGATCCGATCACAAATCAGCAGGCATCGCTCATTGGCCAACTGTTCAGCCTGGTGGTGGTTCTCGTCTTTTTCGTTATGAACGCCCACCACATTATTCTACAGGCGCTGGTCTATAGCTTTGAGGTGGTTCCGCCTTTTGGATTCTATCCTTCAGGTCCGCTGGTAAAACATATGATCGGGTTAGGCAGCTCCATGTTTGCGACGGGGGTGAAGATTGCGGCCCCGATGACGGTCGCCCTCCTTATCACCCAGGTGGCGATGGGGATTCTCTCTCGTGTGGTGCCACAGATGAATATTTTTATGTTCAGTTTTCCAGTCACCATTGGCGTGGGGCTTCTGGTGCTGGGCGTCTCTGTCTCCCTTCTTCTTGGACTGATGCAAGACCAAATACGGGGTCTGGAAGGAACGGTTTATACGATTTTAATTGGAAGTCGCACCCCTTGATTATCCCTCGTGTCCCTTGTCTCTTGTATCAGGACGCGCGATGGATGAGGAGCGGTCATGGCCGAAGATGACTCAGAGCGTACTGAAGCCCCTTCAGCGAAGCGCCGGGGGGAGGCCCGTAAAAAGGGTCAGGTCGTTTCAAGCAGAGAAATCACCTCCGCGATGCTGTTGCTGGGAGGGGTGTGGGGGTTAAGTAAAATGGGCCCCCCGCTGATCCTTAAAACCAGGGCCTTTATGATGCACACGTGGTCTTCCTTTTCATCCTCCACCATGACGGCGGAAGGGTTTTATGCCCTGTTGGTGTTTAGTGTGCAACAGAGTCTGATGATTTTGGCCCCTATGATACTGTTTTTAACGGCGATTGCCGTTGTCTCGACGGGAACCCAGCACAAATGGCTCTGGACCTTTCAGGTTTTGTCCCCCAATTGGTCCCGCCTCAATCCGATGACCGGATTCGGGCGTCTTTTCTCTCTTCGGGCCATCGTCGAGCTGGCAAAAACTTTGATCAAATTCATCACCGTCGGCTATGTCACCTACCTTGCGATACAAAAAGAGATTCCTGATATTCTGGTTGCGATCCAAACGGAACCGGCGCAGATACTCGGCACGGTCGGTGGCATGGTTTTCCGGTTGGCGCTCTGGAGCGGCCTGGCCATTGCCATCCTTAGCGTGGGCGACTATCTCTACAACTGGTGGGAACATGAAAAGGGCCTCAAGATGAGCCGAAAGGAGTTGAAAGATGAGGCGAGGCAATCAGAAGGGGATCCCCTGGTCAAGTCGAGGATTAGGAGCGTTCAACGCGAGATGGCCAGAAAGAGAATGATGGCCGAGGTTCCCAAGGCCGAGGTGGTGATTACCAACCCAACCGCATTGGCCATCGCCTTAATGTATAAGCCTGAAACGATGGAGGCCCCCAGGGTGGTGGCCAAAGGGGCCGGATTTATTGCGCAAAGAATCAGGGAGCTTGCAAAAGAGCATGACGTGCCGATTATAGAGAATAAACCTCTGGCGAGAGAGATTTTTAAGCTGGTGAAGGTTGGGGAGTATATCCCGTCGAAGTTTTATCGGGCCGTGGCCGAAATACTTGCTTATGTGTTGAGACTGCGCGGAAAATATCCGTAAGGCTCCCCCGCGACAGAGAGCGATTAGACGCTGTGTCTAAAAGATATACGTTTTCTGGGTAGATAATGTAGTGTAGCGAAGCGGCCCAGCGCGCGAGATAGGGGAGGGGCGACGCGAGCCCCTTTGCGGCTTCGCCGCATCAGAGTGGTTCACAACCAGGTAAAATCGGCAAGGTAGAATTGGATGGAGAGATAAGGTAGAAGATGGCAAACGCTACTCCAGCGCCAAAACCGGCCAGCCTTAGCATGAAGAACCCGGATATTGTTTTGGGTATCGGAATGGTCGGCATCCTGGTGGTGCTGATCTTTCCCCTGCCGAGCATTATTGTAGACCTCTTGTTGGCCTTCAGCTTCAGTCTCGCCCTCGTCATCATTTTCGTGTCGATGTATATCTTAAAACCGGCTGAATTCTCTACCTTTCCGTCGGTGCTCCTTTTTGTGACCCTGTTTCGCCTTGCCCTCAACGTTGCCACCACCCGATTAATCCTCCTTCATGGAGAGGAGGGACCCGCCGCCGCGGGTCAGGTGGTCAAGGCGTTCGGGCAGGTGGTGATCGGAGGAAGTTACACGGTAGGAATCATTATTTTCATGATCCTGGTAATCATCAATTTCGTGGTGATTACAAAAGGCGCGGGCCGTATTGCCGAGGTGGCGGCGCGGTTTATCCTGGATGCCATGCCCGGGAAACAGATGAGCATTGACGCCGATCTTAATTCCGGGATGATTGATGAGAAAGAAGCCCGTAAGCGCCGGGCGGCGATCTCACAGGAGGCCGACTTCTATGGGGCGATGGACGGCGCAAGCAAATTTGTAAGAGGGGAGGCCATTGCGTCTATTCTTATTATATTCGTCAATATTATCGGCGGATTAATTATTGGCATCGCCCAAAAGGGGATGCCGATTGTGAAGGCCGCCGAAAACTATACCATCTTAACCGTTGGGGAGGGCTTGGTCTCGCAGATACCGGCCTTGATCATCTCAACCGCGGCCGGTATTGTGGTCACCCGCGCCGCGGCCGAATCCGATCTTGGCGCCGACGTCACAAGACAACTGCTCGTTCATCCACGCGCCATCCTGGCGACATCGGCCATTCTGGGATTTTTGGGCCTCATGCCGGGTCTGCCGCATTTTGCGCTGTTGACCCTTTCAGCCCTGGCTGGCGCAATCGGCTACATGGCGCTTGCGTCCAAAAAACAGGAGACGATCCGAATCCAAGAGGCGGCCGCGCCTGCACCGGCGCCTCCCAAAGAGAACGGCGTCACGCCGCTTGATCTGATGGAATTAAACATCGGCTATGGCCTGATTCCCCTGGTGGATGAAGCGCGAGGGGGCGAACTTTTAAAGCGCATTACAGCGATTCGCAAACAGATGGCACAGGAATTGGGGTTTGTGGTTCCTCCTATTCATCTGCGGGATAACCTTACCATCAAGCCCAATGAATATCTTATTTTAATCAAGGGGGTCGAGGTGGCCAGAGGCGAGTTGCTGCCAGGCCATTACCTCGCAATGAACCCAAGCGGCATTGATAAGGGGGTACAGGGCATTCCAACCCGAGAACCCTGTTTTGGTCTTCAGGCGCTCTGGATTACAGAGCAGGACAAAGAGCGCGCCCAGATGGTGGGCTATACCGTCGTCGATCTCTCGTCGGTCATGGCGACGCACCTCACTGAAATCATTCGAAGCCACGCAAGAGAGCTGTTGGGCCGCCAGGAGACACAATATCTCCTCGATCAATTCAAGAAGGACAATCCTAAAGTCGTGGAGGAGTTGGTTCCAAGTCTCCTCTCCCTGGGGGTGGTGGTCAAAGTGCTTGGAAATCTCTTAAGGGAGCGCGTTCCGATTCGGGACCTGCGCACCATTCTGGAGACCCTGGCCGATTATGGGCCGACGATCAAAGACCCCGATCTCCTCACTGAATATGTCCGGCACGCCCTGGCGAGGACCATCACGCGTCAGTATCAGTCGCCGGACGGCGCGCTTCCCGTTATCAGCCTCGACCCGCGTCTGGATCAGGAAATCGCCGCCGCCATCCAGCAAGGCCCGCAGGGAGGGGCCCTTGCCATCGATCCGCTGACGGCGCAAAAAATTATGATGCGGATACGTCAGGCCGCCGAAAATCTTTCCATGAGGGGGCATCCGCCGGTAGTGCTCTGTTCCCCCATGGTCCGGCCGCACCTTCGAAAATTGATCGAGCGGTCGTTCCCAAATATCGCGGTCCTCTCATCGAACGAGATTATCCCGCAGGTCCGGTTACAGTCGTTAGAAACCGTCGGCAGTGCTGAAGGGGCTTAATGCAGATAAAGAAATTTGAGGCATTAAAAATGTCGGACGCCCTTCGGGCCATCAAGGAAGAGATGGGGCCGGACGCGGTGATTTTGTCAACGAGGGAGATCAAGAAAAAAGGGGGCCAATTCGGCGTCATGGAGACACCGGTGATTGAGGTCATGGCCGCTGCGGATTCGACGCCGCCTCCCGCCGCCGGGCAGGCCCCACTCCGGCCTGGGATTTTTCAACATCTCTTAAAAGAGATGGCGCTGGCAGGCCGTTTCTCCGCCGAGATCGCCCCCATTCAGGAAGAGTTGCGCGCGATTCGCGAATCGCTTGGAACCATTAAGACGATGAGCGAAGAGAATGAAAAACAATTTTCCCGACTTCAAAAAACGTATGACGAAATGAAAGAACTGCTCCAGAAAGGCCTGGAGGGATCGGGAAAAGAGGCGGCAAAACCGCAAGAGACACGGGCGCCGATTCCTCCCAGGACGGTCAACCCTGTCCCAACCAGGGAAACGGGCGCCGCCGCGGTTGAAACAAAGCTGAAACAAAGGCCGCCTTCTTTCAACGGCCTTCCCCCGCCGGGTCATCGGCAGCCGAGGGTGATATCCGTCACAAGCGGAAAGGGGGGGGTGGGAAAGACGAATGTGGTGGCAAATCTGGCGGTCGCCTTGTCGAGTTTTGGGCAACGTGTTTTAATCCTGGATGCAGACCTTGCCCTCGGCAATCTTGACGTGCTTTTTGGTATTGTTCCAAAATACAGCTTAACCGACGTTCTAAATGGAGAGAAGACCCTTTCGGAAATTATGGTCAAGGGGCCCCGTGGCATCCAAATTCTGCCCACAAGTTCAGGGACGGAGGACCTGACCCATCTGACTTCAGAACAAAAACTGACGTTGCTCTCCGCGCTCGATCAGTTGGAACAAGAGGTGGACATATTCCTCATTGACACCGGCGCTGGAATCTCCGCCAATGTCCTCTTTTTCAGTACGGCGGCCCAGGAAATCGTGATCGTTGCCGCGCCAGAGCCGACCTCCTTAACCGACGCCTATGCCGTCATGAAGGTGTTATCCAAACAACACGGAGAAAAGCGATTCAGATTGCTGGTCAATATGGTTAAAAACGAAGGGGAGGCAAAAGAGGTCTACCGGAAACTTTGCCTGGTCTCCGAGCAATTCCTGGATATTTCGATCGATTATATCGGTTCTATTCCAAATGACGACTATGTCAAGATGGCAGTATGCCAGCAGAAGGCGGTTGTTGATATCTATCCCAGGGCAAAATCGAGCGTCGAGTTTACACGTTTGGCAAAAAATGTTATGCAGTGGCCGATCCATACGGTTCCCAAGGGAGGCATCCAGTTTCTCTGGAAAGGTCTTCTCGCGCCGGCGTACACACCCGCGCCTCCCCTCTTTGAAAAAGGGGGAGGGAGGGGACATTAACCGGCCGCTGGAAAAGTTCCGTATAGAGGTGTGCAGGGGCCGGGGAGACCGCAGCGGATGTAATCTTCTGGGCAGCCAGAACCGACCGGTTCTTCAGCAGCCTGCGAAGGATTGATATGGCCGAACCCTCTCGCATCCCACGCGTCGATTTGGCGCAGCGAGACAAATTAGTTGAGGAATATGCCCCCGTCGTCCGCTATCTTGCGCAGCGGCTGGCGTTTCGCCTCCCGCCCTCCCTCGATATAGACGATCTCATCCATGCGGGCGTCATCGGCCTGATGGACGCGATCGGGAAATACGATCCCGCAAAAGAGACAAAATTTAAGACCTATGCGGAATTTCGCATCCGGGGGGCCATGCTGGATGAACTTCGTTCTCTCGACTGGATTCCGCGGTCGGTGCGGGAGAAGATCGGGCTCCTTCAAAGGACCTTCGGGGAGCTTGAAAAAAAAATGGGGAGGCCTCCTACCGAAGGGGAAGCGGCATCCGCCCTGGAAATGTCCCCGGAACAATTTGATCACTTTATGTTTCAGGCAAAGGCATCCACCTTATTGAGCCTTGAAGATTTCGGTCTTAAGGAGGGGGAAGAGCGCAACATTTTTGAATCGCTTGCCGATGCGCGGGCGGAAGATCCCCTCATTTCGCTCCTGTCGCAAGATGTCCGAGAAAGGCTTATTCGGGCCATTAAACAGCTTCCGAAAAAAGAACAACTCGTTATTTCGCTTTACTATGACGAAGAGTTGACAATGAAAGAGATTGGGAAGACACTGAACATCACGGAATCGCGTGTCTGCCAGCTGCATTCGCAGGCAATTTTACGGTTGAAGGGAAAACTGAAGACGATCAGCGACAAGGGAAAATAGCTTGCTGACAGCCCTTATATCTAAACAATAACAACCTCCTCATTAAGAGGGTTGTTCTTTACGAAGGGGAATAAAACATGGATCTGGCCACCGTTGCAGGTTTAATATCCGCGTTTGCGCTGGTGATCTGGGGTATTCTTTTAGGAGGGCCGCTTCTTCTCTTCTGGGATCTCCCCTCCGCCTATATTGTGCTGGGTGGAACCTTTGGCGCGACCCTGATCAATTATCCGGTCAAGGATATCGTTGGAATGTTCATGGTTATAAAAAACGTCTTTTTTCACCGAATTTCATCTCCCGGCGAGACCATTAAGGTTTTAGTGGATCTGGCCAGGACCACCCGAAAAAGCGGCATCCTCTCCCTGGAGCCTTTTATTAAAAGTGTGGACGATAATTTTTTCTCGCAAGGGATACGGATGATTGTGGATGGCGCAGAAGTCGATTCAATAAAGAGTGTGCTGGAGCGGGAGATGGACTACACAAGCGCGCGGCACAAATTGGGCGCCGAAATTTTTACCACGATGGGGACGTATGCGCCCGCCCTCGGCATGATCGGCACCTTAATCGGATTGGTGCAGATGTTACAGCGCCTGGAAGATCCAAGCAAGATCGGCCCCGGGATGGCCGTTGCCCTTATTACGACCTTTTATGGGGCAGTGTTGGCCTATCTCCTCTTTCTCCCCATTGCCGGCAAGCTTAAAACGCGCAGCAGGCAGGAGATGCTGGTCAGGGCGCTGATCATGGAGGGCATCCTCTCCGTCGCATCGGGAGAGAATCCAAGGGTTATGGAGGAGAAACTGAAGGTCTTCTTATCTCCAAAACAGCGGAAATAGCCGACAGACGGACAGGCGCCTCTGTTAATCACAAAAAGCGTAAATTATGGCAAAGAGAAAACTGTTCGATGACGATGACTCTCCTCCTGGGGGAAAGTCCGGCCAGCAGATGATTTCCCTTGCAATTTCACTGAAACTGCTGGTCTATTTTATCTATCTTAGCTCGCTAACCGCGGCGGATGCGGTGAAGTCAAACAAGGCGATTGAATCGTTGCGAAGTTCGTTTGGGATACTGCCGATATCCCAGAATGCCTCCCCTGTAAAAAAAACTCCCCGTTTCGTTCCCATTGAGAAGGATCTTGCTAAACTGGTTCAGGAGTTTAGACGCGTGATCCGAGAGGAGAACATAGAAGATCTGGTGGATGTTTTCATCGATCGAGACGATCTGGTGATTAATTTCTCCGATAAAATTCTCTTCCCTTCCGGCAGCGCGGAGATGCATCAGAATGCCATCACCCTCCTTGACAAACTGGGCAAATTAATGAAGGAATCGGATCGCCAGGTGCGGGTGGAAGGCCATACGGACGACCGTCCGATTACCACCGCGAGGTATCCCTCGAACTGGGAACTCTCCGCGGCAAGGGCCTCAACTGTTTTAAGATACCTGTCAGAACGATGGAACATCCACGGAGACCTCCTGACCGCAATCGGTTTTGGCGAGTATCAGCCGCTTGCCGAAAATAGTACCGCCGAGGGGAGGGCCAAGAATCGCCGTGTGAGCATTCTCCTGATTGGAAAAGGGAAGTCAGATGCCCAGAAAGAAGGTTAAAAGGCCTTACCCCCCGAATACCATCAAGAGTCTCGTTGCCCTTTTTCAAAGGCTAATTGAACGATATGGTATTGAAGAGCGGGTCTATGTGAAATCTGACAAAAGGGGGGTGATCCTTATTATGTCAGATGCGATTCTTTCTGATCTGACAACAGCCGAACCGCCGCCAACGGACAAACCGGCGTCGACCCCGCCTCTCAAACCGAAGCCAAAACCGGAAAGACCTCTCTTTGAGCCAGGCGCCGCCGACTTAAAACCGGAGGCAAAAAGGATTTTAGACGAGATGATCGGTTTCATCAGAGGTGAAGGGGTCATTGAATTAACCAGAGATTCGGACTATCCGATCCGGATTGAAGGGCACACGGATAACACGCCGATATCCAATTCCCGTTACCCCTCAAGCCGTGAGCTCTCTTCAGCCCGCGCTGAAAGTGTTGTCCGTTATTTTGTAAAACCGGAACTGGAAGAGATAGCGGGATTGGATGTAAAGCGCTTCTCTTCTTCGGGTTTTGGCGAGTTCCGCCCCATTGCGGCCAACGATACCCCAGAAAACCGCGCGAAAAATCGCCGCATCGAAATTATTATTGTCAATGTCCAAGAAGAGCCTGTCCCACGAAGGGTGGAGGAATGGGCCGAGGCCGATGCTGGCGGCTGGATACTGACCTTTGGAGACATGACCAACCTCCTGCTTATATTCTTTATATTGCTCTTTTCTGTGAGTTCGACCTCCAAAGAGAAATTGCAGGAGACCCTAAAACAATTTAAACAAATCCCACAGGAAAAAAAGGAGCGGATGATTGAGGTAAAGAGAATACGGAAAACGGAGCGGGGGTTTTCACCCGAAGAGATTAAAAAAATCTTGGAAACTAAGGGGATTCAAGATAAGGTCTTGGTAAAATCCGATAAGCGGGGTCTTATCCTAACCGTGTCCGATGCCATTCTTTTTGATTCGGGGGCCGCCGAATTAAAACCAGAAGCAGAGCAGGTACTAAACGGGGTGGTTGAAATCTTTACAGACACCGATTATCTGATTCGGATTGAAGGACATACCGACAATGTTCCAATTGTGAGCGCGCAATATCCTACCAACTGGGAGCTTTCTAACGGAAGGGCCGCGGTGGTGGCCCGTTACTTTATTGAACGCCATAACCTTGCGCCCAAACGGTTTTCTGTGGCAGGCTATGGCGAGTTTCGGCCGGTTGAAACGAATAACGATCCTGAACTACGCGCCAAAAACCGCCGGGTGGAAATTGTGATTCTAAATAAAGCCGAGATAGAAAAGTTTTCCGGAAGGGCGACTCCTATCACTGCTGCCTTGTCCCCCCCATCTGCAGAGACAGAGCCCGCAACCGTCACGCCTCCCTCTCCCTCTCCCGAAATGGCGTCAGAACCTCCGTCATAATTTGTTGGACCCCTCTTTAAGTAAGGGGAAACGCTAAACTAAATGAGAGATAGAGGGTTGTTTTTAGGTGGGGTCTTATGCTGCAATGTTGAGCGCGCGTCCGGTTTTGGGAGGCCCGTCTGATACGATGGCGTTAAGGATACGTCCGAAGGCGCGTTGATCCGCCGTGACCATTGTATTTAAGGTCTCCTCCATCTTGGCCTGCGACTCTTTGATCTGAACGAGGGCAGAAAGGGCATTCGCCTCGGATTTAACCTGTTGCAATTTCACCCGATCGGCCTCGGGGTCAGGAGATTCTCCACGTGTAATTTTTGCCTCAAGCGCCTGCGCCTCTCCCTCTTTAGCTTTCTTCTGTTGTTTGAGAGACGCCACCTCACTGCGGGCCTGCACCGACTTTAGATGCCCTGCCTTGGAGGCATGGCCGTCGGAGTCTGTCTTGGAGCCTTTCTCCAAAGGATCGTCCTCTTCCTTATAAGGGTCTTCCTCTTCAGCGGGGGGCGCAACCCCTGCCACTTTCTCATCCACCACGGTTCTCGACGTCGCAGAACCGCCCGTGGCAACAAGGCGACCGTTCACGATGGCAAATTGGATTTCGATATCCACCTCGGCGCGCCCTCCCGCCGCGATCGCCTTCAATTCAGCCGCCGCCTTATGACCGAGCTCGTGGCTGACCACATACCCAATGCTGGCTGATGGATGCACAGCATCGGTACCGCCATGCCCACGAAAAGACATCAGCGGCGGAACACTCTCCACCCCACCCATAGCAACGCCCCTAAAGATAACCTAAAAACCCTTATAGACATTCTATATAAATATTTCACAATGTCAAGGAAAAACCAAAATCCACCGCCTAATATAGGGGATAGAGGATTTCATCGATTTTTGAGGT
>CAYJWQ010000030.1:0-17273 GCA_964373895.1 uncultured Nitrospirota bacterium
GCCAATCATGCCGGCCAATCATGCCGGCCAATCATGCCGGAAAGACGGCCCGAAAGGCAGACCGATCATCTATTTTTTTATCGCCGAAGTCAACCTGTTTTTATGTTGAAGAACCACGTCTCTCCTTATCTTGCTGGCGCTCCACTTGTCCACATCTTTATCTTAAAAACTTGTGAATAACCCAGAGAGAGAAAAGGGCGAAGCCTGTCACTATTGGGCCATGACCGCTTTGCCTAAAAAATAGGCATTGTGGAGAGACGTTTTTCACCACCATATTTTGTGCCCCTGTTTGGTTCATCCAGACGGGCGTATGTTTTTCGAAGATAGGAAAAAGGCGAAAGAAAAACTGGAGCGGGAAACGGGATTTGAACCCGCGACCCTCGCCTTGGCAAGGCGATGCTCTACCGCTGAGCTATTCCCGCTTTAGAAAGTGGGCTGCATGGTATCGCAAAGGTCAGTTTGTGTCAACTGACGGCCGGCTCACACATGGAAAGCGTCCCCTCTTTGGCATCAAGGCGGACCGATATGCCAAATGGGAGCGTTGCCGTCCCATCTCCGTGGCCGGAGGGGAACCCAAATATAATCGGGAACCGAAAGTCATTAAGAATCTCCAGGATAATCTCGGGAAGAATCTCCGCCTGGCAAGAGACCATCTGGCCAAAGAGGATTCCCTGAACATGGTCAAATTTCTTTAATGATTTAAGGTAGGTAAGCATCCGATCAACGCGATAAGGGGGTTCGTTGGTGTCTTCAAGAAAAAGGATTTTATTCTCCGTTTCGATTTCGTACGGTGTGCCGATGGTGGTGCAGATCAGGGTAAGACATCCGCCACTCAATACCCCTTCTGCCATCCCTGGTCGTAAAGCCGTCACCCCGGGGAATTTCATCTGAATCATCTCCCCGGAAAGAATCTTTGTAAAATTCTCTTCCAGGACAGGCGTTGGGCCTTTTCCGAACTGTGTGGCGACCATCGGGCCATGAAATGTGACCCAACCGAGGGAGCGTGACAGATATAAGAGCAGGGTGGTGATATCGCTGCAACCGACAAAAATTTTTGGGAACCTGGCCAACAACGCAAGATCAAGATAAGGAATAATCCGGGCCGATCCGGCCCCGCCGCGCGCGCAAAAAATCGCCGAGACCTCTCTGTTTTGGAACATTGCAAGAAAGTCATCGGCGCGTTCGCGATCTGATCCGGCCAGATACCGATGCCTCTTTGTAACGTGGTCCCCGATTAAAACACGAAGTCCAAGTTTCTCAATCTCCGCCACGCCCCGATCTAAATCCTCCAGGTTGACCCGGCCTGCCGGCGCGACCACCCCCACCGTCGCCCCCGGAAGAAGTCGCCTCGGTTTTATAACGGCTTCATGGGCCACCCACCACTCCCTGATAGATCAGGTCATGAAGCTCGGGGCGAAACGCGACTATCTTTTTGTTTTCGCGATCAGGATGAATCCTGTTTGTGAGAAGGACGACGACCAGATCTTTTTCCCAATCAACCCAGATGGACGTTCCGGTAAAACCGAGATGGCCGAAGCTTGATGGGGAGAAAAATTTCCCCGAAGAGGAGTTTTCAGAAGAGGGGGTGTCCCATCCAAGGCCAAATGTAGAATCGGGAGGAACGCCACGCTGCCTTTGGCGGGTGACGAAACGGGTTGCAAGTTTTTGGTCGAATTCCCCTTCTCCCCGGAGGGAATTCATCCAGAGGCGGACCAACAGATAGGTCTCGCGGGCCGTTGAAAAGAGGCCGGCGTGGCCGGCGACTCCCCCCATGGCATAGGCGTTTTCATCATGCACCCTCCCGCAAACAATGCCATACCAAGGGGCATCTTCCGTCGCGGCAAAACGGCGGCCCCGGAATCTTTGTGGGCGCTGCCGCGTCCGAATGAACGTGGTCTCTTTACAACCTGCCTTCGAAAAAATCTTTCTAAAACAGAATCGGTGAAGTGGCTCCCCGGCTACTTTCTCCACGATTTCACCTAAGAGAATGAAACCGATATCACTGTATAGACTTTTTTTACCGGGGGGGGCGATCAAGGACTCTTCATGAACCATTTGGCATATCTTCTGTTTGGAGGCAGATGATCCTAAGGCATCTTTCCCCTCTTCTCCCTCTTTGATCATTTCCTGGTAATACGGCTTCCAATCAGGAAGTCCGGAACTATGGTTTAAGAGATGACGCAGGGTGATTTTCCGTTTAGGTCCGTGGCCGAACTCCGGAAAGAATTTTGACGCCGGGTCTTTTAGCGCCAGCACCCCCTCCTGTATCAGCATTAACGTTGCGGCTGCGGTTGCCAGCGGTTTCGTAAGAGAGGCGAGATCAAAAAGAATATCGCATCTCATCGGGATTTTATAGGGAACCAGCCAGGCCGATCCAAAGGCCTCGTGAAAAATAACCTGACCCTGATAATGGATTAACAGAACGCCTCCTGGAAAAACTCCCTCTCCCACCCCCTCTTGCATTTTTTGGACAATTTGTCCTTCTACCGATTTTGGGGAGGCGTTTATCATGATGCCTTCTCTTGAAGCCGTAACATCAGTTTTTGATGTATTTCTGCAAACCCGCCACTCGACATCATACAGACTAAATCGCCAGGTTGTAGCCTCTCGGATAGCGCGCGTACAATCTCGTTGGGATCGGGAATAAAGTAGGCCGTCTTCCCCATAGCCGTCAAATCCGACACAATTTTTTCAGGATCAAGCCGGGCCTCGGGGGCGATTTTATCGCCGGCAAACACATCGGCCAAAATGACACAATCGGCCGGGGCGAAGGAAGGGACAAACGCTTTCTGGAAAACATTCCGACGGCTCGTTGCGGAACGCGGTTCGAAAACAGACCAGATTTTTCGTGAGGGATAGCGCAGTCGAAGCGCCGAAAGCGTCTCGAAGATGGCTGTAGGATGATGGCCGAAATCATCTATGATTAAAATGTCACGAACATTTCCGATCACCTCCTGGCGTCGTTTAACGCCTTGAAAAGCCCGGACCGCCTTGCCAATGTTTTCCCATGAAACGCCAATATGGTGCGCCAGCGCGATAACGGCTAATGTGTTTTTCAGGTTGTGCACCCCCAGCAACGGGCTTTCGATCGAGGCAACCTTTACGCCACGATAGACCACGTCATAGCCGATACACGGGCCTTTTACCTGAACCGATTCGGCCTGCCAATCCGCTTTCGCGTCCATCCCGTAAGATTCGATCTTACAGGCCGCGTCTTGAATGACTTCCAGAATGGACGAACTTTCCGAAGCGGTCAAAAGCAGCCCTGTGGGAGGAATCAGCCGAACGAATTTTCTAAAGGCCTCCTTGATCGAGGCGAGGTCCGGGTAGATATCGGCATGGTCAAACTCAATGCTGGTTAAAATGGCATGATGCGGCCGGTAGTGAAGGAATTTTGGCCCTTTGTCAAAATAGGCGGTATCGTATTCGTCTCCCTCCACCACGAAATAAGGCCCTTTGCCCAGAAGGTAGTTTGCATTGAAGTTCCTTGCCCAGCCTCCCACCATCATTCCAGGATCAAGCCCAGCCGAGAATAGAACCCAGGAAAGAAGAGAGGTCGTCGTCGTTTTTCCATGAGTTCCGACGACGACCAACGGGGTTTTCTCTTTAAGGAAAAAAGTCTCCAGGGCGGCCGACATTGAAAGACAGGGTAGCTTGCGCTCTATGGCAGAAACGACTTCTGGATTGTCTTTTCCCACCGCATTGCCGATAATCACCAGATCGGTTTTTGAATCAATATGATTTGGATCGTATCCAACCTTGTAATGTATGGAGGCGGCGTCAAGGAGGGTGCTCATCGGAGGATAGACATGCGCATCGGTCCCAGAGACATGATCGCCCGATTTTTTCAATAAACCTGCCAGGGCAGCCATGCCAACCCCGCAGATGGCAATCATATGTATTTGTTTGGGCACAGAAAATATTGGCGAACGATGGTGAGAGTGTACCAAGTCGCCCCACGTTTAGCAAATTTGCGTATTAAACCATCTAAAATGTAACCCAACGGCATTAAGTGAAATTGTTAAGACACAAGCCCGAACAGCCTAATCGCATTTTGTGATGTCTGACTGGCGATCTCTTCAAAAGAAGAAGCGCGAAGCGCTGCAATTTTTTCCGCAACTGCCCGCACATAGGCCGGTTCATTTCGTTTTCCCCTAAAACCTTGGGGGGCGAGATAGGGCGCGTCCGTTTCAATGAGCATTTTCCCGATAGGAATCGTTGATGCGACTTCCTGGAGAGCTGTTGCCTTCGGGAAGGTTACGATTCCTGAAAAAGAGATGTAAAAACCAAGATTGATGGCGCGCTCTGCAACTTTTTTGTCCCCCGTAAAACAGTGGAAAACAGCGCCCACCTCTTTGGCATGTGTTTGGACCTGTTCTTGCTCCAAAAGTTCAAACATCTCCTCCCATGCCTCTCTTGAATGAACAATCAGCGGAAGCCGTTTTTGTTTTGCGAGGCGAAGCTGTGCAACGAAGGCGCGGCGTTGATCCTCTTGCGTTGCGTGATGGTAGTGATAGTCAAGCCCCATCTCCCCGCAACCGACCACCTTGGGATGCCCACATAAGGCTTGAAGAGAGACAAGAAGGGTTTCGTCCATCGCCTGGCTTTCATGAGGATGGAGACCGACCGTGGCAAAGAGAAAGGGATATCGTTCGGCCAGCGCGATGGCCCTTTGGCTCGATGCGAGGTCCGTGCCGATGAGAATCATTTTCTGTACGCTGGCTGCGATGGCCCGATCTACTACGGCTTCTCGATCGATATCGAATTCAGGATCGGCAATGTGGGTATGGGTATCAATGAGCATTGTCAACTGCAGGTCGTTGAAAAATTTGTGTCACGGACAGTCTGCCAAAAAGTTCCAAAGTGGACAGCAGACGAGAGTGCAAAACTGACAGGGGCATTATGTTATAATGGCGCCCTGCTGGCAAGGTATATCTTGCGCCATGATGAGCAGATCAACATTACCGTGAGGGCTCAAGGATGGAAGTTAATGATATTGGTGTTGTTGGCGCGGGACCGATGGGGAGGGCGATCGCGCAGATCATTGCCACAGCAGGACCCCACGTTATCTTGCACGACCTGGAGCATAAGATTATAGAAGGGGCCGTCAACCAGATCGCACAAACCTTGAACAACGCGGTCAAAAGAGGAGAGATGACCGAATGGGTAAAAGAGAAAACGCTTAAAAACATTAAGGTCTCTACAAGGCTGGAAGACGTTGCCTATTGTGACGCCATCATGGAGGCCGTCCCGGAGAAAGAGGAGATCAAGATGGAAGTCTTCGAGGCGCTTGATGAGGTATGCCCCAAGGAGACGATATTCGTCACGAACACATCATCTCTCTCCATTACCCGGCTGGCCTCCGTTACCGAGCGGCCGGACCGATTCCTTGGCGTCCATTTCATATCTCCGACCGAGACGACCAGATTGGTTGAAATGATCCGGGGTTGGCAGACTTCGGACGAAACATTTCTTCATATGAGGAATCTCGTTGAGCGTCTGGGGAAGAAAGTGATCGTCTCCAAAGACTCACCAGGATTTATCGCAAACCGGCTCCTCATTCCAATGATTAACGAAGCTATTTTCGCCTTAATGGAAGGGGTGGGCACCTTAGAGGAGATTGATGCCGTTATCAAGGAAGGCGGAGGACATCCGATGGGCCCGCTTAAACTCGCTGACGTCATCGGTTTAGACGTTTGTCTCGACATTATGGAAGTCCTTTTTTCCGAGTTCGGCGATAGCAAATATCGCCCCGCGCCCCTTCTTAGAAAATATGTGGAAGCGGAATATCTGGGCCAAAAAACAGGAAGAGGGTTTTATACATACGACAAGGATGCGTTACCATGAAAGATAAACTAGAGGGAATAAAGGTCGGGCTGGTCAGCCTGGGTTGTCCCAAGAATCAAGTCGATTCCGAGGTGATGTTGGGGTCGCTCACACAAGCGGGATACATACTCGCCAACGAGGAAGAAGCAGA
This sequence comes from uncultured Nitrospirota bacterium, assembly GCA_964373895.1. Taxonomy (GTDB): domain Bacteria; phylum Nitrospirota; class Nitrospiria; order SBBL01; family SBBT01; genus SBBT01. Next base: position 5,978 of record CAYJWQ010000030.1, read on the forward strand.
CATCGTCATTGTAAACACATGCGGCTTTATTGACCGGGCGAAGGAAGAGTCCATCGACACCCTCATCGCTGTGGGGGAATTAAAAAAGAGCGGACGATGCAAGGCCCTGATCGCCACCGGTTGCCTGACGCAGCGCTATCACGGCGATCTGCTAGACCAGTTGCCAGAGATCGACGCCGTGATCGGGACAGGAGATTTCCATCACATCGTTTCAGTCTGTCAAACCCTTATGAACGCAAACATCAATCAGCCCCGAACCAACCTGACCTCAACGCCAACATACCTTTATCAATCAGACACCCCCCGCCTACGATGGGGGCCCAGGCATTGGGCCTATCTGAAAATATCAGAGGGGTGCAATTACCGATGCTCTTTCTGCAGCATTCCATCCTTTAGGGGAGACTTGCAAAGCCGGACCATTCAGTCGGTTGTTGATGAGGCCAGAAATCTGGCAAGAGACGGAGTGGTCGAGATCAACCTGATTGCCCAGAGCTTAACAAGCTTCGGCTGGGACCGCAGGGAAAAAGGGGCGTTGATTGACCTATTAAAAGAGTTGACGCAGGTTGATGGAATCGCCTGGATCCGCCTCTTCTACACCTATCCAACCGACTTTACAGATGAGCTGATTGACCTCATCGCGGGCGAGGAGAAAATTTGCAACTATGTCGATCTCCCGCTTCAACACATTGATGACATGATCCTAAAAACAATGAATCGAAAAGGAAAAAGGCGGGAGATCGAATCCCTCATCCACCGGCTCCGCGACCGCATTCCGGGCGTAACGCTGCGGAGCACATTTATTGTCGGTTTCCCAGGTGAAACCGAAGAAACGTTCCAGGGTCTCTCCGACTTTATTCGTCAGACGGAATTTGATCGCCTTGGAATATTTACGTACTCGCAGGAGGAGGGGACTTCCGCGTATAGTTTGGGAGATCCTGTCCCCCAAGAGGTAAAAGAACGGCGGCAGGCCCACCTTTTACAATTGCAGCGAAAGATTTCTCGGAAGAAGCACCAGAAACTGATTGGGACGCGACAACGCGTCTTAATTGACGGCCTTTCCAAAGAAACAGATCTTCTTTTCGAAGGGAGGACAGAGGGACAGGCCCCTGACATCGATGGCGTTGTTCTGATCAACGATATCGGATCAGGAAAGATAACCCCAGGGAGCTTTGCATCGATCCGGATTGTCGCCGCCTCTGACGTCGACCTGGTGGGAGCCGTAGTCGACGTTGAAGACAACCGCGAGGAAGGCCTGTTACTGCTTGACCACCGCAATCGTGCTGTTGGAGGCGTTTAATCCATCCACGGTCGCGCCAAGACGGTCCATTGTTCGAATGTAATCCAAGACTTCTCTTGTGATGATTTCACCTGGAACAAGAAGCGGAATACCGGGCGGATATACGGTCACGATTTCAGAGCTAATCGCGCCGGAGGCTTCATCTAACGCGATGTACTGATAGTTGGCAAAGAATGCCTCACGCGGCGTCATTTTGACATCCTTCGCAAACGTGGGGAGTCCCACATCGTTTACAAGACCGGCAGGACTATTCTTGCCGTGATACTCTTTTGACATCTCCCGCAGGGCGTCCACCAGGCGATTTAAGTCGTCGCGTCGATCTCCGATGCTCACAATCACCAGGACGTTAAATGGGTCCGCCATTTCAACTTGTATCTGGTATTGATTGTTTAAGATTTGAGAGGCCTGATAGCCGGAAAGCCCCAGCTCTCGTATATTGATGGTTAACTTTGTTACATCAAAATCCCCCATCTGGGCAAAGAAAGGATTTTTCACTATCTGGCGATCAAAGCAGAAGAGACCCGGAATCCGATTGATTTTGCCTCGGGCCTCTTCAGCAAGCTTGATCGCCTTGTCGAGCAATTTTCTCCCCTCCGTGGCCATCTGCATCCTGGCAAGGTCGAGGGAGGCCATCAAAATATAGGACGGGCTGGTACTCTGGACAAAACGCAGGACGGTTGCCAGCGTTGTCATATCCACCCGCGCCGATTTTGCGTGGAGCATCGAGGCCTGTGTCATTCCGCCGATAATTTTATGGGTGCTCTGCACGGCAATGTCGGCCCCCGCCTCCATCGCGGAGATCGGGAGATCAGGGTGAAATTTTAGATGGGGACCATGCGCTTCATCCACCACCACGATCATCCCCTTTTCATGCGCGTAAGGGATAATACGTTCCAGATCGGCGCAGATGCCGTAATAATTTGGGCTGGTCAGCACCAGCACCTTGGCTTGCGGATTCGCATCAATTGCGGCGCATGTCGCCTCATAGGTGACATTGAGGGTCATCTTTAAGTTGTCATCCACCGTGGGGAGATAAAATATCGGTTGGGCGCCAGAGAAAATAAGACCCGCCAATATCGACTTATGGGCGTTTCTTGCAACCAGCACCGTATCCTGGGGATTACACGTTGCTAAAATCATGGCGTGGTTTCCACCGGTCGTCCCATTTAAGAGGAAAAAAGAGCGGTCTGCCCCATAGGCCTTTGCGGCCAGCTCCTGCGCCTCTTTGATCACCCCTTTTGGTTTCTGAAGCGAATCCACCTCATCGAGCGTGGTTAAATCGATTGAGAAGATTTTCGGTCCAACAAACTTTCTAAAACGGGTTGAAATTCCTTTTCCGCTTTTGTGGCCAGGGGTATGAAACGAGACCTTCCGACTTTCGGCCAGAGAGACCATCGCATCAAAAAGAGGGGTTTTGAATTGGTCTTCATCCATAGACGGCGAGACCTGGGCGCAAACAACATCCGTTTGCTGTTTTAATTGTATGTAAATAAGGGATGATTGTCTTCAATGATCCGCTCCTGCGTTTTCATTTGGAGCCGAACATGTTTTGGAAGAAGAAATTGGCCGACATGGATTTCACCGTCATAATACCTCAATGTCCCATCAATCCGATGAGAAATCCGTCTGTCGATTTCCTTGTAGTCAAGGCTTTGGGGATCAAAGTGTTTTGACGCGAGGGCAAACCCCCATGGCAGTCCAAAAGAAGGGATGCAGGCCTGATAAGGAGAGACCACAGGGAACACCGCCTTTAAGGTCTGATAGACGGCAGAAAAGTTCAGAAGATTAGAAGCGGAGGTCGTGCCCGCCTGGAGCGAGATGATGCCATCTCTGCCTAATCGCTCCATTACAAGGCTATAGAATTCCTTTGTATAAAGGAGATAGGCCGGACCTTCTTCAACGGGTTCGGATATGTCAATGATGATAATGTCATAGATTTCGTCTGTTTCTTCGAGATACTTACGCGCATCCAAATAACGCAATTCTGTGCGCCGATCATCAAAAGCCCCTTGATGCCATTGAGGGAGATAGCGCTTACAAGATTCGACCACCTCCTGGTCAATGTCCACCATCAGGGCATGCTCCACCCCCGGGTAGCGAAGAATCTCCCGAAGCGTGGCGCCTTCCCCTCCGCCGACAATGAATATATTCTTGGGATCCGGGTGCGTGAGCATGGCCGGCTGAACCAGCGCTTCATGATAGATAAACTCATCCGCCTCACTCGATTGCATCTTTCCATCGAGGACTAAGCACCGGCCATAACTCTTTGAATCAAGTATCTCAATCTGCTGATACTGGGTCTGCTTGGAAAAGACGATCGTCTCGATTCCATGCATATGACCTTCTACGGGAGAAAGGTAGTCATGGAACCATTTGTAGCTCTTTGTCTCGTTCATAACGAATCGGAACTCCTTTAACCGGCTTGTGTGGTAATTTTTGTTCTCCCAGCGATAAGTAGCCTCTTTTCATCTCCACCATGGAGGGGCTTTTCGAATGGAGTTTGCCTATAATATAGTTTGCCGCGACCGACGGTTGCAATACCTCACCACAGGTAAAAATATCGACTGCGGCATAACCATATTCCGGCCATGTGTGGATGGTTAAATGCGATTCGGCAATGACCACCACACCGCTGATTCCAAAGGGGCTAAATCGATGAAAACGACTCTCGATAATCGTCGCTTTCGCTTCCTTTGCCGCTGCAACAAGAACTTCTTCTATTTTCTTAACATCATTCAAAAACTTGGTGTTGCATTCCCGTAACTCCACAAGCAAGTGCGTCCCTAAAGCATGCACTCTATTTGCCCCCTTTCGTTATAACGGGATGCTGCCATCCCTTTTGTTGGTCTTTATCTATTCTCACCTCCTTATCTACCTCTATCAGACTTCCGATTCCACTCGAATCGAAGAATCCTCGGCTCGCCGGGGGATTCTTTCAAAAGTCCATCTACCGGTAATCCTATCCGCCTCTGCGGCATTGGATTACAAAATCTTACCTCTGGAACCTTTTTTGCATTCTGCAACATCATAATGTGAATTTTAACAACCTACTACGATAACATTATAAGCGTCAATATATAACAATCTTTCCTTTTGTCAAGAAAAAAATAACTACTAATTGTGGCCATATAATTTATATGTCCTATATATTGATTATATTCTATTTTAGAAAATTAATTTCTCGTATTAAAGATAGCCTTCTGTCTTGTGGATAACCCAATTTTTTAGGAGTTTACATTAAAAAAGTTCCCGTATTCAATAAGTAATTAGAAAATAATTTAAATTTACGAACTATTTTTTCCATAGAGTATCAAGATGTGGGAAATTGACTACCATTTACCCTTTTTGATAGAGTCGGAGGCGATGGGCTCCTTTCTTCGTCAAAAAATATGCCATCTATTCGTCTCCTTGTTTGGCATCACCCTTTTGACTTTTGCAATTATTCATCTGGCGCCTGGAGACCCGACAGACCTTCAAACGACCCTTAACCCACGTGTCTCGGCACAGGCCAAAGAGAGTTTGAAAAGATTATATGGGTTAGACCGTCCCCTCTATATCCAATATTTTGATTGGCTTCGTCGATTCTTAACCATGGACTTAGGCACCTCTTTTGTGGATGGCGAGCGGGTTTCAGAGAAAATTATGCGCCGTCTTCCCATTACGATCATCATTAATATCTTATCTCTTGCGTTAATTATTGTGATTGCTTTTCCAATCGGCATCCTATCTGCCACCCGGCAATATTCCTGGTTTGACAAGGCAACCACCCTATTCGTTTATATCGGATTTGCGTTGCCCCATTTCTGGCTCGCGTTGCTCCTGATTCTCTTTTTTGGAGTGACACTCGGATGGCTCCCGTTGTCAGGCTATCAATCGCTTATGGTCTCGCAGATGACGCTTTCAGAAAAACTGGTTGATTGGACGCGGCATCTGATCTTGCCGGTTCTCACATCATCCCTCATCGGCCTGGCGGGGTACTCCCGTTATCTTCGCTCGGAAATGCTGGAAGTGATTCGCCAGGATTACATCCGAACCGCCCGGGCCAAAGGGTTGACTGAACGAACGGTCATTTACAAACATGCCTTGCGGAACGCGTTGATCCCAATTGTCACCTTAATGGGACTGGAACTCCCGGGTCTTATTGGCGGCAGTGTGATTATCGAGACGATTTTCGCAATCCCGGGCATGGGACAGCTCTCTTTTCAATCGGTACTGGCAAGGGATTACCCGGTGATCATGGGTCTTACGATGTTAGGGGCAGTGCTCACTCTCATCGGAAATTTCCTGGCCGATTTATCCTACGCATGGATCAATCCAAAAGTCCGTCTCGTGTAAGTATAGAGAGTGAACGTGAGGAAATCATCTTCCGGGGCCACAGGGGCGGCAGGGGTCACATACCGCCTGATCATCTGGCACCGCTTTAAACAAAAGCGGTCGGCCGTTTTAGGAGGTATGATCGTAGGCACGATCTTCTTTCTTTCCTTGCTTGCGCCGCTGCTCTCTCCGTATGACCCCAATAAAATCGAAATCGAAAAAATTCTAGAACCTCCCAGCATCAACCACCTCTTTGGCACGGATCCCCTTGGAAGGGATGTCCTTAGCAGGGTCCTCTGGGGAGGGAGGATTTCACTCCTGGTTGGTTTTATCGCGGTCGGCATCGCGATGGTTATTGGTATCTCCATCGGGGCGGTTGCGGGTTTCTATGGTGGAGGAATGGATGCGTTCCTCATGCGGCTGGTCGATGTCATGCTTTCTATCCCAACCTTTTTCCTAATCCTGACCGTGATTGCAATCTTAGAACCCTCCATATGGAACATCATGATTGTGATCGGGGTGACGGGATGGATGGGTGTGGCGCGCCTTGTCCGAGGACAGTTCCTGACATTAAGAGAAACCGATTACGTCACAGCCGCGCGGGCCGCAGGATCAAGCAATATACGGCTTATTTTCCGATATATCTTGCCAAACGCCCTTTCACCGGTTTACGTATCGGTCATCTTAGGCGTGGCAGGGGCAATTCTGACCGAATCCGGGCTAAGTTTTTTGGGCCTGGGGGTTCAGCCTCCGAAACCAAGCTGGGGAGGAATCTTGACTGCCGGAAAAGACAACATCGAAATCGCCTGGTGGCTTTCCGTCTTTCCAGGTCTCGCAATTTTTATTACGGTTCTCGGATACAACTTGCTCGGTGAAGGATTGCGGGACGTCCTCGATCCCCGATTAAAAGAAAACTAAGCGTTCTAAGGCGGTCAGGGGCTAAGATACCATTCCACTTTGTTCTTTGGAATCTTCCATTCCGGGAGATTGTAGGAAATCCCGATGGGTGAGGGACGAACCCCCTTAAAACGCCTGTGAACGATCGGAAGAGCCATCGGATAATATAAAAAAGTATACGGTTGGTCGTCCGCAATGAGCTGGTGCACCTCTTGGTAGATTCCCTTTCGCTCTTCCTGGCGGCAGGTGCTTCTCCCCTTTAACAAAAGGGCATCCACTTTCTCATTGCGATAAGAGATAAAATTAAACTCTCCCTCTTTTGTCTTGCTGGAATGCCAGATGGCATAGAGATCTGGATCCAGTCCAACACCCCACCCCAGGATAATCGCCTCAAACCGCTTCTTATCAATAAATTCATGGAGAAATGCCTGCCACTCGAGCACGCGGATATCGACCTGTATCCCAACCTCCTTCAGGTTGCTCTGGATAATCTCGGCCGCCTTGGCGCGCTCCTCATTGCCTTGATTCGTGAGTATGGTAAAGGCAAAAGGGGCGCCCTCTTTTTTCAGAATTCCATCCGGCCCTGCCGCGTTCCATCCGGCATCGGCCAGCAATAAACGGGCTTTTTGTGGATCGTATTTAAAATCTTCCACATTGGGATTATAGGCCCAGGACTCTGGAATATAGGGCCCGGTTGCCGGCTTCCCAAGTCCGAAGAGCACCCCCTGAATAATCGATTCCTTGTTAATCGCGTGGGCGAGGGCCTGTCGGACACGACGATCCGAGAACCGCTTGTCCAACAGGTTATACCCCATATAAGTGTATCCCAATGCAGGGTACTTAAATTTATTGAATTCTCTCCTAAAGAGATCACTATCGGCCTGTTTTTGGTATTGAATCGGTCTTAAACCCATTACATCCAGATTCAACGCCTTCAGCTCCAAAAACATCGTTGCCGTATCGGGAATAATCCGATAGACATATTTTTGAATCTCCGGCTTTCCACCAAAAAAATCGGGGTTGGCCGACAAGGTAATCTGTTCCCCAGTTTTCCATTCTGAAAATCGAAACGGTCCCGTTCCAATCGGCTTTCGATTAAACTCATCGGTATTTAAGTCCTTTCCTTCGAGGAGGTGTCTCGGAATCATCCCCATCCCCCAGTTGGCAATACCAGGGGCATAGGCCTCTTTGTACGTCACACGAACGGTATAGGGATCGAGCGCCACAACCCGATCAACCGTTTCGAAGTCACTGCTGTAGGGAGTGACAATCTTTGGGTCAACAATCTTTTGATAGGTAAAAACCACATCCTCTGCGGTAAACTCCCTGCCATCATGCCACCTCACCCCCTTTTTAAGGCGAAAGGTGACGGACATACAATCGGGTGTCACCTCAAACGATTCGGCAATGTCGCCAACCAGGTTCACCTCTTTATCATATTTAACCAACCCGTTAAAAATCAGACCGGATATGTCTCCCGATGCCCCATCTGTCGCAAGCATGGGAATCAGTCGTTTGGCGTCGCCAATCGATCCCTCCACCAACATATACGGATTCCTCGGTTCCTTCTTTGCGCAACTGTATACAACGAAGAGGGACAGAAAGACCATTGCCAAAAGAAAACCCTGCCTTTCCACCGTCATCGATCCCTCCTGATGAAAAATGTTGAGAGAATCATATCATAACAACCGTTTTCGAACCATCGTATAAACAACCCCTTATTTAAGGGGGTTATCCCGAATATGAATCTTGTTGCAAGATACAAAAAAGTGCTAAGGTGGCCTGGGAGTTTTGCAGAAAGCAGGAACGAAAGATGGGAAATCCCAATGAACAGGTAAAGCAGATGGCCCGCCATCGCCATGGTAGACGGGGGGAATTCGTCCTGGCCTCTCTTACCTGGTTATACCTCGCCGTAGTTTTGTCGGCATGGATGATACTCCGGAGCCTGGGTGACAGTTGGTGGATTGCCACGGTGATGCTCTTTGGACCTCGATGGGTCATTGCCCTCCCTCTTGTTGTGCTGGCGCCAGCGGCGCTTGTATCCCATCGAAAGCTACTATGGCCAATGGCAGCCATTGCGCTCATTATCACTATTCTGGTGATCGGTTTTTCCCTCCCCATACGCCGGCTGTTGGGCAATGGCTCTGTCCCTTACGATCTTCGGGTCCTCTCTTACAATATCGGCGGCGGGCACGTTGATCCAACCGAGCTTAAGATATTGCTCGATGAAATACAACCCGACATTGCAGCCCTACAAGAATGCCGACTTACAGAAAAAAACACCGCGCTATTTTCAGGCTGGCATATTCATCTTGAACGCGGCCTCTGTTTAGCCAGTAAGTTCCCTATTCTTAAAGTGGAATCGAGAGACCGGAGCGATATCTATCATTTGGGAGGAAGCGGGGCGATGGTCCGCTATCAAATAGAATGGCCCCATCAGACCCTCTACGTTGTCAATCTACATCTGGAAACACCCCGGGAAGGGATTCAAACCATGATACACCAACTGCGGCGCTATGCCCATCTCCTGCGGCGGCGCCCCTTCGAGGGGATAAAGGCAATGATGAACGACGGGTTTCAGGAATCTTCCCGGATCATTGATGCCGAAAACTTTCTTCGGGCCTTTGAATCAAAAAAAGCGCGGGAATGGGTCGATCAAACACCAAACCCCATCCTGATTATGGGAGACTTTAACACACCGGTTGACAGCGTTATTTACAATACGTACTGGTCAGACTTTGCAAACGCATTCTCGGAGGCAGGCTTAGGCTTCGGAAGAACAAAACGGACAGGATGGTTTGGGATCCGAATTGACCATGTGCTGGCCGGATCCGAATGGGAATATCAACGGGCATGGATCGGTCCGCATCTAGATACGGACCATCGGCCGATGATCGCCGATATGCGCTGGGTAGGCGGATCGTCTAAACCTCGGAAATGATCTCCTCCTCCTCGGTCGACTCAAGCCCCTTTCCTAATTGTGTCAGGTAGTGATTCGCCCAGGCGAGATAAATTCCACTTGCATCTTTCATGGCATGGGAACCCTTCAGAAGATTTTGAATCTCTTTTGTATCGGTCCCCTTTTCTCGAAGGGCCTCTATCTTCTCGTCAAAATGCCGATTTAAATTTTCCATGGCCCGAACAACATCACCGAGAAGCATGCTCATCTCTTCTGACATGGGCCCCTCCTCAAACAAAAAACTCCAGATCTCTTCACCCGGAGATCTGTCCTAAGACTTATTAAATAAAAGCGCATCAACCACAGCGCTAAAAAATGTCGCTTCAAAGTTTAAATGTTGATGAATCAGTTTTTCCAGAATAAAACGTCCCTGTTGGACGGGGCCCCGTTGGTTTTGGCCCCCTGTCTCTTGAAGAAATATCCGTGCAACCTGCTGATAATTGGCCAACCCCTCATCTGTGAAATGGTCAATGCGGGTTCCATATAACGTATTGTGATCCTCGATGCGAATGTTCTCTCCCGCAATGGCGATCGTCAGATGTCTTTTCGCAATATATTTCCCCTCGATCCGCAGGTAATTCCCTTCCTCCGGCTTTGCCTGCGCGCTTCCAACACAATAGACGTCATCACAAAGCCGGCGCGTCAGACAATAGTCTTTACCGATGGTAGTATCCTTAACCGTCACCATCCATGCGCCTAAACGCTTATCCTTTATAAAAAAAAGCGAGAGTACCCCCATGTTCAGCCTGAAGATCGGCGCGGAAAAATGATACAGGGTGTTGCCCATGCCCCCAAGATAGGCATGCTCTATATATTTCTCATCGTCAAAAAAACGCCTTCCCTTGAACAGGGAAGGGGCAACTTCCCTAATATGGCCTTCTTGCGCCAGAGCATTTAGACTCGACGTAATTTCCTGGAGGGCTTGAGACTGTTTTTGAGGGTCTTTCGGAAATTGCAACTTAAGAACTTTTGCCAGATCTTCTGCAGTATAAGCCCGATCCAGTTCTTTCTGAAAGAGCTTAAGGATAGAACCCTTTAACGCGTTGGTCGTTACAGCCGCTGTTTCCGCCACCGCTTTACCTCTCCCCACTCTCCTTAACAAAAGTTCCCGTGATTTGCCTCACGGGAACTTTTGTTAAAAACGAAGATCAACTTTTTAAATCTTTTTTAAATCTTAATCTTATTGATACGCCTGGCCCAGCGCCGCCGCCTCTGCCTTATGGGTCCCAAAGATGATCTCACCGGTTGCCCCATTCACAGGTAACATAGCAATCGCGTCATGTTTCGCGGCCGTACAGACCACGGCGCATAAATCACACCCCTTACAGCGATCGACAACCACAAAGGCCTTCATCTTACGGGTATCTAATCGAATGCAGTCCGCTTCGGGACAGTAGAGGATACAGAGCCGGCATCCCTTCTCTGCGACACACTTCTCATCTTCCACATATGCGACATTATACATCTTATCCTCTACCGATTCGGAGTATTCCTAAAAACCCTAAACCGCGACGGCCAATTTTTCTTTTTCAGACCAGGCCACCGCCACTTCATACGATTTGATAATCGTATCCATATTCTTCTTTAAGAGCTGCTCTTTTTTGGCAAACTTCTTCTTAATCGCTTCATCCAGAGAGGCCGTTCCACCAGAGGCCACAAACTTCTTGCCAAACCGCTCCTGTAAGGCAAGATCAAGCGCTCCTAATGTCACCACCTTGGTAATCCCAGAAACAGCCCCAATCATCGCCATATTTGTGGAAAGCTCCGTCCCTGCGACTTCCATCGCCATGGCCGTCGCATCGAAGGTGTAGACCGACACCTGTAAATCG
>CAYJWQ010000031.1:0-16909 GCA_964373895.1 uncultured Nitrospirota bacterium
CGCTTGTCTGGAACAAGTGTAACGAATTTCGTGACGCTTGACAAGTGCTCGGTCATCCAAATGGTGCGAAGGGCCAACGCCGCGCCATTTGGACCGATGAGCGTGCCACGAATCTCGTAGTACCGACCAAACGTGTTGGATTCCAGCGCAACGGCTTCCAACGGCAAAATCTGCGTGCGCAAATCCCGCAACAGTTGGTCAGTGTTTTCCAACGTATAGCCCGCCTTTGCCATGAAGGCCGATTTGTCACCGCGTGCTTGTGGCAAAAGCAAGTAGCGCGTCAGCTTGTCTTCGGCGATGGTTGTGTTCGCAGACAGTCTCATGGGCCTTCATACTCGTAGTGCGTCCACAGTCCGCCGCACGGCCTGCAACGTTGTAGCGACTTCTGCCTTCTGTATCCCCGCGCCCAGCGAAAACCGAATCATCTGCCGTGAGGCTGTAGTGTCGGGCTTCATCGCCTTGATGACGTGCGACGGTTCTTCCGAATCGGCTAGACACGCCGACCCGGAAGACGCGCAAATGCCTTCTTGGTCGAGCAGGATCAGTAGCGCTTCAGACTCAATGCCGTGGAAAGTTATATTCGTAGTGTTAGCCATACGCTGGGTCTTGTGGCCGTTTAACTCCGTGTTCGGAATCGCTTTCAGAACGCCATCCTCCAGAGCATCTCGCAACAGTTGGACTTTCTGGTCATAGTTGGGCAACCGTTTCGCGGCTAATTCGGCTGCCTTGCCTATACCGACAATTAATGCGACGTTCTCCGTGCCGCCCCGCAGATTACGCTCCTGATGTCCACCATAGATTAGCGGAGAGAACGGAGTTTTACGGCGCACGTACAGTGCCCCGATACCTTTCGGCGCATGAAACTTGTGGCCCGTCAGCGACAGGTAGTCAACCGGAAGCGTGCGAACGTTGATAGAAACCTTGCCGGCTGCTTGCACGGCGTCGCAGTGAAACAACACCCCGCGTGCTCGACACACTTGACTGATCTCCGCGACCGGGAATAGCACGCCTGTCTCATTGTTCGCCCACATCAGGGACACGACCGCCGTATCGTCCTGAATTGCATTCTCCAAATCAGCTAACTTCAGCAACCCGTCCCTATCCACAGGCAGGTAGGTGACCCGGTAGCCCTTGCGTTCCATGGCCATGCAGTAGTTGAGCACAGACGAATGTTCCACAACTGATGTGACGATATGCTGCTTCTGTGGCGTGGCCTGTAGCGCCGCGTGAATCGCTGTGTTGTTGCTCTCCGTGCCACAGGACGTGAAGATGACATCGCGCTGCTGTGCCCCGATCAACTCCGCCACTTGTTCCCGCGCCGTCTCAATCACACCCTTCAGCTTCGAGCCGAACTTGTACGCACTTGATGGATTGCCCCATTCGGAAGTGAAGTAAGGCATCATTGCCTCCACCACCTCCGGCAACACCGGTGTCGTCGCGTTGTGGTCTAGATAAATCATTGGTCGACGCTCTTATCAGAGGATAACCTGTTTTTATTTGAAATTAAAGAGGCTCCCATATGAATAATCCACAAAACCAATAAGCAAGGAGCCATGGGTGAAGAAAACCACAAGACAGAAGAAAAAAGCAAGTAGGATATCCTGCACAGAAAGATAGCGCTCAATTTCTATCGCTGTCCTTGAACAGGATGTTTTATGGTATAATCCGGCAGGGCAAGCATGTCGTACACTTTTGGGACAGGCGATGACCAAAGAGCGGCCACTTCATGTACAGGAAGGTTCGGCAAGCATGATCGATGTAACGGAAAAACCGGTGACCGAGCGGACGGCCACGGCTTCCGGAACTGTTTTTATGAAGCCGGAAACGTTGTCGTGCATTCAAACAGGCCATATTGGAAAAGGGGATGTCTATGCCGTCGCCCAGGTAGCCGGCATGATGGGAGCAAAGAGGACGGCAGATTTAATCCCGATGTGTCATCCCATCTCGATTACAAACGTCGATATCCGATTCGAAACCTCGATAGAAGAGGGAGCGGAAACGGCCGCCGTTAAAATTATTGCGACAGTCAAGGCCTTCGGCCCAACTGGCGTAGAGATGGAGGCGCTGACTGCCGTCTCTATCACTGCTTTGACGATTTACGATATGTGCAAGGCCATTGACAAGGAAATCCGTGTCGGCCGGATGGGCCTTGTCTCCAAAACAGGTGGAAAGTCGGGGTCTTATATAAGGGACACACCGCTGTAAAAGAGAGGAGTTTGTCCTGGAAGCCGCTTCGTGGGTGGATCAGCAGCCTCTTTAAAGAATACTGAATGGATAATACGGACGCACTGATCGATCCTTATCAACGTGTCATTACCTATCTGCGCGTCTCCATTACAGATCGGTGCAACCTGCGTTGTGTTTATTGCATGCCGGAAGAAGGTCTGACCTGGACGCCCACCCATGAAATACTCACCTATGACGAACTCGCCAGGATTATTGGGATTGCCGCCAAAAGGGGGCTTCGGAAGGTCAGGATTACGGGAGGGGAACCGTTGGTAAGAGCCGGGGTAGTCGGCTTCGTCCATACGTTAACCCATATTCCGGGATTAAGGGAAGTCGCACTGACCACCAACGGCGTTTTCTTAAAAGAGCTTGCGGCGGCGCTCTATCAGGCGGGTTTAAGGAGAATGAATATCAGCCTCGATTCACTCGATCGAGAAACCTATTCAAAAATTGTTCGAAGAGACATTTTCGATCGCGTTTGGGAGGGGATTAAAGAGGCCGAACGGGTCGGCTTTGATCCGATTAAAATCAATGTCGTCCTGCAGCAGGGCGTCAACGACCATGAAGTCATCAATTTTGTCCGTTTAACCACAGAGCGGCCGTATCACGTTCGTTTTATTGAGTATATGCCCTGCGCCAATTGGGATACATGGGTTAAAACCTATAAGCCATGTATGTCGGTGATGGAAGAGGTCAAGACGGCATTCGGCGAGCTGATTCCGGTGAGCGCATCCAACGAAGACGATGCCGGACCTGCGGTAAACTATCGGTTACCAGGGGCGCCCGGTGTCGTCGGTTTTATCCACGCCGTCAGCCATGATTTCTGCGATACCTGCAATCGAATCCGTCTGACCGCCGATGGGAAAATGCGTCCCTGTCTCTTTTCAGATATTGCTGTCGATTTTCGAGAAGCGATTCGAAGCGGTTGCGCCGATGAAGTCATTGACGGCCTTCTCGATCAGGTCCTGTATGTCAAACCCAAATACCACGAATTAGATGCTATTCCAAAAGAGAAAAAATTGGTCACCATGGTTAATATCGGAGGCTGATTTCAACCTGTAAGACGGTCTATTCTCCCTTGATCTCTTATTCTCTCTGTGGTTATAATGAGGCAGTGAATGAAGGCGGGTGTCGGCATGTTGCCAAGGAATCTTGAAGAGGGACTGACGTTCGATGACGTAAGTTTAATACCGGCCAGGTCTTCTATTATGCCGCGCGATGTGAATCTTCAAACCAGGTTGGCCCGTCATCTGTCTATTGGCCTCCCGATTGTCAGCGCCGCCATGGACACGGTGACCGAATCTCCCGTCGCCATTGCCCTTGCGCGTGAGGGGGGCATGGGCATCATTCACCGCGCCTTGTCGGTGGAGGCACAGGCGATTGAAGTGGACCGCGTCAAGAAATCGGAAAGCGGCATGATTACGGATCCAGTCACCATTTCTCCCGACCAGCGTCTTTACGAGGCCCTGAATCTGATGAACAAGTATCGGATTTCAGGGATTCCCGTAACGAAAAACCGAAAGTTGGTCGGTATTTTGACGAACCGTGACCTTCGATTTGAAAGTCGGGTCAATTTGAAGGTGTCGGAGGTTATGACCAGGGAGCCGCTTATTACCGCCCCCGAGGGAACAACCCTCGAGGATGCGCGAACGATTCTCCATAAAAATCGGATTGAGAAACTGCCGGTGGTGGATGACCACTTTGAATTAAAAGGATTGATCACCATTAAGGATATTGAGAAGAACATTAAATATCCCAATGCCTGCAAGGACCACCTGGGGCGTCTTCGCGTCGGGGGGGCCGTTGGCATCGGAGGCGACTCGAAAGAACGGGTGGATGCCCTCGTCCGGGCCGGCGTCGACCTGGTTGTGGTGGATACCGCCCACGGCCATTCTATCGCCGTTCTTGATACGATCCGGTCTGTGCGGAGGCGCTATCCCGATCTGGAATTGGTGGGCGGAAACGTGGCGACCGCTGCGGGGACGGTTGACCTGATCAAGGCCGGAGTCGACGCGGTGAAGGTGGGGATCGGTCCTGGATCCATCTGCACCACGCGGGTGATTGCCGGGGTGGGAGTTCCGCAGTTGACGGCGATCTCCAACTGTGTGAAGGCGGCGAATCGTTACAGGATTCCTATCATCGCGGATGGGGGAATTAAGTTTTCAGGGGATATTACCAAAGCGATTGCGGCCGGCGCCCATTCCGTGATGATTGGAGGCCTTCTTGCGGGATGTGAAGAGAGCCCCGGAGAGACGGTCCTTCTGCAGGGGCGAAGCTACAAGGTCTACCGTGGGATGGGATCGCTCGG
The DNA here is from genome assembly GCA_964373895.1 of uncultured Nitrospirota bacterium. Classification (GTDB taxonomy): domain Bacteria; phylum Nitrospirota; class Nitrospiria; order SBBL01; family SBBT01; genus SBBT01. Next base: position 4,535 of record CAYJWQ010000031.1, read on the forward strand.
CGCGATGGAGCGCGGATCAAAGGATCGGTACTTTCAGGAATTTGAGCCGGAATCCAAACTGGTTCCGGAAGGGATTGAGGGGAGGGTCCCCTATAAAGGGCCCCTTTCGGCGGTGGTCTACCAACTTATGGGCGGCCTGCGGGCTGGGATGGGATATTGCGGGTGTAAGACCATTGAAGAACTCCGCGCAAAAGGGCGGTTTCTTAAGATCACCCACGCGGGTTTGCGTGAGAGCCACCCACACGATGTGATTGTCACCAAAGAGGCCCCCAATTATAAGAGGGGAGATGATATTTAATCCTGGCAGAGGCGTCTCTTTGTCCCTCTTGAGAAGCGGGGAGCAAATGAAGCCTCCCCTCTCGCTCGCGCTGTTCGCTGGACAGCATATCATTTCTCCGATAGGGCTTGGAAGCGTGTAAGCTGCTTGTCCGTTGGTATCTCTTGGTTAGGTTTGATGCCCTCCGATAAAATATTCATCTTTGATTTTGGATCGCAATATACCCAATTGATCGCCCGCCGCGTTCGCGAAAGCAAGGTTTACTCGGAAATTGTCCCCTATCATATTTCACTTGCAGAGATAAAGGCCGATCCTCCCGCCGGCATCATATTGTCAGGCGGGCCCGCAAGCGTTTATGACCGAACCTCCCCTCTCTGCGAGAGGTCGCTTTTTGGATGCGGCATACCGATATTGGGGATATGTTATGGGATGCAGCTGATGACCCATCTTCTCGGGGGAAAGGTTGCTCGATCGGCGAGACGGGAGTATGGCCGGGCAGAATTGGTTGTCAGTGACCTGTCCGGTTTTTTTCAGGGGATCGGTTCAAAGACGCCTGTCTGGATGAGTCATGGTGATCGGATAGAAAGCCTTCCCCCGGGATTTAAGGTGATTGCTAAAACCCAAAATTCTCCTGCCGCAGCCATTGTCGATCCGAGAAGACGTTTTTATGCGTTGCAATTTCACCCCGAAGTCGCTCATACACCCAAGGGGTCGGCAATGATACAGAATTTTCTTTTTGAAATTTGTGGATGCAAACCGGCATGGGAGATGGGGTCGTACCTGGTGGAAGCGCAGCAGGATATAGCGCGCCGGATTGAAAAAGAAAAGGCGATCTGTGCCTTAAGCGGCGGAGTTGATTCATCCGTGGCTGCGAGGTTGGTGCAAAGCGTGATCGGGAAAAGACTGACCTGTATTTTTGTGGATACCGGTCTTCTACGAAAGAATGAGGTAAAACAGGTTGTCTCCACATTTAAGAATAATATGAAGTTAAACATAAAGTATATAAATGCATCAGACCGATTTATAAGAAAATTAACTTCTGTGTCTCATCCGGAGAGCAAACGGAAGCTTATTGGAAGGGAGTTCATTTCCATTTTTGAGGAAGAGGCAAAAAAGCTCGGTGGCGTCGGTTTCCTTGTGCAGGGGACACTCTATCCAGATGTTATTGAGAGCGTCTCATTAAAGGGGCCGTCTGCCACCATTAAAACCCATCACAATGTGGGGGGGTTGCCGAAACGAATGCGCTTGAAACTGATTGAACCGCTTCGGTTTCTTTTTAAGGATGAAGTCCGAAAATTAGGCCATGAGCTTGGCATTCCGGATGACATTCTCTACAGGCATCCTTTCCCGGGACCGGGATTGGCGGTGCGCATCCTGGGAAAGGTGACAGAGGAGAAGTTAAATCGGCTTCGGGAAGCAGACGCCATTTTTGAGGAGGAGATCAGAAAGGCCGGGCTTTATTCGTCTATCTGGCAGTCTTTTGCCGTCTATCTTCCAATCCAGAGCGTGGGAGTGATGGGAGATGAACGGACGTATGAAAATGCCATCGCCCTTCGGGCGGTGGCGAGCCAGGATGGGATGACGGCCGATTGGTACGAGATTCCACACGAGGTCCTGAAAATGGTCTCAACCCGCATCATCAATGAAGTGGACGGGATTAATCGTGTGGTGTACGATATCTCCTCCAAACCCCCCAGCACCATTGAGTGGGAATAGGTGGAGATGAGGCAGGAACAGTGTCATCGAGGCGTGTTAATTTATCCATCATTTTGTAAATAAGGGGGCGCAATGAACCTGATTTTGGAAAAGTTAATGTCCGAGAAAATATTTTCGATCTCATCGGAGAGAACTGTTTTGGATGGGGCGGAGGAAATGGCCCAAAGAGAGGTGGGGAGTCTCCTGGTTGATCAAAAAGGGGTGTACGTTGGAATGATCACGGAGGGAGATATTATTCGGAAAGTGGTTGCCAGGGGAATGGATCCCGCCACGGTTTCTGTCGGGGCGGTCATGGGCATTCCAGTGACGATTGAGGCGGATCAAAGCGTGATTGGCGCCAACGATTTAATGAGGATAAAAAAGGTTCGCCATCTTGCCGTGACGAGAAATGGGACGATTGTCGGGGTTGTGTCTGTTCGGGATCTTCTCCAGGCTTTTCATATGGAGGAGCAGGAGAGCGGCGTGAAAGAGTTCAACTAACAGGGTACTGAAAAACTTGTTTTATAGACAGCCTGCTAAAATACAAAGGGACATCAGATGGCCATTGAAACGTATGGCACAAAAGATAAGATTATAAGCAAGATAAAAGAGGCCCTCTCGGCGGTCTATGTGGACGTAATTGACGAGAGTTTTAAACATGTCGGGCATGCCGGGGCTGCGCAGGGAGGTCACTTTATCCTGAAAGTCGTTTCAGATCGTTTTAATGGAGTCTCCCTTATAGATCGGAACCGATTTATCTATCGCCTTCTGGAGGAAGAGATGAAGGGGGAGATTCATGCCATTACCATTCGGGCGATGACCGCCGAGGAATGGGAATCCTCTCGGGCAGGTTGACATTGCGTATATACAGATATAGTATGCACGATAGATAAAAGCGATATTCGGGGCGTGGCGCAGCCCGGTAGCGCACACCGTTCGGGACGGTGGAGCCGGAGGTTCAAATCCTCTCGCCCCGACCAAGTTAGACGCTGTGTCTAAAAGATGTACGTTTTTGGGTAGATAATATACCGTAGCGAAGTGACCCGGCGCGCACAGCGCGCGAGAAGGGGAGGCTCCATTACCCCCCCCTCCCCCCCTTGCCAAGGGGGGGAGGGGGCTTTGCTAAGCCCCTTTGCGGCTTCGCCGCATTAGACGTTGAGAGTTTTCGGAAGAAGATGGTGTAAGCCTTTGTAGCGTGTATGAATGTGGGGGTGAGCGATGGAAGAAAACCCCCTTATGAAGGGATCGGGCGAAGCCGTATCGGCCCGTATTCTGGTTGGAGGACGGGTGCAAGGGGTTGGGTTTCGAAATTATACCATGCGAAATGCGATGGGACTTCAATTAAGGGGTTATGCCAGGAATCTTACGGATGGTCAGGTTGAGATTGAGGTGGAAGGGAAAAGAGGGAACATTCATGCGTTGATCGAATGTTTATGGAAGGGGCCTCCCCGTGCGGGGGTAACGAAGGTCGAGGTTGTATGGAAGTCCCCCTCGTCTGATTTCGATCAATTTTCAATCACGGTCTATCCTACGATATAAAATTGCAATGAACGAAAAGTGGCTCGAGCGAGAAAAAAACGACCGAGAAGGTGAAGGGTCGGAAGGGCTTGCGCAAGAGGAAGAGAGCTCCTGGGTACGAGAGGAACCGGAAGAAAAAGCTGCGCCGGTGGCAGACGCGGTGCAGATATATCTAAAAGAAATCCGCTGTTCAGCGTTATTGACGTTCAAGGATGAGGTCTCCCTCGCCAAAAAAATTGCCAAGGGAGATGAAAAAGCGCGGCAGCGTTTAATCGAATCCAATCTCCGGTTGGTGGTGAATATCGGAAAACATTATCTCAATCGCGGGCTTCCCTTTTCGGATATTATTGAAGAGGGGAACATCGGCCTGATCAAGGCGGTCGAAAAATATAATTATCGACGGGGATTCCGTTTCTCGACGTACGCCTCCTGGTGGATTCGGCAATCCATCGCCCGCGGCATCATTAATCAGGGCAAGCTGATCCGCCTGCCGGTCCATGTGGTCGAGCGGGTCAACCACTATCTCGCGCACCTTGAAGATCTTGTTCAGGAGCTGGGGCATGAGCCAGAGGTCTATGAAATCGCAAAAAAGATGAGCATGTCCGAGAAAGAGGTGGTCGAGGTGCAACAGCTTCTTAAAAAGGTCTACTCTTTAGACAGCCCCATTTCTGACTTTAAAGAAACTTCGTTGGGGGATGTGATTGAAGATACCGGACAGGTTTCTCCTGCCGCCAAGGTGGAAGGGGTAAAACGTCGGGAAGATCTCCTTCGATGGATGGGGGAGCTGAAGGAAAATGAAAAACGGGTGATTATGATGAGGTTTGGTCTCGCGGAGGAGGAGCCGTACACGCTCGAGAAGATAGGAAAGGCGATTGGATTAACCCGCGAGCGTGTCAGACAGATTGAATCGGCGGCGCTTCGCAAGCTGCGGGGTATTCTCAATGAGAAGGCGATCCGGCCAGAGGCGTTTCTTTAATGCGGCGAAGCCGCAACGGGGGTTTCTCAAAAGCTTTTCTTGAGGACGGTTCCTTTGGATTTAAAATCAAACATTCGGGAAGTTCCGGATTTTCCAAAAAAGGGTATTCTCTTCTATGATATCACCACCCTGCTGAAGGATCCTGTCCTCTTTCAAGAAACCATTAGTCAAATGACGGCCCCCTTCCTTGATAAAGGGGTTAAAAAGGTGGTCTCCATTGAATCGCGTGGTTTTATATTGGGGGCGCCGATCGCCCAGCGGCTCAATGCCGGTTTTGTCCCCGCCCGAAAACCTGGAAAACTTCCGGCTGAACAGATTATGGAGAGATACAGCCTCGAATACGGTTTTGACAGCCTGGCGATTCATCGAGACGCCATCTCGCCGGGGGAGCGGATCCTGATGGTGGACGACCTTCTGGCAACAGGCGGAACGATGTCCGCTGCGGTGAATCTGGTTAAGCAGTTGGGAGGGAAGATTGTGGGGGTTTCTTTCCTGATTGAATTAAAAGGCCTAAAAGGGAGGGAGCGGTTAAACGGTTTGCCCCTCGTCTCTTTGCTGATCTACGATTGAGAGCAGTTTCCTCCTTGATAAGCGGCTATCCCCTTGGATGGCTCTTTCGGTGAATCGCCTTCAGACGCTCTCGACTCACGTGTGTGTAAATTTGCGAGGTGGAGATGTCGGCGTGTCCTAACAGGAGTTGCACGGAACGGAGATCGGCCCCCCCATCTAAAAGGTGGGTGGCGAAAGAGTGTCGCAACATATGGGGTGAGATCGGTCTCTGAATCCCAGCCTTGTGCGCATAACGTTTTAGAAGTTTCCAAAAAGCCTGCCGACTCATCCCCTTTCCAGATCGGTTAATGAAAAGGTCGTTCGCCTCCTTTCCTTTAAGGAGCAAGGGTCTGATGTGATGGATGTAGTGGTCTATCTTCTGCCGCGCGTACTGCCCGATCGGCACGATGCGCTCCTTAGCCCCCTTTCCCTTGGCGATTAGATAACCCCCTTCCATATTGATTGCAGTCATAAGAAGGCGTATCAACTCGGATACGCGCAGCCCGGTGGCGTACAAAAGCTCAATCATGGCGTCGTCTCGAATGGCAGTGGGGGCGTCTCCCTTTTTAAAATTGAGGAGGGCCTCCACCTCTTTGGGGTGCAACACCTTCGGCAGACGATACGCCTTCTTTGGAGAGGCGATTTGGGCCATCGGATCGTGATGGATCATCCCCTCGTTGGAAAGAAACTTAAAAAAGGTGCGCAGGGTGGAAAGAATGCGCGTTACGGAAGAGGGGGAAAGAGATTGTCCTCTTAAATCCGAGAGAAACAGGATCATCTCTTTTCGGCCTGCGGTGTCGATGCGGACGCACTGTTTTTTTAAGTGCTCTACCAGCTTTTTAAGGTCCTGGCTATATGCTGATATGGTATTAAGGGAGAGGCCTTTCTCAATAGAAAGATAGTTGAGAAAACGATCGATCATCTGATCCATTTTTGGATTTTATCGCAAAGCGGGCTTTCTTGACAAGGAGAACACCGCTGTGATAAGTCGGGCTACATGTTTCATATTTTCAAAAAAGTCGTTTTGATCGTTCTGTTTTTTTGTTTTTTTTGGGGTGGTCTCATGCCTCTTTTGGCGGAGGGTCTTGCCGAAGAAAGCGCCCTGATGACGCCGGAGGAGCAGGCGCTCTTTGATCAAGGTAAGACCTATGCAGACTCGGAGAACAAGGAGGTGGCCATTTTTGCGTTCGAGCAGTTTTTGTCAAAATATCCCGCGAGCATCCTCCTGCCGGAGGCGCACCTCTATTTAAGCGATCTCTACAAAGAGCGGGAGCCTAAAAAGGCCGTGTCGCTCTTAAAGGCATTTTTGGAGAAATTCCCGGCGGATGATCGAATCAACGATGCCAGAATGCGCTTAACCGAAGTCTATCTTGCCCGTGGAGATCTGGGCGAGGTGTTGTGGCTGTGGGACAATGTTCCTGACGAAGAGACGTATAAGACAGAGGTCTATGATAAATTAGCCCAGGCCTATTTTGTGAGAAAAGAGTACGGCAAGTCGCTCGAAGCGCTGATGTTAAAGAAAAAGCTGGTCTTCGGGCCAGAGGAGCTGCAGGGGGTTCGAAACGCCGTGGCGGCCCTTATCAGAGAGCGGCTTCATGAAAAAGAGCTTGAGTCTGTTGTAAAGCAGTTCGCGCCAGATTTTCCGGCGGATGAGGCGATGATCCGTTTAATTGGTCTATACGAAGAAAGAGGGGATTATTATCGTGAAGAGCTTTATATCAGGCGGTTTCTCTCCTCCTCTTCGGATCATCCATTTTCTGCCAGCGCAAGAGCGATGCTGGGACAGATCAGAGACAAGGTTAGGGCGAGTCGTCATCTGATCGCAATGGTTCTGCCGTTGTCCGGGAAATTGGCCCCGTTTGGCGAGGCCGCGCTCAACGGATCGCAGATGGCGCTTCAACAATTCAAGGAGGAGAACCCGGGCGCTTCGATCGGCCTGGCCGTGAAAGACATCGAGGGCGACCGAAAGGGGATGGAGGGGTGGTTAGGCGAGTATCGTCCTGTGGCCGTGGTGGGTCCCCTTCTTAGCAAGGATGTCGATTATGTCGCCCCGATGGTTGAGAGGGCGCAACTTTTGCTCATCACGCCGGGGGCGACGGCCTCCCATCTGGCGTTATTGGGGAGGTCGGTCATCAGAAACGCGATGACCAACCGTGTTCAGTGCCATGCCTTGGCGGAGTATGCGGTGCATCAGATAGGGACAAAGCAGTTTGCCGTTCTTTTTCCTAAGGAAAATTTCGGTATGGATTGGATGAAATGTTTTTCGGAAGAGGCGATCAAATTGGGAGGAGAGATGGTGCATGCGGAGCCGTATCCCGCCGGTGACACCGATTTTTCCAGCGCGATCCGTCGTCTCAAGGAGGTTGATTTAGGAAAGAAAGGGATATCGCATGTCGTGGAGGAGGGGAAGAGAAAGCGGGAAATTTCATATACACCGGGATTTCGCGCCCTCTTTTTGCCGGGGAGCGCTGAAAGTGTGGGGTTGCTTATTCCACAATTGGCTTTTCACAACATCAAGGATGTGGTACTTTTGGGCGTCAGCAGTTGGAACTCCCCTGATTTTTTAAAGATGGCTGGTTCTTATGCGGAGGGGGCTGTTTTCGTGGACGGGTTTTTTAAGGAGAGTCTCGATCCGGCCGTGCAGAGGTTTGTGGCCCAGTACAAGAGGCGATTTCATGAAGAGCCCAATATCTTCTCCGCGCAGGCGTATGATGCGACGTCGCTGATTTTGTCGGCCGTAAAAGAGGGGGCCGATACCCCTTGGGAAATCAAAACAAGGGTGGGGAAGATCAAGCAGTTCGCAGGCGTTTCTGGTTTTGTTTCTGAAATCAGGGAAGGAGAAGTCGTCAAAAAGCCATTTTTATTAAAAATTCAGCGTGGAAGATTCGTGCAGATTAATTAAGAGATTGGTATGTTTAAAAAAGTGTTGATTGCCAATCGGGGCGAGATTGCCCTTCGCATCATCCGTGGATGCAAGGAGCTTTCCATCCCGACGGTCGCGATCTATTCCGAGGCGGACGCCACGACCCTGTATGTTAAAAAGGCGGATGAGTCCTGTCTGGTGGGGCCGGGGCCGATTGAGGGTTACCTCAATATTTATCGGATTATCGATCTGGCCAAACAAAAGGGGGTGGATGCCATTCACCCGGGATACGGATTTCTTTCGGAAAACGCCGAGTTTGCGCGCGCTTGCGAAGAGAACGGCCTGACGTTTATTGGGCCTTCTTCGGAGGCGATTGGGATCATGGGTGATAAGATTCTGGCGCGCAAAAAGATGAAGGAGATCGGCATCCCCATCGTTCCAGGGCTGATGGAGTCGATTGCATCGGCAAGCGATGCGATCGGTTTTTGCGAGTCTATCGGATATCCTGTGATGTTAAAGGCCGCCGCCGGAGGGGGAGGACGTGGGCTTCGCATCTGCCATCATCAGGGCGATCTGACGCGATTTTTCCCGATGGCGCAGGCGGAGGCGATGGCCGCCTTTGGCAAAGATGAGGTCTACCTCGAAAAATACCTGGTTGCCCCCCACCATATTGAGTTTCAAATCCTCGCGGATCGCGCCGGAAATGTGATCCATTTGGGGGAACGCGATTGTTCCATACAGAGACGGCACCAAAAGTTGGTTGAGATCGCCCCCTCGCTGATTTTGGACGAGCGGCTTCGTCAGGAGATGGGAGAAGCGGCGATCGCGGCGGCGCAGTCGGTCAATTATACCTCGGCGGGGACGGTTGAATTCCTGGTGGATTCCAGCTTGCGTTATTATTTTCTTGAGATGAATACCCGAATTCAGGTGGAGCACACGGTGACGGAGGAAGTTACGGGGGTGGACATCGTGCGAGAGATGATCCGGATTGCGGCGGGGCAGCCGATGTCGATTCGCAGGAAAGACGTTGTCCTTTCTGGCCATGCCATTGAATGCAGAATCAACGCCGAAGATCCGAGAAGGGACTTTATCCCGACGCCCGGGAAGATCACCGCCTATTATTCGCCCGGCGGCATTGGGGTGCGAATTGACGGGAATATCTATCCGGGATATGTTGTCCCGCCGTATTACGACTCCCTTCTTGCGAAGTTAACGGTTCGCGCGCGGACGTGGAAGGGGGCGGTGCAGCGGATGCGAAGGGCCCTTGACGAATATGTGATTCGCGGCGTTAAAACCACGATCCCCTTTTACAAACAGATTATGGAAGATCGGGACTTCCAAGAAGGACGGTTTGACACCCATTATATCGACACGCACCTTGATCGTTTAAATGTGGTGACGGACGTAAATCGCATGGATAAAGTGATTGCCGTCTCCGCAGTGATTGCGGCGCACTCCAAGAGGTAGGAATATGTCAAAGGCCAAGCCGATTCAAATCATGGATACGACTTTAAGAGACGGCCACCAGTGCCTGATCGCAACGCGTCTTCGCATGGAAGATATGCTTCCGATCGCGGAGAAAATCGATCAGGTCGGCTACGCCGCTGTGGAGATGTGGGGGGGGGCCACCTTTGACGCGGCGCTCCGGTATTTAAAGGAAGACCCGTGGGAGCGGATTCGGGAATTAAAGAAGCGCATGCCGCGCACCCCCTTCCAGATGTTGCTTCGGGGCCAAAATTTGGTCGGATATCGCCACTATGCCGACGATGTCGTCGAGCGATTTATCGATCGCGCCATCGCCAATGGAATCAATATTCTGCGCATATTTGACGCGTTAAACGATTTTCGCAATCTCAAAACGGCGATCAAGGCGACACTGAAGTATGGCGGAAAGGTGGAGGGGACGTTTTGTTATACCATCAGCCCTGTCCACAATCATACCCTCTTTGTTGAGATGGCAAAACGGCTGGAGGATATGGGATCCGATGCGATCTGCGTTAAAGATATGGCGGGACTTCTTTCCCCGTATGCCGCCTTCGATCTGATCAGTAAGCTAAAGAAGGCGGTTTCGGTCCCCATCCATCTTCACAGTCATGACACGGGGGCGATGGGGGTAGCCACTTGTTTGAAGGCGATTGAAGCGGGCGTTGACATTGTGGATACCGCCATATCATCCATGGCCTCCGGGACGTCGCATCCTCCTGTTGAAACCGTTGTAAACATTCTGAAGGGGGAAAAACATGATCCACATTTTAATCTAACCCTCCTGGCCGAAATTGCCGACTATTTCCGTGAGGTGAGAAAGAAGTATCAGGCGTTTGAGTCTGATTATACCGGTGTAGACCCGAACGTTTTGATTTATCAGATTCCCGGCGGGATGACTTCAAATCTATCGATGCAGCTTTCGGAGCAGAAGGCGCTTCACCGGATGCGGGAGGTGTTAGACGAGGTGCCGAAGGTGCGAGAGGATTTCGGTTTTCCACCCTTGGTGACCCCCACCAGCCAAATTGTCGGAACACAGGCGACGCTCAATGTCCTTACCGGAGATCGCTATAAGGTGATTACAACGGAGACAAAAAATTATTTAAAAGGACTCTACGGAAAACCGCCTGCCCCCATCAATGAAACGGTGCGAAGAAAGGCGGTGGGCGATGAAGCGCCGATTTCATGCCGGCCGGCCGACCTTCTGGATCCTGAAATGGATCGCTCGGCAAAGGAACTTATCGGAATTTCAGATAATATTGAAGATATAATTAGTTATGCTATATTTCCTAATATAACACGCGAGTTTTTACAAAAAAAACAGGGGTCTGTGAAAGAGGCGCATCTGCCCCCTTCGGAGGAGGCGGCCATATCCGAGGCGACGCCGCTTTTGGCCCCAACCGAATATAATGTGAAGGTGCATGGCGAGACATTTCATATTAAGGTGGGTGGCGTGGGACATCCGGTGGAGGGGGGAAAGCCGTATTTTATTTATGTGGATGGACAACTGGAAGAGGTGATCGTCGAATCGCTCCTGGAAGTGGTTCCCAGCGCGGAAGGGAAGATCGATGTGCGTGCGGGAGGCCGCTCTACCTTACCCAAGGCTGCCCATGAAGGGGATGTGACGACACCGATGCCAGGGGCTGTCGTGGCAATTAAGGTCAGGGTGGGAGATACCGTCACGGCAGGCGACATTGTTCTAATTGTGGAGGCGATGAAGATGCAGAGCGAGGTCCACACACCGATTAGCGGCATTGTGAAGGCGATCTATGTGGCAGAAGGGGAGCGTGTTAATCCGGATGAGGTATTGGTGGAGATCAGGCCAAATCTTGAGACGGGAGTGATATAGACCTATTTCTTTCCAGCCATCGGTTTTGGCGTGGTCGTTAAGTTTATGGATACACAACTCGGCTCTATTATTCAACAGATTTCTATCATGGCGCTGCCGCTTATTTTTGCGGTGACTCTTCATGAGGCGGCGCATGCCTGGGTGGCCGACAAAAAAGGGGATACCACCGCGCGGATGTTGGGGAGAATCACGTTGAATCCCTGGATTCATACCGACCTCTTTGGGACCATTCTGATGCCGCTCTTGTTTTTTGCAACGACCGGTTTTATTTTCGGCTATGCCAAACCGGTGCCGGTGAACGCGTTGAATCTGCGCCGTCCCAAACAGGATATGGCGTGGGTAGCGGCGGCGGGACCCGGGATGAATCTGTTTTTGGCGATCCTAAGCGGCCTTCTTTACCGGCTGATTTTATGGCTCAACCCCACGCTCTCTCTATCCACCGGGAGTTTCCTCCCCTCCGGGGGGGCAACCGCTGCCTTGTTGATTCCGTTCCTTTTAATGCTGCGCTTTTCGGTGGATATTAATGTCGTACTGATGGTGTATAACCTGATCCCCATTCCCCCCTTGGATGGCGGGCGGGTCTTGGCCGGAATCCTGCCGCAGCGCCAATCGATCTTACTTAGCAGAATTGAGCCGTACGGAATGATCATTTTGTTGATGCTGATTTTCTTTGACCCGTTGGGGGCGATGCGAAACGTTGTCTGGCCGGTGGTCTCGCTTGTTTCCGGCTATATCTTTGGGGAATGGGTTATTTAGGCTCGGTGTCACAGAGCCTTAATCGGCTTCTGGTTCGGCTGATCCCTGCCGGTGGGTGACTTTATCCTCGTCAAAAATCTCCTGCATTTCCTTCGCCAGCAGATAGCCGGTGGGAAGCTCAAACGCCGCCTCTTTCCCTTCATCTGGAGTGGTAGATTTCTCGGTTTTTGGCGCCTCTGCATTAATGACTTTCAGCGGGATCGGTTTTTTTTCTTCCATGTTGATTCCTGATGATTTATTTCCTAAGTATACCACGTTTTCTTCAATGAAGTGGTATATTAAGAACCACCCGGGTGTGCGACATAAAAGTTCACAAAATTGACTTTGCCTTTTTTTGGGCCTACTATCTTGATGTTTATTAAGCAACAAGATAAGGAGGCGTTATGGATGAAGCCGTACAACAGCTCGAA
>CAYJWQ010000032.1:0-2951 GCA_964373895.1 uncultured Nitrospirota bacterium
TTTAGATGACAGGACCAGTTTCTTGGGTCTGACATTTCGGTTGACTCTGGTAGGAAGGCTATGCTAAAAATTAGCAGGCTGGGTAGGTTTATATAAATTTAAGGTAAGATCGCAATATCTAAGGGGAAATCAATGTCGGAATTAACGAAATTCATGACTCCTAATGTCGGGGTGGCGCGCCCGGATGCAACGTTGTTCGAGGCTTGCCAATTGATGCGCCAGCATCGAAGCAGTTATCTTGTAATTGAAGAGCAGGGGAAGCCGCTCGGTATTCTGACGGAAGAAGATATTGTCCGGCGCGCGATTCCTGAAAAACTTGATCTTAACACCACGAAAACGCGGGTCCTCATGAGTATCCCCCCGCCGACCATTGAAAGCAACCAGTCGATGGAAGAGGCCAATTCACTTATGAAAATTCGGGGATGCCGTGTGGTGGTCATTCTGGAGGGGAATAAAATTGTGGGGGCCATCACGCTTTTAGGCCTGCTTTGGTGCCTGGAGGCCCGCGGCCAAGACTACCAGGAATAAGGAGAGATCAAGATTAAGTTATCGGGATCACAGATTCTCATTGAGTCTTTTAAACGGGAAGGGGTTAAGGTCGTTTTTGGTTATCCCGGCGGGGTGAATCTTCCTGTCTTTGATGTGCTCTATGATGAAAAAGAGATCGATTTTGTTTTCTGTCGGCATGAACAAGGGGGCACCCACATGGCCGAAGGGTACGCCCGGGCAACCGGAAAACCAGGTGTTGTTCTGGTTACGTCGGGTCCGGGCGCAACTAATACGGTGACGGCCATTGTGGACGCCTATATGGATTCGACGCCGCTGGTGGTGATCACAGGTCAGGTCCCGACAAAATTGATTGGCAATGACGCCTTTCAGGAGGCGGATATGGTAGGAATTACCCGCCCCTGCACCAAGTACAATATTTTAGTTAAGGACGTCAATGATCTTGCCCAGGCGATAAAGGAGGCCTTTTATATTGCCGCATCGGGTCGGCCGGGGCCGGTTTTGGTTGACCTCCCGAAGGATGTGGCGCTGGCCAAAACCGAGTTCACCTATCCCGAACATGTTTACATGCGAAGCTATTCCCCCATTTATAAAGGGAACAAATGGCAGATCAAACAGGCGGCCCAGGAAATTATGAAGGCAACAAGGCCGATTATTTATGCGGGGGGAGGGGTTCTGGCGTCGGATGCCGCTCCAGAACTTCTAGAGTTGGCGGAGATGACAAAATTCCCTGTGACGTTAACGGTGATGGGCCTGGGCGCTTTTCCAGGCACCCATCCCCTTTGTCTGGGGATGCTCGGCATGCATGGCACTTACTGGGCCAACATGGGTATGAATAGGGCCGACCTGATTGTGGCCATCGGCGCCCGGTTTGATGACCGTGTCACGGGAAAGCTGGAGGCCTTCGCCCCACAGGCGCGGATTGTCCATATTGATATTGACCCGACCTCGATCCATAAAAATATACCTGTCCATATCCCCATTGTCGGGGATGCAAAGTCGGTCCTCAAAGATTTAAACCAAATCTTAAAATCATCCGGAAACGGAAATCCTGCGTCTCACCAGGAGTGGTGGGCGCAAATCGAGTCATGGAAAATGGAGCATCCGTTGAGCTATCAGCAGGGGGAAAAAATTATTAAGCCGCAGTATGTCATAGAGAAAATATATGAGATGACCCGTGGAAATGCAATCATCACCACCGATGTGGGTCAGCATCAGATGTGGGCGGCCCAATATTATAAGTTTGACCGCCCGCGGACGTTTATAAATTCGGGCGGGCTTGGGACGATGGGATATGGCTTTCCTGCCGCCATTGGCGCGCAAAAAGCCTATCCGAACGAATTGGTAGTCTGTATTTCTGGAGATGGGAGTATCATTATGAACATCCAGGAATTGGCGACTGCTGTTCAATATCGCCTGCCGGTCAAGGTGGCGATTATCAATAATAAGTATTTAGGGATGGTTCGCCAATGGCAGCAGCTTTTTTATAATGGCCGGTATTCTTCTAGTTATATGGGGGATTCTCCGGATTTTGTGAAGCTGGCCGATGCCTTTGGGGCGGTGGGTCTTCGGGCGACCGAGGTGAGTGAAGTGCCTGGCGTGATTCGAGAGGCGTTGTCAATTGACAAACCGGTTGTCATCGATTTTCAAGTGGATGAGACAGAGAACTGTTACCCCATGATTCCGTCCGGCGCGGCCCATAATGAGATGGTGTTCGCCGATCCTGAAAATTTTTCTAAAGATAGAAAAGAAGAGAAGATAGACAGCGTATTGACGGCCTAGCGTCTCTTTTTATCTCACATTTTCCTCATGCAGCATATCATATCAGTTCTGGTGGAAAATAAATCGGGCGTCCTGTCCCGCGTATCGGGCCTGTTTTCCGGCAGGGGATTCAATATCGAGAGCCTCTGCGTGGGGCCTACCCTGGATCCGACGGTGTCGATGATGACCATTGTAACGGAGGGAGACGATCGCATTATTGAGCAGATCACAAAGCAACTGAACAAGCTGGTGGATGTGATTAAGGTGGTTGATTTAACAGAGAACGCGTATGTGGAACGTGAGACGGCTTTAATTCGGGTGAACGCGCGCACGGAGGATCGGGCGGAGGCGTTGCGAGTGGTCGATATTTTTCGGGCCAAAATTATCGACTCGACGGCCAACACCTATACGATTGAAATAACCGGTGACGTCAAGAAAATTGATGCTGTTATCAATCTGTTGCGGCCCCTGGGTATTAAGGATTTAATTCGGACCGGACCGATTGCGATTGCCCGTGAAGAGGTCAAGGCAGACGCGGCCAGAGAGGAAAGAAAGGCGATCTCGAAATAGGGTTTATCAAAATTATAGATGGGGAGAACGATGAAGGTTTATTATGATGAAGATGCAGAGGGCGCGGTACTAAATGAGAAGCAGGTTGCGATTATTGGATATGGGAGCCAGGG
>CAYJWQ010000032.1:3051-13034 GCA_964373895.1 uncultured Nitrospirota bacterium
AAGAGATCAATGTATTTATGGTGGCGCCGAAAGGACCTGGACATCTGGTGCGATCAGAGTTTGCCAAAGGAAGCGGGGTTCCTATGTTAATCGCCATTTATCAAGATCCATCCAAACAGACCCGTTCTATGGCGCTTGCCTATGCCAAGGCGATTGGGGGAACCAGAGCGGGTGTTTTGGAGACCAATTTCAGGGAGGAGACAGAGACCGATCTTTTTGGGGAACAAACTGTTTTGTGCGGTGGAATGACCGCGCTTATTACCGCCGGTTTTGAAACGTTGGTTGAGGCAGGTTATTCTCCCGAAATGGCCTATTTTGAATGCCTCCATGAGGTTAAGCTGATTGTCGACTTGATCTATGAGGGGGGCATATCCAATATGCGCTATTCCATATCCAATACCGCGCGTTACGGCGATCTTACCCGGGGATCTAAAATTGTGACGGAAGAAACAAAGGCAGAGATGAAGAAAATCTTAGACGATATACAAAGCGGTCGCTTTGCCAGGGAGTGGATTCTGGAAAATAAAGCGGGGCGGCCTGTGTTTAACGCATTAGCGAAGAAGGGAGAGTCTCATCCCATTGAAAAAGTGGGAAGTGAGCTTCGCGCAATGATGCCGTGGCTTAAGAAAGACCGTCTGGTTGATCCCACGAAAAACTAATTTTTCTGTGGAGAGAGCGACACCAGGTATTATTTTGCGGCAGGTTGGTTGTGGGCGAGGGGTGAGTGAGAGGCATGATGATCGGCACGATGAGAACGATGGCCCTGATAGTGATATTTTTGTCGGTTGGCAGTGTCTCGTTTTCGGATGAGACAGATATTGGCAGCGATTACTTATTGGACGATAGCTTAGGCGGAACCAGCGGGGATCTCTATGGTAAAGGGGATGATTACCGTGAGGTGGGGGATTTTAGACAAAGTGAAACCTATAGAAATATCGATCAAGATTCGATAGACGACTACAATCAAGACCATCAAGGGGATGTGGACCGTGATGCGGAAAACGATAGCATAGGGGATGATGATAGCGGTGATACCGATCGGGTTTTAGAAAACGAGTAAATCATGTATAAACCAAGCCTCCATCTATCGGACAGATGTCGGATCAACGCTTACACTGCCCCGGCTGTAAAGTAAATTTTTACTCCATACGCCTTGTGTCTATTCGTGGTACAATTAGAAATCTGCAGGTTGTTGGCTTGCCAGAAGGTTGGAAGATGTTTTGTATGAGAAGAGATAAGGATGACGCATCATGAAACAGGAGACACAATTTCCCATTGCGAAAGAGGGTTTTATTTTTATTGGGATCGGCGCGACCCTTACTCTATTGGGGGGATCCTTCAGCTTAAGCCTCGGAATCTTTTTATGTCTGCTGACATTTTTCTGCGCCTATTTCTTCAGAGATCCGAGGCGAACTCCGCCGGAGGGAGAAGGGCTTTTGGTTTCACCCGGAGACGGGATCGTTGTGGATGTTTCTATGGTACACGAAGACCGATTTCTTAAAAGCCAGGCGGTCAAGGTTAGCATATTCTTGAATGTTTTTAATGTGCATGTTAATCGCATCCCCATTTCTGGAAAGGTTGCCGGTATTTTTTATAACCCCGGCCGTTTCTTTGTCGCTAATGTGCCGAAGGCTTCATTGGAGAATGAGCAGAATGCGGTGGTCCTGGAGACACACGCTGGGAAGCGCATTGTCTGTGTCCAAATTGCCGGATTTATTGCAAGACGCATCGTCTGTTGGATAAAAGAGGGGGAGAGGCTCTGCCATGGAGAGCGATTTGGCCTGATCCGTTTCGGATCGCGTGTCGACCTTTTCCTGCCGCTGGAGTCTGAAATCCGAATCTCAAAAGGGGATAAGGTGGTGGGAGGGAAAACGATCGTCGGGCTTTTAAAATGAGAAAGAAGAGAGGGTATCCAATAAGAGAATTTCGCAAGAAAGGGATTTATATTATCCCGAATTTATTTACGAGTGGGAATCTCTTCTGCGGTGTTTTTGCAGTGATTTCTGTTTTTAATGCGGAGTTTTCTAAGGCGGCCATTGCTATTTTACTGGCCTCTATATTTGATACGCTGGATGGGAAACTTGCCCGTCTGACAAAGACAACCAGCAAATTTGGTGTGGAGTATGATTCTCTGGCAGATATGGTTTCATTTGGGGTGGCCCCGGGTCTGCTGGTCTATTCATGGGCTTTGGGCCCCTATGGTCGACTTGGTTGGGTGGCAGTTTTCCTCTATATTGTTTGTGGGGCGTTGCGTCTTGCGCGATATAACGTCCAGATATCGGACGCCGAAAGCAAAGACTTTGTCGGACTTCCCATCCCTGCGGCAGCGAGCTTTATTGCCACGTTGGTGATGTTGGACAGCTATATCCTCCATTTTGGAAAGGAGATTCTTCCCTCCCTCATCCTGGCCGTAACCTATGTGCTGGCCTTTTTAATGGTCAGCACCATCCGATACCGCAGTTTAAAGGGCTTTAATCTAAGGGATAGAAAGCCGTTTGGCGTTTTAGTCGGTCTGGTCCTCGTTTTATTGGTCTTCGTTAATTCACCTCAAGTGATGCTCTTTACCCTCTTTGCCCTTTATGTCGTCTCCGGTCTTACTGAACGACCGGTAAAAATGCTCTATCAACGGTTTAACAAAAAACCGAGAGAGGTTTTTCATGAAGTTGACGATATTGAAGATATACAAGACAAAGAGATTATCGTCAAACAAGAGTAGTCATTTCCATAAATGGGTATAAACGTGATTCCCCCGTCAACGTGAGGGGACATTTTGTAGGGTTTTTCCTAAAAGTAGGCGACGATGAAGGCCCGAATGATTCAGATTTTTGATACGACGCTTCGTGATGGAGAGCAATCTCCCGGTGCCACCATGAATGGGGAGGAGAAACTTTCTATTGCAAGGCAATTATCCCGAATGGGAGTCGACATTATCGAAGCCGGTTTTGCTTTTAGTTCTCCCGGCGATTTTAATGCCATTCGGACGATTGTGCAGGAGGTGGAAGGCCCGACGATCTGCAGTCTTGCGCGGGCAAAACCTTCCGATGTGGACCGCGCGTGGGAGGCCCTGCGGGGAGGTCCCAGGATTCGGATCCACACATTTATCTCCACGTCGGACATCCATTTGGAGCACCAGTTTCGGTTGACGCGCGATGAGGCCTTAAAGCGTGCGGTGGAGATGGTGCAGCGCGCCAGGGGATATGTGGACGATGTTGAATTCTCGCCCATGGATGCGACTCGATCAGATGAAACCTATCTATGTGAAGTCCTGGAGGCGGTGATTGCGGCGGGGGCTTCTACGGTGAACATTCCCGATACCGTTGGCTATAGCATTCCTCAAAAATTTGGGCAGTTGATTCGGACGATAAAAAGACGGGTTCCCAATATACGTCAGGCGGTGATTTCGATGCATTGTCACAACGATCTTGGCCTGGCCGTGGCAAATTCGCTCAGCGCCGTTCTTGCCGGGGCGGGGCAGGTGGAGTGCACGATCAATGGAATCGGGGAGCGGGCTGGCAATGCCGCCCTTGAAGAGATTGTGATGACATTGCGGACGCGGAAGGATCTATTTTGCGCCGACACCAGGGTTATCAGCGAAGAAATCATGAAGGCAAGCCGGTTGGTGAGCAATATTACAGGAATGGTGGTGCAGCCGAACAAGGCGGTTGTGGGCGCCAACGCCTTCTCTCATGAGTCCGGCATTCACCAGGACGGATTGCTTAAAGAGAAAATGACGTACGAAATTATGAGGCCGGAATCGGTTGGGGCTGGGGAGACCCGTATTGTGCTGGGAAAACATTCGGGTCGGCATGCGTTCAAGAAAAAGCTGGAAGAGATGGGGTATCAATTAAGCGATGAAAGTCTTAATAAGGCCTTTGAGCGCATGAAGCATCTGGCCGATCAGAAAAAAGAGATATTTAAGGAGGATCTGGAGGCGGTGATCTCGGAAGAGATCGATCGTCCGATAGAGAAATACCGGCTTGTTTCAATTCATGTCGAAAGCGGAACCGTCGTCATTCCCACTGCCACCGTTGAGCTCTTGATGAACGAGTCTTCCGCCAAAGCGGCCGGGCGGGGAGATGGGCCGGTTGATGCCGCTTATCGAACCATTGCCTCGATGACCAAAACAAAAAGCCGATTATTATCGTATGTGGTTAAGGCCATTACGGGTGGGACGGATGCGCTTGGAGAGGTAACGGTGACGCTTGAGGAAGACGATAAGACCGTTACGGGACATGGGGCGGACACCGATATTATTGTTGCCTCGGTGCGGGCGTATCTCAATGCGTTAAATAAACTTGCCTCGCGAACAGGCCAGCAGAGAAAAACCGAGACAAAAATCAAGTTGATCGAATAATAAAACGAATAGCGACGGATTGGGTTAATCGCGGCAGATCACGTCTCGACCGATGGCGGGTCTCATAGACAAAATAGGACAAGGAAGGAAGCATTGTTAATGAAAATTGCTGTTTTTCCGGGAGATGGTATTGGGAACGAAATTGTTCCGCAAGCGGTTGCCGTTTTAGAAAATGTTGGGAAAATTTTTAACCATCGTTTCGATTTTCAATATGGTTTGATTGGAGGGGCTGCGATTGATCGGTTTGGCGGGCCTCTGCCTGAAGAGAGTCTTGCAACAGCGCTTTCCGTGGACGCGGTGTTGCTTGGCGCTGTCGGCGGGCCAAAATGGGAAGGCCTCGATTATGCCGTCCGTCCGGAGAGGGCTTTGTTAGGTCTTCGCGAAAAGCTGGGTCTTTACGCCAATCTTAGACCGGCGATGCTGTTTCCAATGTTGGCGGGCGCCTCTACGTTAAAACCTGCGGTAATTGAGGGGATTAATCTTCTGGTGGTTCGGGAACTCACCGGTGGCATTTATTTCGGAAGCCCGCGAGGCGTGGAAAAATATGAAGGCGGTGAGCGAGGAATCAACACAGAGGTGTATACCACGCCGGAGATTGTTCGAATTGCAAAAGTGGCGTTTGAGGCCGCAAGGAGACGTCGAAAAAAGGTAACCTCCGTTGACAAGGCCAATGTCTTGGAAGTGAGTGAACTATGGCGAAGGGTGGTAACGGAAGTTCACAAGGATTATCCTGATGTGGCATTATCTCATATGTACGTTGATAACTGTGCCATGCAGTTGATCCGAAACCCGAGGCAGTTTGACGTTCTGGTGACGACCAATCTCTTCGGCGACATCCTGTCCGATGAGGCGGCGATGTTAACCGGCTCTATCGGCATGCTCCCCTCGGCAAGCCTTGGAGGAGAATCGAGAGGGACAGGGTTAAAAGGGATGTATGAACCGATTCATGGGAGCGCCCCTGATATCGCCGGAAAAGACGTGGCGAATCCGATTGCGACAATTCTATCGGTCGCAATGATGTTGCAGTATACGTTTGGTTTGGATAGGGAAGCGGTTGCGATTGAATCCGCTGTGTTTGAGGTTCTGTCCGAGGGTTATCGAACAGAGGATATCTATTCTTCGGAGAATAAAAAGGTTGGAACAAAGGAGATGGGAGGACTTATTCTGGAGAGATTAAAAGGGCATCGAGGATGAAATGGCATTAAAGAGAAAAGAGGCGTATCAGGTGGCGATTATGGGGGCGACCGGCGTCGTGGGACAGGAAATGATGGCGATATTGGAGGAGCGCAAGTTTCCTGTGGAAAGATTACATCTGTTCGCCTCTGAACGGTCGGCCGGTTCGACCTACACTGTTTTTGGAAAAGAGGTTACGGTTGAAAGGCTATCCGAGGATGTTTTTTCGGGGATTGATCTTGTTCTTGGGGCGACCGACAGCGCATTAAGCAAGAAGTTTACCCCTCTTGCGGTTAAAGCAGGTTGCGTGGTAATCGACAATTCCAGCGCCTTTCGGATGGATTCTTCTGTCCCGTTGGTGGTGCCGGAGGTTAATGGCCATACGATTGGGTTGCATGGCGGTATCATTGCGAACCCAAATTGTTCGACGGCCCAATTGGTAGTGGCGCTTAAGCCGCTCCACGATGTTGCGAAATTGCGCAGGGTCGTGGTGACAACCTTTCAGTCGGTCTCCGGAACCGGCAAAGAGGCGATGGATGAGCTTTTAGAACAGACGAAGGCCGTTCTTTCGTTTAAGGAAATAACGTGCCACGTTTATGCCCAGCAGATCGCTTTTAATTGTATTGTGAACTGGGAATGCAATCCCGAAACAGGCTATACGGATGAGGAAATGAAGATTATTCATGAGACCAGGAAAATTATGGGGGACAGCACGATTCAGATAACTGCAACAACGATTCGTGTTCCTGTTTTTAGATCACATGGAGAATCGGTCAATATTGAAACGGAGAGAAAATTGGCTGTCAACGAGGCCCGTGCGATTTTATCAAATGCGCCCGGTATTGTCGTATTTGATCATCCTGCGCGGAATCTATATCCGACACCCCTGGATGCCGTCGGGAAGGACAACGTCTACGTGGGAAGAATTCGGGAAGACCTCTCTGTTCAAAACGGTTTAAATCTTTGGTTGGTCGCCGACAACCTCCGAAAAGGGGCCGCCCTCAATGCAGTCCAGATCGCGGAAGCATTGATTCAATAACGCCAATTCTTGCTTCAAAAAATTCAAAGCATCAATGGAAGCGCCAGGCAGGTATCATGCGGTTGTAAAGACAGTGTTTTGTTGAGGGGATACTTTAGTGGCCCGCCGTGCCCTCGCATCCCGAAAAGAAGCGACATTCCAATCAGAAGATCCATTAAAGCAGTTTTCGGGCTTGATGCACGCAACCACACAGCCCGGCATCTTGATCTTAAATTTTACAGGACAGATACTCTATGTAAACGAAGAGGCAATCAAGCTTTTAGAGAAGTTAAAACCAAAAAATCAAAAAACAGGTATGCCCGCAGGCCTACAATTACCGCCTATTGTATCTGATATGTCGATTCAGGTAAGGCGAATGATGAAATTAGACAAGGAAATATCTCCGAGGCTGACGGGCCAAGTCAGTATTGTCGATGAAATTGTTTATCTTTTTCGCCCGATCCTTTTAAATCCAAAAGGGAGCAGTCAGTTTGCAACGCATCTGTTAATTTTAATAGAGAAAATATCGCATGGGCCTTATCTTGATCATGTTGTTCAGATGATGGTTTTGACCCCCCGAGAACAGGCAGTTACGCAGTTTCTTATTGAAGGGAAGACCAATAAGGAGGTTGCGGTCAATATGGGGCTTAGTGAATTTACGGTCAAGGATCACATCAAGAAAATTATGAGGAAATTAAAGGTAAATACCCGCGCCGGCGTTGTTGCAAAAATTCTTAAACAGACTTAAACAGAGATGAACGCCCCCCCCCATTTGAGGGGATTGACGTAGAGGTAGCTGCCTATATTAAGATAGGCCCACGATTAATGGGTCTTTTTATCGGGAGAGCAGGAAGATATGTCAAAGACCATAGAACTTGAGCGAAGAATGTCAGAGAGATACGACTTACAATCGAAAGTGGTCTATGAACTTTCAGCTGAATTGGACTCTGGTGAAAAGAGGCATGCGGGGACAATAGTTAATATTAGTTCCAGGGGAGTTTGTGTGATGACCAAGAAGCCGTTAGTAAAATCACAAATTATTCGAATGAATATACCTCTCCCAGAGGTGAAGGTTTCGTCGCCCACCTTGGCTGAAGTTTGTTGGGTTGAGGAGCTAAAGAAAAAGAAAAAGAAAAAGGGATTTTTGATTGGTTTAATTTTTTTGTTATAAAACTCGCCTTCATGGTAAGGCGTAAATTGACAATTGGCAGTGTAAATTGATTTACATCAAGAGTAAACGGTCTGCAGTTTCAGAGGGATGTGGTTTATTTACAGGGGTTGACAGTAGTCATAGGTTTCTTTCATAATGCGTCATATCACGGTGAGCGGAGATCGCTCGTAAACAGGTTAGATGTGAACCGCTAAGTCTTTCAAGCAGGAAGTTAACATGGCGTCCTGCTTAAAGAGGGGAGCAACGGCATGTGTGGGAGCTTTTTACAAAATAGAGTGGTGATCATTATAGCGTGCTTAACTTTAAGCGCGTGTGGCATGTCTTTAAAAGACAAAAGTGTTGTTCATGTCTCTGGTGGCCCAAAAGAGCAGATAATAACGCTTGCCTCGATATCGGGGGAGGTTCCTTTTGTCGGAGGGGAGGAAGGTGTAGGGCCACAGTATTTGTTAGGGCCTGAAGATGTGCTTGAAGTAATTGTTTGGAAGAACGAAGCTCTTACAAAGACCGTCTTGGTTCGTCCCGATGGAAAAGTCTCTCTCCCGCTTTTGGGTGATATGCAAGCGGCAGGCCTGACGACCTCCCAATTACGTGATGCCATTAGAGAGCGTCTTATCGAATATAAGGAGACGCCGGAAGTTTCTGTTATTGTCAGGGGAATTAACAGCTATGCTATTTATGTTCTGGGAGAGGTGACTCGTCCTGGAAAATACCGGATGAAGGGGGATACCACGTTTCTTCAGGCGATTGCAATGTCAGGAGGTTTTACGAAATTTGCCCGCCTTAATAAGATTCTCCTTTTAAGAAAAGAAGGAGGATATGAGGCCCGAACCCGCATCAGATATAAAGATGTTGTCTCTGGTAAAAACCCCGATGGGAATGTTCTCCTAAAACGGGGGGATACGATTGTGGTTCCTTGAGTCGCCTGATGACGGGGGCAATCAGGGTGTTTGTTGGGGTTTTTGTGCTCGGTTTTGTTATGATGTATGGTAATAAAAGGGCAAATGCAATGAACTTAGAGATGACGCCGAGATTATCTGTGGACGGCACATATACCAATAATACCGCTGGTGTTGCCGGTCAGAGGGAGGGTGATTTTCAAGTGGTTATCCATCCCAGCATATCGTTGAGGTCCTCTTTTCCAAGAGGGGAGAGTTCCCTTGATTATGGATTTACGATGAGGGCGTATTCTGGGAATCAAAGGTTGGCGCAAGATATTGCTCATAATGTAGGCTTTGCATATCAATATCAATGGACCCCCCGATTCAGTATGTCATTGAATGACCGGCTCTCGCTTTCTTCCGATTCTACTTTGACTTATAGCGCAGATTTTAAGAAACAGGTTGGCGCCATTTTAATCCCGGAAAGGGATGTGCTGAACGATAGCGCTGGCATAGAATTCTCCTATGAAATTACGGCCGTCAGCCGATCTAATGTTGGTTATGCCAGAACGGTGACGCGTTATAAAGATCCGGCGTTGGTGGACGTCGCCGGTGATAGCATCTTTTTGCGTTACCAAAACCAACTTAGCCAGAACGGAGAACTAGTGGTTTCATATCGTTTTTTAAATACAGCAGTTGGTATAGAAAATTTTCATACAAATGCTGTTGAAGCTGGATATACGGTTACGGCGCGTCCCACCCTTGTCGTTGACGTAAACTCCGGCCTGTCTTACTCGGATGGGGATAATCGTTCTCATTTATTATACAAAATCGGTCTTGCGCGAGAACTTAAAAAAGGGACTTATCGTGTATCGGCTGGACGTTCGTTTGATGCGATAGGAGGGCTCCTGTCTGGAATAGTGGTTACCGATACATATACGGTTAGCGCTACATGGTTGATACGTGAAAACGTGGGGCTATCTTTTATAAAAGTATTTAGCAAGAGTACTCAACGTACAGACACTTCGACGCGGGTTGATACATCCACCACTCGGGGTGATCTGGGCTACCGGATTAGCAGCAATGTAAGTTGTGGTATTTCCTATGACTATATTGATCAGCAGGCAAACAATGTAACAGCGGGTACGTTCTATGTTCATCGGGTTACATTGTTTTTAACGTGGGAGGGAACCCCGTGGAGATAACAGAAACAAAAGAGTACATGGATCAGATGATCAAAGAGTACCTTAGTATACTCTGGAGGCAGAAGTGGTGGGCGCTTATCCCATTTGTAAGCGGAATTGTCTTCACAGCTTTCCTTTTGGTCGTTCTCCCCAGAACGTATGTTTCGTCCGCGCTTATTTTAGTGGAGGAGCCCAAGATTCCAGA
>CAYJWQ010000032.1:13134-16861 GCA_964373895.1 uncultured Nitrospirota bacterium
TCTCGTCCCACAATATCTATGAATGTGACCAATGAGTTAGCCAATCTTTATGTTGAGAAAAACTCAAAACTACGTATAGATACGGCAGGTGTAACCTGGGAATTTCTTGAAGGAGAGTTGGAAAAATTAAAAGAAGATCTTGAGCGACAAGAACATAAAATTGGGGTATTCAAGCAAACTTACGTCGGTATGTTGCCGGAACAACTTTCAACCAACCTTTCAATACTTGAAGGATATCGTCGTGACATGCAGGCAGCACAGGTTTCCAAAAAAACCGCTGAAGAGCGTAAGCGCATGTATCAGGACATGGCACAATTGGTGATAGACGAGCGCAACATAAGAAGTCTTGCAGATAAGGAACGCCTGGATGCCTCCTTGATTGTACGAGATTCTCCCTTTTCTTCTCTCTTGTTGCAATTGGCTGCAAAGGAAAGCCAATTGGAAAGTTTGCGGGCTGAGTATAAAGAGACATATCCAGATGTTGTCATGATGAAGCGTGATATTAAAGTGCTCGAAGACCGACTCTCTCTTCTCAAAGAAGATGGAACCGTTGGTGCAGAAAAAACAAGGAATAAAGAAACAGCTTTCTTGCCCCTTTATGCGGGTGAAACCGGCAGGGTAATTCAGGCGACCGAAATCGAATTGGATAGTTTAGTGGCGCGAGAAAAGCTTCTTGACGAGCGGATCAGATCGTATGATCGACGGATTGAAAGTACGCCTATTGTGGAACAAGAGCTGTCTGCCTTATTGAGAGACTATGAGATCACAAAACATAATTATGATGCCCTTTTGGATAAAAAACAAAATGCAACGATTTCCAAAAGTTTTGAGGCAAGGGAGGTTGGGGAGCGGTTCCGCCTTTTAGATCCTGCGAATCTTCCCCAGGACCCGATCAAACCAAATAAAGCAAAGGTTAGTCTTGCAGGTCTGTTTCTTTCCTTGGCTGCCGGGATTGGGGCTGCTTTTGTTCGAGATAAATTTGACAGGAGCATACGTAAACCGGTCGAACTGGAGCGTGTTACGGGCGCGCCTGTGTTGGCATATATCCCAGACTTTAATGAGGAGGTGGCAGCGTATTATAAATATGGGGGAAAAGGCAAAGTAAATGAAAAGTCTCGTTAGAAAATCGATGACACCTGATGTTGAGACGGAAGAGCGCGTTGGAGAGGTTCTTGTAACCTTGACCGAACCGATGTCGGTCGCAGCCGATGGATATCGGACGCTTTTTGCGAAAATCGATTCGCTCTGCCGAGTGGATGAGAAAAAAGTGATTGCCGTGACAAGCGCTGTTAAAGGTGAGGGAAAAACAACCACCACTTCAAATCTTGCGATTGTGGCTGCCCGAGACTTCGGAAAACGGTGCTTAATTATTGATGGTGATTTCAGCCAACCGACGCTCGCTAAACGCTTTGGTCTAAGGGAAGAAGCAGGGCTGGTTGACGTTATCGCAAAAAAATGCCCCTTGGGAAGCGCTATGCGACGCGGTCCTACAGAAAACTTAACCCTTTTCCCGATGGGACACCGACCCGTAAAGGAGAGTAATGTTTGGACGTCTGATGGCATGAAAGATGTTTTAAGGGAAGTTCAGGCGTGGTTTGATTATGTATGGGTGGATGCCCCTCCGATTCTTCCACTTTTTGATATGAGCGTTATTTCAAATGCTGTTGATGGTATTTTAATCGTTGCCAGAGCTGGAAAGACTTTAGACCATCTCCTTTCTCAAGCGATTAAATCTATTGGTTCTTCGAAGATTATCGGGAGCGTTCTCAACGGAGCGACAGGGGCGTGGCCATTTAAATATTAAGGTGGGCCTGACGAGAGAAAACGAGTTCTTCGCCTCGCCTCATTTCTCACTTAAGTAAGAGACGATGGTACGAATCTTTGATCGCTATTTTTCAATTCGTAATTCACTCTACTTTATCTTCGAAAATGTTATTATATTGATCTTCCTTTTATGGGGGACAGCATTCGGAAGTGCCGCCATCGGCTCTACATGGCTGTATATGATGGCGGTTGTTTTTGTTTCTCAAGTTTGTCTCTATTGTGGCGAGCTTCAACTCCCCTTCCCAAGGTTTTCCTTAAGAGAATTTTTATTTAAGCATATTCAGGCGATTTTTCTTGCCGTTATTATTTTATTTATATTTTATCTAATCACTCCCGCCGCCCTCGCGATATGGCGTCCTTTCTGGATGCGCTTGGTGCTGTTCCCGTTTCTGCTGATTGGTCTTAGGCTGGGGTATCAGGTCTTAGTGACCATGCGCCGATGGGATTCAACTGTCTTGATTATCGGTTCCGCGCCAGTGGCAGGCTTGCTTAAAAATGTCCTTTTTTACGATCGAAGCCTGGGATTTCGGGCGCTTCATTTTCGTTGGGATGTCACCTCTCCAGACACACTGGGCGAAGAATGGGAAAGGCTATCAACGATTGTAACTGAACATGGAATCAGCAAAATTGTGGTCGCACTAAATGATCGGCGTGGACAGCTTCCGGTGGAATCGCTTCTCAACCTTCGGGTACTGGGTGTGGAAATTGTGGAAGGTGTTACCTTCTACGAAGAAATTTCAGGAAAAATATTAATCCAAGCGCTACGACCCAGCAGCTTGATTTTTGGCGACGGTTTTTGTCGCGTTAGTCTTGTACGTGCGAGCAAGCGGGTTTTTAGCGTTATTTTTGCTTCGATTGGACTCGTTTTAGCGTCCCCCTTGTTCGTTATTTTCCCTGTTTTAATCAAGCTTGGTTCTAGAGGGCCTGTCTTCTATTGCCAGGAACGTGTAGGTGAAAAGGGACGGCTGTTTATGCTGATCAAGTTCAGGTCCATGTGTCAAGATGCTGAATTAAGGAGTGGTCCTGTTTGGGCGTCAAAGAACGATCCCAGGGTGACGAGGGTAGGCCGGTTTATGCGGGCCCTCCGTATTGATGAGATCCCGCAGATGATTAATGTGTTAAGAGGAGAGATGAGTTTTGTCGGCCCTAGGCCGGAGAGGGCTGTTTTTGTGGAGGAGTTAAGGAAGAAAATCCCGTATTACAACCTTCGGTTTTCAGTAAAACCAGGTTTGACAGGCTGGGCACAGGTCAAATATCGGTATGGTTCTACGGAGAGGGATGCCGTAGAGAAACTTCAATATGATCTTTACTATATTAAGCATCTCTCTCTTGTATTAGATTTTACGATTGTTTTTGAAACTTTTAAGGTTATTTTCACGAGTAAAGGCGCCAGATAAACTCGCAATTTCCCCCGCAAAACGATCCTAAAAGTTGTTAAAGATTCTCTATAGTGAGGTTTTAATCTCCTAAAATGTCGTAATAGGTTTAAAAAATAGAGGTTGAAAGTTATTATTGCGAGCCGAAGCTTTCAAATGGTGTACAAGGAGCAGCATGACGAGAGGCAAGGAATCTCAGCACTAATGGGAAAGATTGTTATGTACCTCTCAGAAACTCAGAATCTATTTATTTTTAAAAAATAGGCCATTTATTTTCAGGGAAATTTCATAGAGTTTTTGTATTTTAGGGGATTCATAGGAATCTCTCGCGATATCAAATAGGGAAGGAATTTAGGGTAATTAGAATGTTAATCTCTGCTCTTGGTAGATAAAAATCGTGGCTTTCTTTTCTTTAATAATATATACGGCTCTAATTTATATTAGACCGCAGGACATCTTCCCAGAAATGGAAGGTCTTCCTGTCGTTCGGATAATGGCAACTGTGGCCGTTTTTTTCGCATTTATGG
>CAYJWQ010000033.1:0-16690 GCA_964373895.1 uncultured Nitrospirota bacterium
TTAAGTAGCCACATACACGGGCAGGTGGTTTCTGGGGTCAATCCCACCTCTGCCAATAGTGTGCCATCGGATCAACGTTGGAGTGCCGGAGACCGGAATCGAACCGGCACGCCCCTTACGGAAGCGAGGGATTTTAAGTCCCTTGCGTCTACCTGTTCCGCCACTCCGGCATATTGGAAGATTCAAACCGAGGGGTATGTAACACTTTTTCATCAGACCCGTCAAGAAAGGAACGGCCTGTTTATCTCATAGAGGGTGCGCCCAGAGGGATTTGAACCCCCGACCCCTTGATTCGTAGTCAAGTGCTCTATCCATCTGAGCTATGGGCGCGTATGGCAGGATGAAAGGGAGAAGAGATTCTCGGCGTAAGCGACCTTCCCATCACAGGTGGGCCTGTTTTGGAATAATGCGGCCTCCAGACGGTAATCCTTTTCTTTCTTTTTGCAGGCAACAAGTAAAAGAAGCGCAAAGATAAAGACCACGACCTTTTTCATAATGACTCAAAATGGGCGGTTCTTCTTGTTGAAGATGTCTGTGTATTTTATGGGAAATCGCGTAATTTTTCAATGGAGAGGCGGATGCACGTTATCCTAACCCCTTTACATCAAAAAAATTCCTCAATCGCTCCCCCACCATGCTTAGCGCCATCACAAGAGACATGATTGCCATCCCAGGTATCAGGGTCAGATGTGGCGCCAGGAGGAGGAACGAGCGTCCGTCGCTCAACATGGCTCCCCAACTGGGGTCGGGGGGTTGTGTTCCAAGACCTAAATAGGAAAGACTTGCCTCTGTCACAATGGCTCCGGACAGTCCAAAGGTGGCCTTCACAATGACAGGCGCCAGAATATTCGGCAGGAAATGGCGGGTGATCATTCGAACAGGGCTTGCCCCCAGCGCGTAAGCCGCCGCAACATATTCTTGTTCGCGGATAACAAGGATTTGTCCTCGGATAATCCGGGCATATCCAACCCAACCCATGATTGACAGGGCGATGATCACATTTATCAGGCTCGGGCCGAGGGCGGCCGCAAAGGCAATGGCAAGGAGTATTCCTGGAAAGGCAAGGAATATATCGGTAAAGCGCATAAAAAATTCATCAATCCATCCGCCAAAATATCCTGACGCCCCTCCGATGAAAAGGCCTATTGAAAGGGAAATCCCAACGGATAGGAATCCGACCCATAATGAAACCCGCGCCCCGTAGCATATCCGGCTTAAAATGTCGCGGCCAAGTTTGTCTTGTCCAAATGGGTGGGCAAGAGAGGGGGCGGCCAAGCCTGCGGCGAGCTCCTGTTTTAGGGGATCATAGGGAGAGATGATCGGGGCGGAAACGGCAACGATCATAAAAAAGACCAAGAGGGCCAGCCCAATCAGGGTCTTCGTATGTGGTCTGCCTGTTACTGAACGATGGTCGAGTTCCAAAACTAATTCCAGCCTAATCCTATCCTGGGGTCTATCTTGGCATAGAGGATGTCCACCAGGAGGTTGACGAAAAGATAGGTCATTACCGTAAACAGAATACATCCTTGAACCAGGGGATAGTCCCTGCTTTGAATCGCCTGAATGGTTAACCTGCCGAGGCCAGGCCAGGAAAAGATTGTCTCTGTGATAATCGTGCCGGTCAGAAGAGCCCCGACTTGCAGTCCCACGACGGTTACAATCGGTATCAGGGCGCATCGGAAGGCATGTTTTAATATGACGGAGCGCCCCGGAAGCCCCTTTGCCCTGGCGGATAAGACAAAGTCGGCGTGAATAACTTCAAGCAGCGAAGATCGGGTTAATTGTGTCAACACGGCAGACATGCCGATACCCAGCGTAAAAGCAGGAAGGATCAAAGACGCGATTCCAGATCGGCCCGATACCGGAAGCATATCGAGTTGTAGTGAAAAGACGATAATCAGAAGCGGCCCGATCCAAAAGCTTGGCATAGAGACGCCGAGGAGAGAGAAAAGAAGAATCGCATGATCGGCAAGGGAATCACGCCGAATCGCAGAGAGAATCCCGAGTGGAATCGCAATGAACAGGGCGATAAGGAGCGCCGCAATGGCCAACTCCAGTGTGGCAGGGTAGCGCGCCAGGATCA
The DNA here is from genome assembly GCA_964373895.1 of uncultured Nitrospirota bacterium. Lineage (GTDB taxonomy): Bacteria > Nitrospirota > Nitrospiria > SBBL01 > SBBT01 > SBBT01. The sequence continues at coordinate 2,084 of CAYJWQ010000033.1, forward strand.
TTTGGGTGACAGGCTGTTGTGTGCTAAACGAGGCGCCGAGATTGCCGCGCACGATTTCAGAAAGGAACTGTCCATATTGCCAGAGAACCGGCCGATCCAGGTGGAGGGCGGATCGGAGCGCGGCGCGGTCAACGTCAGGGGCATTCTCTCCCAGCATCATGTCGACCGGATCCCCCGGGAGCAGATGGATCAAAAAGAAAACCAGGGTAAGAACCCCCAGCGCAACCGGAAGCATCCAGAGGAATCGCCGAATGAGAAATTTTGCCATTGTCTTCTTACGTCTGAATTTCAGGATCGAATCAATCGTTTTTGGAAAGTGACATGCCGATCAATCGGAAACCAAAGAAGAGAATAATACCGGTCAGGAGAACGATATAAATCGCAAAGACCCCGAAAATAAAAAGACGGGTTTTAAAAAGCTCATACCCGATATAAAGAGCGACCGCCGTCCCGATAAGAGAGGCCAATGTGAAGAGGGTGAGGAGAATTTTCTGTCGCTGGAGCGCCATGTTTAATCCAGTAATTTTTTGGGATTATTCCATAGAGGAGATACCGCTTTCAAGCGCGAAAATATTTAGCCGGTTATTGAAAAACCGATCAGGAGGGGAAATTGACAGGGCATCCCCTTCATGGGAGAATGAAATTCATTTAGGTAGATTGATGCTTGACCTGGAAGCCCTGCGGCGCATTCTCAATAAAACCCTCCGTATCTCTGCCAACGAGACGCATCTCGTAAAGCTTGCCGGCGATGCCTCCAATCGAACCTACCATCGCCTCTCCTTTCGGGATAACGGGGCATTCCACTCTCTCATTCTGATGGCGCTTGCGGAGCCGGAACGATTTAAGGCCTCCGAAGAGGCGATGAGCGGGGTTGCAACGGTCACGGAACTCCCTTTTATCAATATTCAGCGGCATCTGCGCCAGTGCCACGTCGCCGTTCCCGAGATTATTTATTATGAACCGGCGCAAGGCTGGCTTCTGCTGGAAGACCTGGGCGATGTAACCATGGAAAATGAGGTTCAAGGTAAGCGCGAAGCGATGATACGCGCTTATTACCAGGCGGCCATTGATGGGCTGATCACCCTCCAACGGCTGGCGACCCCTATTCCAGCCGTCCCGACCATTGCCCATGAGCGCGCGTTCGATCAATCCCTGCTCCTGTGGGAGTTCGACCATTTTATTGAGTATGGCATCAAAAAACGCAACGGGAAGATCATCTCCGAGAAGGATAAAAACGCGATTCGCGCATATTTTTCAGATATAGCCCTTCGGCTCGCCTCTTTGCCGCAAGTCTTTACGCATCGCGATTATCACAGCAGAAATCTGATGGTCCAACCTGATACTGCAGGCTTTAGAATTCGCGTGATTGATTTTCAAGACGCCCTGATGGGACCCCGTCAGTATGATCTTGCCTCGCTCCTTCGCGATTCGTATGTCGATCTTCCGGAGACACTGATTGACGAGTTGATTGTCTATTATCTTGGCAGGTGGGAGGAACAAACAGGAGAGGGCGCTCATGCTGAAATGTTCCGGGAATATTTTGATCTTGTCAGCATTCAGCGAAACCTGAAGGCGGCCGGGCGGTTTTTTTATATCGATCTTGTCAAAAAAAACAGCCGATTCCTTGCGTACGTTCCGCCAACCCTCGCCAAGGTTAAAAGGAACCTCCTGAAATACAAGCGGCTCTCTCCTCTCCACCAGCTTTTGGCAACCTATGTGGAAGAGTTACGGTAGAAACCTGATGTTGAGCGTTTTGTCATGAAGGCGATGATATTGGCGGCTGGATTTGGAACGCGGTTGCGGCCGATGACCAACGACCTTCCAAAACCCCTTTTGCCCGTTGGCGGCCGTCCCCTGCTTTATTACAACCTCTATTTATTGAGGAAATATGGGATCACCGACGTCTTCATCAATGTCCACTATCATGGCGATAAGATTATCAAAGCGGTTGGAGATGGAAGCCGTTTTGGACTGCATATCACCTATTCCGAGGAGGCCGATATTTTAGGAACCGGCGGAGGAATCAAGAAAATCGCATCCGAAATTGCAAAAGAGACATTCATCGTCATCAACGGAGATATTCTGGTTGATTTAAACCTTAACGACGTTGTGGCTTCCCATCGAAAACAAGGTGGACGCGCGACGCTGGTTCTCCGTGAAGATGAGAATGTGGAGCGCTTTGGCGCCATTGAGGTTGACGCAGACGGCCAGATTCAAAATATGTTGGGACGCATGCCCTGGCGCGGTCAAACATTAAAGAAGCTCATGTTTGCCGGCATCCACGTCATGGAGCCAGACGTCCTGGATTATATTCCGACGGGGTTCTATTCGATCACAGACGTCTATCTGCAGATGCTTGTCCAACGCGAGCAGTTGTATGGATATGTCATGAGGGGATATTGGTCCGATATCGGCGTCCTGGAGCGGTATCAGGCAACGGATTGCGATTTAAGGCAAGGGAAGGTCCATCTTAGTTATATCTGACCGTCTGAAGGCAATCAAAAATGGTGATCGAGGAGATTGAGGAGAATCCAAATTGTACGCCTTGTGACATGATGCGTTTTCGGGAGAACGGTCCGGCAAGGAAGGCGGCGGCGGTCCGTTTTTATCATGACGATCCGGAGGGAAAGCTCTATTGGGTAACCGGCTGGGCCGACCAGTACCGGGCCTCCGAGGCCTTTGTCCAACCGGTGGAAGATTCAGGGAGCGGCGTCGCCTATCTTCTCTATGGTGGGAATTGCGGTCTCCGTTTTAAACCGTATGAGAGCGCCGCCCCATGGAGTTTAACGGATGCGACCCAGTGGGGAGAGCCGTTCCTCTTGTTGGGAGATCTCCAGGATATTATCTTGCATGATGTTTGACCTTGCTGTGGTTCACTGCGGAGAGCTTCTGACGCTGGCCTCTCACGGCGGCGGGCCTAAACGCGGACCTGCGGCCTCCGATCTCGGCCTTATCCACGACGGCGCGGTCGGGGTGGTGGGGGATCAGATCGCCTGGATTGGGAGTCAAAAGAACTATCGACGTCTCTGTCGCGCAAAAAGGGAAATTGACGCAAAAGGGAGAGTGGTTATGCCAGGATTTGTCGATCCCCATACCCATGCCGTTTTTGCGGGAAGCCGTGAAGGGGAATGGGCTCAAAGGATCACGGGGCTCCCTTATCTTGAAATTCTAAAACAGGGCGGAGGAATCCTGGCCACCGTGGAGGCGACCCGTTTGGCAACCCCAAAGGCGTTGTATCGGGCAGCCTCGGCGAACTTAAAGAAAATGTTCTCCTATGGAACGACCACCGTGGAGATCAAAAGCGGTTACGGCCTTAATCTGGAAAATGAGATCAAAATCCTGAAGGTTATCCAGCGCCTGAAAAAATCCCTTCCCATCGATATCGTACCGACCTTCATGGGGGCCCATACGGTTCCTAAAGAGCGCCTCGCCTCTCCAGAGGCCTATCTGGATCAGGTCATTGCCATGCTCCCTCTGGTAAAGCCGTACGCCGAGTTTTGCGATATTTTTTGTGAGGAGGGGGCATTTTCATTTTCCCAGTGTAAACGGATTCTTGAGGCCGCACAAAAAGAAGGATTCAGGATAAAACTCCATGCGGGACAATTTAGTGATCAGGGCGGTGTGGGGTTGGCGATCGCGTTTCATGCGACTTCAGTTGACCACATCGATATTATAAAAAAACGGGATATTCCCCTCTTGGCAAAAAGCGGCATCATCGGCGTTCTTCTTCCGGGCGCCTCGCATTTCGCGGTGGCAAAGCGGCATCCTCCGGCCCGCGCCTTGATTGAGGCAGGGTTGCCGGTCGCCCTGGCGACCGATTTTAATCCTGGGACATCTCCTTGTCCCTCTATGCAGGAAATCATTCATCTTGCAGTTTTAAACTTTAAGATGTCGGCTGCCGAGGCGATCTCCGCAGCCACCCTTAATGCGGCCCATGCCATCGGCATGGGCCAACAAATAGGAAGCCTTGAGGTCGGCAAACAGGCCGATATTCTTATCCTTGACCTCGATCATTACCAACAGCTTCCCTATTATTTTGGGGTCAATCACGTAACCCTGGTGATAAAAAAAGGGCTGCCCTCCTTCTAAGCAACCTCTCCTCCCTTCATGTTAAAGGCGTTTTCTTTCTTGTGCGGCTTCCTTGACGCAGTGTGATCTGGGTGGTAAATTGTAGCAGAGGGGTTCTCCGATTCTATGAAAGCGCTCGTAAAAGCCCGGAAGGGGAGGGGATTGATGTTGATCGAACATCAGATCCCTCCTGTTCTTCCTGACGAGGTGTTGATCCGCGTCGATGTGGTCTCCATCGGCGAGGAGGATCTTCATCTTTATGAAGGGAATGAACGGCTTCTCGAAAGGGTCCGGCATTTTCCACGGGTGATTGGCCGTGAGTTTTCTGGTCATGTGGTGGAGGTGGGAGAGGCTGTGACCCGTTTTGCCCCGGGAGATCCTGTTTCCGCCGACAGCCACATTGCCTGCCTCGGTTGTCCCCCTTGTACGCGAGGAAACGCGCATTTTTGCGCCAGCCCCCAAATATTGGGGGTGGAACGCGACGGATGTTTTGGTGATTACATCGTCATACCACAACGCAATCTCTGGAAGAACGATCCAACACTTCCCCCGGGCATCGCTGCCATTCAGGAAACGATCGCGAACGCCGTGCACGCGACGTTGGTGGAGCCGGTTGGCGGCCAGCAGGTGCTAATCCTGGGGGATAGGCCGGAGTGCTTCTTTGCCGCCAGCGTCGCGCGGGCGTCAGGCGCTTCTCATGTCTTCCTGATGGGGGTTCATCCAGCCCATCTGGAAATGGGCCGCCTCATGGGCGCCGATCGTGTTTTTGACGCCACAAAGATCAGCGTCATGGGGACAGTTTTAGGTGAGGCGAGAAGCGTCGGCGTAGATGTGGTTATTGAAATGTCCGGAAATCCGCAGGCGATTTCAGCGGGCCTCTCCCTCCTCCGAAACGGCGGCCGATTCTCCGCTTACGGCCTTTCGCAAGAACCGGTGACCCTTCATTTCAAAGATCAGATTGTCCGAAAGGGCGTTCGGATCTATGGCGTGCATGGGCGAAAGGTGTTTGAGACCTGGTTCCAGATGGCCGGGCTGTTAAACTCCGGACGGATCAATCCCGCGCCGATGATGACCCATGCGTATGCTTTATCCGATTTTGAAAAAGGGTTTGATCTTCTTTCGACAAGTTCCGAAGAAGCGATGAAGGTCCTTCTTTATCTCAACCCGCAATTATCCAACGAGGTGGAGTCAAGCAAGGGCTATCAAGGGGTGGAACGACGCTCTCGCCCTGATCGAAGGAGGGCTGGCGACCGCGTTATGTCAGGCAGACGTAACGATTAGCAGGTTTTTCAGGGGTCTGTCTTGGTATGACGGATAATTTTCCCTTCAACCAGATAGACCACCACCTCGGCGATATTGGTCGCATGATCGGCAATCCGCTCGATGTATTTGGTGATAAAGCTGATCCGAATTGCCCGAGTGACCGTGGCCGGATCTTGAACCATATAGGTTAAAAGTTCTCTAAAAATCTGATGGGTCAGGTCGTCAATCGGTTGATCGTCGGAGCAGACTTTTCTGGCAAGGGCGGCGTCTTTGTTGACAAAGGCCGAAAGCGCCTCTCTGACCATCTGCTGCGTCCTCTCCGCCATTTTGGGAATGTCGATATACGGTTTCAGAAGGGGTTCTTCCGAAAGTTCAATGGCCCGCTCACAGATATCTTCGGAAAGATCGCTCATCCTTTCTAAATCGGTGGTGATCTTCATTGCGGTGGTGATAAACCTAAGATCGCGTCCCGCCGGCTGGTAGAGCGCCAGGAGCCGAATACACTCTTCGTCAATATCCACATCCATCGCGTTGACCTGATGATCGTTTTTGATCGTCTGATGGGCCAGGGGGTTGTCTCGCTCGACCAGGGCCCTAATAGAGGAGGCGATCTGGCTCTCAACCAACGCCCCCATTTTCAATATCTTTCCCTTAAGCCGGGTCAGCTCTTCTTCGAGATGTCGTTGCATTGTTGTCCCTCACTTAACCAAATCTTCCGGTAATATAATCTTCTGTCCGCTCATCTTTCGGATTGGTAAATATCTTTGATGTCTGATCAAACTCCACCAGTTCCCCCATCAGGAAAAACCCGGTATGATCCGATATGCGGGCTGCCTGCTGCATATTATGGGTGACAATGACGATGGTATAGCTCTTTTTTAGCTCCCGCAGCAATCCTTCGATGCGCCCCGTGGCAATGGGATCAAGCGCGGAGGTCGGCTCGTCTAAAAGAAGGACCTCCGGATGAACCGCCAGCGCGCGGGCGATACATAAACGTTGCTGCTGCCCTCCTGAAAGAGAGGTTCCCGGTTTACCTAATTGTCCTTTGACTTCATCCCATAGGGCCGCCTGTTTTAAGCTCATCTCCACCCGTTCATCCAAGATCGATCTTTTTGTAACGCCATTTAAACGGAGACCGGCCGCCACATTATTGTAAATTGACATGGTGGGGAAAGGGTTTGCCTTTTGAAAAACCATCCCGACGCGCCGCCGGATTAAGACAGGATCCTTGTCGGCGCCGTAGACCTCTTCCCCATTTAAAACAACTGATCCTGAAACCCGTGCCTCCGGTACTACTTCGTGCATCCGATTCAGGCACCGGATAAAGGTCGATTTCCCGCAACCAGAGGGCCCGATAATGGCGGTAATCTCATGAGATGGGACTGAAAGGGCAATATCCTGTAGAACCTGTTTTGCCCCAAACCAGGCAGAGAGATGATTGACTTCGATCACGGGTTTCATCGACTACCCTTAGGGTTTGCGGCCACGGAGGATCATCCTCGATGCCACATTTGCCAGGAGAACGAGGATCAGGAGGACCGCCCCTCCCGCCCATGCCTGCCGCTGCCAATCGGGGTAAGGGGAGATGGCATAGGTATAAATCATCACGGGCAGGGATGCGGTGGGCTCAAGCCATCCCTCGCTGAAATAGCGGTTTCCAAAGGCGGTAAAGAGCAGCGGCGCCGTCTCTCCGGCCACACGGGCAAGCGCCAGCATAACACAGGTGAGTATCCCGCTTAAAGCCGCTGGAAGCACAATCCGGCAGATCGTTTTTGATTCGGACAGACCCAGGGCGAGGCCGCCTTCTCTTAGAGAGGCAGGCACCACCTTGAGGAACTCTTCCGTGCCGCGCAAGACGGTCGGGATGACCATGATTCCCAGGGCGCACCCGCCGGCAAGGGTGGAGAAATGTCCCATCCAAAGGACCAACACGGTATAGACAAAAATTCCAATCACAATGGAAGGGATGCCATTTAAAAGATCGGCGGCGTAACGCACCAGGAAACCACTTAACCCCTTCTGACCATATTCAGAGAGGTAAATGCCTCCGAGGAGGCCGATCGGCGCGCCGATCATAATCGCAAGGAGAATCAATTTCCCCGTGCCAATAATGGCATGGGCCATGCCGCCCCCCTCCTCTCCCACCGGTCTGGGAAGCTGCATAAAGAAATCAACGTTTAAGGAGGAGAATCCCTGATAAAGAATGTACCCCAAAATAAAAAAGAGAACTCCAATGGTAAAAAGGGCGCAGAGGGTGGTGACAGAAAAGAAGAACATACTTGTCAGCCTTCTTTGGATATAATTGATGGATCGGTTTTTCCCAAAGTTCATGACTTGCCTCCCAGAGGGCGTGTGACGAAGAGGCGGGCGATTCCGTTAATGATCAACGTGACGCCAAAGAGGACCAGGGCGATCTCAATGAGGGTTGAAAGATAGAGATCGGAGACCGCTTCGGAAAACTCGTTGGCGATCACGGCCGCCATGGTGTGTCCTGGTTCAAAAAGGGAGGCGCGAATTTCGGGTCTATTCCCAATCACCATCGTCACCGCCATCGTCTCGCCTAAGGCCCGCGCAAGGGCAAGGAAAATCGATCCGATGATACCGCTTTTTGCCATAGGAAGAACCACCTTTAAGACCATCTCCCATCGGGTAGCGCCAAGGGATAAGATCGCCTCACGCTGTATCAGCGGCACCGCGAGGAGCGCCTCGCGGGAGACAGAGGTAATAAACGGGATAATCATAATGGAGAGGATCAATCCCGCGGTCATGATTCCAAAACCGTAAGGGGATGATTCAAAGAGTGGAAAAAACCCAAGGAGGGCAGAGAGGGAGGGCTCGATCGATGAGCGCATCAGGGGGATCAGGACAAAGATGCCAACCAGGCCGTAGATCACGCTAGGGATGGCAGCCAACAGATCGATCAGAAAAGAGATCGGCGCCGAAAGCCAGGGCGGAATCAGTTCCGAGAGGAAAATCGCCGTCCCGATGCCGATGGGCGCCGCTATCATGAGGGCAATGGCTGATGTCGCTAATGTCCCATAAATAAAGGGGGCGGCTCCAAACTGCTCCCTCACCGGATCCCATTCCGATTCATAAAGAAAATTCCACCCAAAGGCGTAAATCGAAGGGAGGGCATGCCGGGTCAGAAAAAAAACCACAAGAAAGGTAAGGATAATAACGAGGCCGGCAGTAAGGGACGTGGTTCCCTTAAAAAGAGGATCGGCCATCTTGAAACGTTTTGTCGGGATACTTTTAATAACGGATTTTAGCAAGTGCCGCCTCTTCCATAGATACGATCTCTTTAGGGAGCGGGGCATAGGTCAGGTGGGGTGCCAACGCCTGCCCCTCATGCAGCATCCATTTTAAGAATGCAACCATGGCGCGCCCTTTGACCGGATCTGCCATTTTCTCTGGAATAAGGAGCCAGGTGAAACTGGCAAGCGGATAAGCCCCCTTGCCAGGGGCATTGGTAAGGCTCACGCGGAAATCATCGGGCATCTTGGTTGCGGCCGCGGCAGTCGTAAGGCTGGCTAAATCGGCCTTGATAAATTCCCCCGCCGCATTTTGCACCCTCCCGACGGGAAGGTGGTTTTGCTCCGCGTAGATAAGTTCCACATAGCCAATGGCATAGGGGATCTGCTTGATCATGCCGGTCACCCCTTCATTCCCCTTTCCACCCAGGCCGACCGGCCACTTGACGGAAGCCCCGACTCCCACCTGTTCTCTCCATTCAGAAGAGACCTTGGAGAGATATTCCACAAAGATGTAGGTGGTGCCGGAACCGTCGGAGCGGTGCACAACGGCAATCGGCCGGTTGGGCAATTTTATGGAAGGGTTGGCCCTTGCGATCTTCGGGTCGTTCCATCGTACAATCTTCCCAAGATAAATGTCGGCAAGGGCTTCCGGTGTAAAATTGATCTCTCCTGGAACTTCCGGAAGATGATAGGTGGGAACCACGCCTCCTAACACGGTTGGGAAATGGAGCAGTCCCACTTTGGACTTACTTTTCTGTTCATCGGTCATGGGGGCATCGGTTGCCCCAAAATCAACGGTCAGCGCCGAGACCTGGCGAATCCCGCCGCCAGAGCCAATCGCCTGATAGTTAAACCGAATTTCAGGATGGGTCTTGGTAAATTCATCAAACCACTTTGAGTAGATAGGATAGGGAAAACTCCCTCCCGCCCCATTGATGAGGACGGCTGCATGGATAAAAGAGGCGCCTCCGGTGACGAACAGGAAGATCAGCGCGAAAAGCGAGAGTCGTTTTGCGACCATTTTAAACAGAGACACCCCAAATAGGTATTTTTCTATCTCGCTTAGAAACTGATCTGTAATTGAACCAGCGCCATATTGTCCAGATTGGGTTTTGCCGAGTCTTTCCGCCATTCGTAATTGATCTGGTATTTTGTGTTGCCTGCCATATAATAGTTCACGCCAACGGTCGTTCGACGGATTTCATTGCCGGAAACCCCGATATCGGGATCAAGCCATTCATGTCGAATGGCCGGCTCGACGTTGGGTAATACCCGATAGGCAAGGAAGGCATAGTAGCCGTCAAATTTCACCGCCCCATCCTTTCCCGTAACAAGCTCGCCCCGGATTAAAAGGGATTCCCCCTGTTGAAACTCAACGTCGCTCCCAACTCGATCCCGCCGCGCATTCTGGGTTGGCCCATTTCCACGGTAAGCGGAACTGCCCAATGTCACCCCCCCCAGTGTTAATCCCCCCAATGTTAACCCATTGAAAGGCTGGGCGACGAGACGCGCGATGACATCCTTGGCGCTATTTTTATCGGGTACATTTTTATCCGATCCGTTGACGACGGCCATTGCGTAAGAGACGGATGCCGCCTTGCCGCTGACCCGAATCCCGATATCCCGGTCTTGGATGAATCCGGAGGTAACGCTCGTAATCCCCTTTGAACTTTCCTGTTCATTGTTCGGATTGGTTATAAGCATCCGATTGATAAATAAAAGCCTCTTGGAAGAGGTTTGTATCTCAATCCCAAAGGGGATGCGAAACTGTCCAAGCCGCAAGGATGCCCCCAAGGATGACCCAAGGATACCCTCCTGATCGCCCATAAAATCGATATAGGCACTTCGAAGCAGCGCCTTTTCAGGGGCAAGGTCATATTCAACCTCATAGGCGATCCCCTGGTTGAGCTGTCCCTTTGCATAAAATTCCGCGCGCCTTACGAAAAAGGCGCTGCTCCCCGTTCCACTCGGTATCCCCTCACTTTCATCGGTGGCATATTGGATATGGAGGGCGTTCACACCCAGATTGATGAGGTCAGGCCCATCAGAGGAGACGGCATGTCCCGCAAAGAGGGGAGGAGCCAAGATGAACATGAACAAGAGGACAAACAACCCTACGATAGAGACACGCCACCGCCCTGCCACGAAAGGATCCTCCTTGGTTAAGTTAAGTGGCTGGAAGGTAGAAGAATAAACGGCAAATGTCAACCTTTCGGGGCAGGGGGGCGAAAGATAAACGTCTTTTCCATCGCATCAATGATGGTCAGCCCCTTTTCATACGTGAAGGTCTGCACTGCTCGCACCTTTTTATCCCAATGGGGTTCCACATGGGCCACGGCCCTTTCGCAATATTCTGTCTCCGAGAGCACCAGAATTTCGTTTAAATCAAAACCGCGCTCTTTTTTTTGAGAGCAATCTCGCGACGGTCTAAAGATTCCCCCATTTCTTTCAAACACCTTGCCCGCAGGTTTCGCCCTTTTTACATCAGACACAATCGGATTCAGGGGGTGTGGCTCCCACTGACTTGTGAACAACTGATCTGAAAAGAAAAGGAACAATTCGTTGTCAGGAGAGACGCCTTCGTTTTCAGCGATTGCAGCGAAAAGCCACCACTTTTCCCTATAATAGAATAGGGTAGCGTTTGACGCCACGATGTGGTCCATCAAGTTCATTTTAAATCTCCACTGATACGGGAATTTGAGGCTCTCATAGAGCTCAATCGTTTTATTCGCAACCGATTCTGGCACCATGTAATAGTTGCCTTCCCATTCAAAGACAAAGGGATAAGAGAGGGGGTAATCCCTTTCGAGAACTTGAGTCGGGCCTGTCAGATTTCGTTGTTCATCTATTTCAATGAGAGAGATGTGGCTTTTCTTCGCCTTATGGATATGCGCTTTAAAGAAAATATAGTGGCGACCGCCGACATGAAGGACGTGTGGATGGGACCAACACCGATTCCTCGGCTGGGGCACCTTTTTAAAGATGCGAAAAGATGTGGATAGATCGCCTTTTAAATCAAACAATAAATACCATTGATCTGAATAGAACGTATCCCGGAAAACGCTATACCCGGCCCTTGCAAATAGCCTTATCGTAAGCCACAACATCAAAAGATTCGATGGCGTCCTATACAGTCTATGATCGTAAAAGTCGAACTCCCGCTTAAACTTCTTTATCTCCCTGGAAAACCCCTCTTCCCCCAAACGACAGAGGAGCTCGATTTGCCTCTTTAAAAATGGAACGGACCTTAAATAACAGTTACGTCTGTTTCTCGCAGGCGAGAATGGATGTGTTTTGGTCCATGACCGATAGAGAACCTGCCCCCCATCCAGATTTTCACTTAGACGTTGTAAAACAACTCCTGTTTCAGGTTGATCCTCCACAACCTCCCAAAATGCAGAGGGGCCTCCCCGATTGATCCGGTTGTCCCCGTGGTGGTAAGACCATACCCCATATCTGGAGACCTTAAAAATATCACCCCTTAAAACCCTAAACCCAATTCTCACTAAAATGTCCAATCCATATTCTTTAATGCGACCAATATCATCTGGCTCAAAATAGTCCGAGTATGCCTTCTGAATCGGTTTAACCCGAACAACCGGGATGCCAGACAACACCTCCTGCAAATTCCTTATCTTAACCGCATCCACGTTGCATCGGGACCACCTTTCGTCAATTCTATTGAAAATATGGTATGCCAATGTCCGCCTGTTCTTCCAATAGGTCTTAAACTTGGATAGAGCAACCACTTTGCTGTCATTCAAAATAATAAGTGGGCATTCTGCGCAGTCTGAAGTTATCACTTGTTCGATTAAGTCATATTCCCATGCGGCAACGTCATCGGAATCCAACATGATTCCAATTTTTAATTTTTCCCTATTCAACGGTTCCTTTCTATCAAAATATGGCTCATGACGAATGATTGTGAACGAAAGCCCATGAATGGAAGGCTCTCATCCATGGGGTACAGGCCTGGATGATCTTATTAACTGTCTCATAATAGAATTGAGATTATTAAGGTGTGATTATGAGATAGTTACAGGGGCTCGCGTCGCCCCCTCCACTGGCAAAGCCAGATGGAGCCTCCCCCTCACGCGGGCTTTGCCCGTTGAGTATAAACGGTCTTGTTGTCCATACAAGTATGAGACCGTTTATAAGCTTCATGTACTTTTTGTCTCGATATCCGTATGCCATACGAATGGCGTTGCGTGCCTTCAAGTTTGCTGACTCGATATATCCAAAGGAAAACGTAAGGAGTTTACTCTACCGGATACTTCTTTTTCTACCCATACTTTGACAGACAACACATAGGTGATATAATAATGCTGCTAAATGTTGTTCGGTTGTTGTATTGAGCGAGGGATGATCTGGGAGTTTCTAAATGGGAGTGTTGTTTCTCTGTTCGTACACCGATTTCCCATAGTTACATGTAATATTTGGACGAGACTGCGGGCAGAAAACTTGTAAGGTACGAGGTGTCTCTTTATTTAGAATAAGGGTCTAAGCGAGACCATAGTTCTATAGATTATGCTTTTGGCAAACGAACCTACTCCAGAATTAATGAATAATACGATGTCGATTTATGTGGCAGGCCATCGAGGGTTGATTGGTTCTGCGATCTGCCGCAGGCTTAAGAGAGAGGGGTATAACCATCTCCTTATCCGAACTCGAGCCGAAATAGATCTGACCCATCGAGAGCCGGTAGACGCCTTTTTTGATGCGCACGCCCCTAAAATTGTTATCCTTTCTGCAGGCCGTGTGGGTGGGATTATTGAGAACCGAAACCATCCGGCAGATTTTATCGTTGAGAATCTGGACATCCAACGCAATGTCCTTTGCGCTGCCCATCGATCAAAGGCAGAAAAGGTTATTTTTTTTGGTTCTTCTTGCATGTATCCCCGTGATTGTTCCCAGCCAATGGCAGAGGAACAACTCCTCTCTGGAAAACTTGAAGAGACAAGCATTGCCTATGCAATTTCAAAGCTTGCCGGTGTGCATGTTTGTCTCTCTTACAATCGGCAATATGGGATACGGCGTTTTATCCCTATCATCCCGAACAACGTGTATGGCCCGAACGATGACTTTAATCTGGCTTCCTCCCATGTTTTATCTGCCTTGATAAAAAAAATCCATGAGGCGAAAGAAAAACGAGAAAGAAAGGTGGTTCTTTGGGGAACGGGAAATCCCAGGCGGGAATTTATACACGCGGATGATGTGGCCGATGCCTGTCTCTTCCTGTTGCGGCAAGACATCTCTCAAATTGAACTTCCAATCAACATTGGTGTGGGGCAGGATTATTCTATACGGGAGTTGGCTGAGATGGTTATGAAAGTGGTCGGGTTTAACGGGAACACAGAGTGGGATACCGGCAAACCCGATGGCGCCCCTCGAAAACTACTCGATAGTTCACGCATTCGGTCTTTGGGATGGAGGCCTAAGATAACTTTGGAGGAGGGTATTTACAGCACCTATGAATGGTTCTTAAATAATCGAAGCGAGGTGAAAGATGATTCGATATAAATATGCTGGTGTGGGATTTCAACGACAGCGGCAGGAGGGGGTTTCTTATTCAAAGGAGTTTCTGGTTGCTTTATATCGGTCGATGTTGCGTATCCGAATGATAGAGCTTGAAGTTGAACGGCGGTATCATGAAGATGAAATGAAAACCCCTATTCACCTGGTTATTGGTCAAGAGGCGACTTGTGTAGGGAGTGCCGCGGCCACAAGCAAGGAAGATCTCGCGTATTGCGGTCACCGCACCCATGGCATTTATTTGGCTAAGGGGGGAGATTTAAAAGCAATGATGTCGGAACTGTATTGTCGCGCAAATGGTTGTGTCGGTTCGCGCGGTGGGTCGATGCACTTAATCGATAAGAGTGTGGGAATGGCCGGCACCTCCGCGCTGGTAGGTGGGGCCGTTCCGATTGCGACTGGAGCAGCCCTTGCGGCGCAGATGAGCAAGCGGAATATTGCTGTTATGGTTTTCATGGGTGACGCCACAACAGAGGAAGGAGTTACCTCC
>CAYJWQ010000034.1:0-16674 GCA_964373895.1 uncultured Nitrospirota bacterium
CCCAAGAACAGTGATAGAAACTGGTTCTGTCATCTAAACCCCCTCCCCTCGTGGGAGGGGATAAAGGGGAGGGGGGAACCTTGCGGGTGACCTTTCACCCTCACCCTCTCCCATCAAGGGAGAGGGTTCAATTGATGTTTTCTATCGCTGTTCTTGGGTGCCGGGTATCGCTTGACATACGGGGCATAACCGGTTAAGAAAAGGGCATGATGCAAGGTGACCGTCTTCTGGAACTTCTCTTCCATCGTTCCTTTTGTTACAGCGAGACGCCGATCTATCAATTGACCTCCGGGCAGATGAGCTCCTTTTACATCGATTGTAAAAAGGTGTCACTCGATGCGGAAGGGGCGTTCTTGATTGGAGAGGCGATTTTTCATCGTATCCAGGCGTTGCCGGTGCTGGGGGTGGGGGGGATGACACTGGGAGCCGATCCGATCGCCACCGCGGTCTCCCTCGTGAGTTTTCTTAAAAAGAAGCCGATTTCCGCATTTATTGTTCGAAAGGAACCGAAGGGGCATGGCAGCCGACAGCAGGTAGAAGGCCATCTCCCATCGGGCGCGAAGGTGGTGATCGTCGAAGACGTGGTGACCACGGGGGGATCCACCGTGCGGACGGCGGAAATTTTGAGAGGCGAAGGTTTTAGCATTCTAAAGGTCATTGCCTTGATTGATCGAAAGGAGGGAGGAGGAGATCGGATTACAAAATCAGGCATGGGGTTTGAGAGTCTTTATACGATTGATGACTTGATGCGCCTGCGCACGCTGGCCCGTTAAGTTTTGGGTATAGTGGACCCCGGCTCGGAAGTATTTGGCGTTCCCGCTTATGTGAAGCAGACAAAATACTCTCAAAGACTGTGATCACAGGGTTACATTATTAAATGAGTTGACAGAATGGAAAGGAGGTTATTCGTTTTTAGGGGTGTCTGATATAACAATCCTGTTTTTACCGGCGCCTTTCGCCTGATAGAGCGCGGCATCGGCGAGTTCGATAAGCCCATGCGCTGTTTTGCTATGGGTTGGATAGGTGGCCACGCCGGCGCTAATTGTCAACTGCCCTCCCGGCTGGCAATCACGCCCCTCAAAAGCATGGGTCGCTACCGCCTCTCGGAGTCGATTCAGCGCGGCGCGCACCGGCTCTCCGGAGGTCTCCGACATAATGATCGCAAACTCCTCGCCGCCATATCGCGCCACCATATCGACCTGACGGCACTGCTCTCTTAAGAGGGCGCTGACTTGACGGAGCACCTCATTTCCCTTGGGGTGCCCATGGGTGTCGTTGTAATTCTTAAAATTGTCAATGTCAATCATGACCAGCGTTACGCCATGGCGATAACGTTCAGCCCGCTTGATCTCGGAGGTGAGCGTCTGCATAAAATGGCGATGGTTGTACAGACCGGTCAGGTCATCGGTGATCGATATCTTCATGGTGCTCTCTAACAACCTTGCCTTATCGATAATGTTTGCCGCAATCCCCCCCAAAAGCGACAGCAAAGAGGCCTCGCGCGGCGAGAATCTCCGCACGACAAAATCATCCACATAGAGAATGCCGATAATTTTTCCCTCCGCAATAAGGCGCGTCGCCATCACCGAGCGGATACCTTCCTCCATCATGATTGGGTTGTCAAATCCCTGATATTTTGAGATATCCGGAATGATCAACGGCTCCTTCCTGTTTAGAATCGTGCTGGTTAAGCCCCCCTGTCTAGGCGGCCACCTTAACGTATTTGAAAAATCTTTGCTAAACCCCTTCACCGCGCCCAGATACATCTCACCGGCCCGCTCATCGAATAAGGCAATACTGCCCGATGGGGTATGGATCAAACGGGTGGCGTCTTCCACGGTATAAAATAGAATCCTGGAAAGATTCTGGCTCTCGGAAAGTTTCAGCCCAATATCGTAGATCGACTGATACTGAAAGAGCATCTCTTCCAGGGTATCTTTCTTCTTGCCCCGTTTGATGATGTGATTCCACATGAACCTGGCCGTCACCCCTCCCAGCACCTCCACATGGGGCTTGCGAAGTCTGGCAAGACTGTTCCCCACCTCTTGATCGCCGCTTGTGTCAATGATGAAATGAAGATTTTCGATCGGGGCAATTTCCTTGTAGTCTGAAAAGGTCGGTATCTTCAACCGTTTTGCCAACTCCATTCCCGGCGCGGATTCATCCCGATCGACCACGCCGATCAGCCTCGCCTGCGGGTCTTCGGACAGAAGATGGATCAAGGCGGTGCCTCCCTTTCCCGCCCCGACTACGACGATGTTATAGACGAAGGCCGAATCACTCATGGGTTTTTCCTCGATCATCTTTGTTGACGCAGCAGGCCATCACCTTGTTTTTTCCAAGGCGCTTGGCTTCGTAAAGGGCGTAATCGGCGTGCTTAATCAGCAGATGGGGGTCTTCACTATCTGTTGGGAAGGACGCAACCCCAGCGCTGATCGTCACGGCGCCGCCGGGCTGTTTTTCCCTCCCCTCGAAGGGATAAGCGGCAACCTTTTCCCTGATCCGGTCGCTCACCTGAAACGCCGCCTCCGGTTTGGTTTCTGGAATGATTACCGCGAATTCATCTCCACCGTACCGGGCAAGCACATCCGCCTCACGATAGATATCTCTTAGCGCCTCACTCAACTGACGGAGCAGATCATTGCCTCTCGGATGCCCAAAATGGTCATTATACTGTTTAAAGTCATCGATATCCATCATCACCAGGGAAAATTCAAGTTTATAGCGTTTGGCCCGTTTCACCTCGCCGATGAGTCGCTGCATAAAATAGCGATGATTAAAAAGCCCGGTGAGGTCATCCGTAATCGACATCCGCATGGCATTCTCGAGCAGAACAGCCTTGTCGATAATATTCGCGGCAATGCTCCCCAGGAGGGTTAAGAGCATCGCCTCCCGCTGGGTAAATTTATGTACAACAAAATCATTTACATAGAGAATACCAATGATTCTCCCTTCCGAAATAAGGCGGGTCGCAATCAAGGCCCTCATCCCCTCTTTGAGCATGAGGGGATTATCAAACTGGGGGTACTGATGGAGATCCGGCACAATTAAGGGCTCATGGCTGTTTAAGATGGTATGGGTCAGCCCCCCCGTGCGAAGCTTCCAACGTATGGCCCTTGTAAACCGATCGCTAAACCCTTTCACCGTCCCCAGATACATCTCCCCCACACGTTCATCAAACAGGGCGATGCTCCCTGCATGGGTATGTGTCAATTTTGTGGCATCTTCCAGCGTATGGAAAAGGACCTTGGAAAGATTCTGGCCCTCGGAGAGTTTTAAACCCACATCATAGATGGACTGGTATTGTATGAGCATCTCCTCCGTGGTCTCCTTGATCTTTGTCTTCTGAACAATGTGATTCCATAGAAACCGCGCCGTTGTTCCGCCTAATATCTCCACATGAGGGGAACAGATTTTTCTCAACTTTTGTCCCACATTTTTATCACCCGTTGTATCGATAATGAAATGAATCTGCGGCGATGTGGCCAGTTTTTCGTAATCGGCCGCGGTGGGGATACCGAGCTTTTTTGCCAAAACGATCCCAGGGGCGTTTCCATTTTTATCTATGACGCCCATGATCCTGGCCTGTGCGTCTTCGTATAGAAACTGGATCAGGGCGCTCCCGCCGCGACCGGCGCCCACAATCACCACATTCAACAAAGTATCCATTGTAGTTATCCCAGATGATATAGCGCTATTACTATCTTTTAATTCTGATCTTTGTCAAGAGATTCGAGACGTCCCAAACCATCGATAGCGATTCCTCGCAACGCGCCAATAAACCCGATGGGCCATTCGGGAAAATCCTGGAAGATAGAAAAAGAGTGCGATGATCCCCCCCATCGGAAGGAGGGGCAACATTGCGCGAAAGGCCGAAACGCCTAAAAAAACGCGGCCTTCCCGATCCACAAACCGCATCGCATCCATACAGGACATGGAGGCAAGTTCCGGGACAAACTCTTTTGCCATCTTATCTTGAAATGGGAGAAAGGTGATTCGATGTCGTCGATCCCATCTTTCAATCCACTGCTTCGAGACCGTGCACAACCGGCACTCGGCATCATAAATGAGAATATTATGTAACCTCATTGATCACCTGTGCGATATGTTTTACTTTTATCTTCCCCTTCATCCCATTTTGAAGCTGGACCATGCAGGCCGGGCAGGAGGTGGCCACAATTTCGGCCCCGCTCTCTTCGATGCCTCGGCGTTTTCTCTCAAAAATCGCTGCTGATTGCCTCGGGTTCTTGATGCAAAAGGTACCGGCCCCACCGGCGCAGCGATCGGCATCGGCCATCTCGACATACGTAAAATTCCGGCGCAAGAGTTCCCGCGGGGCATCGGATATGCCCGACGCCCGCAGATGGCAGGAGGCGTGATAGGTTACACGCCGCCCCTTTTCAGGAGAGGGGCTGTCCGTCACCCGAAGATCGTCTAATAGAAACTCCGAGATATGACGGACCTTTTCAGCCAGGCGTTTCGCCTTTTCATGATATAAGCTATCGGGCAGAATGTTGGGATAGTCTTTCAGCATAAAGGTACAGGAGGCGCAGCCGGTAACCACTTTTTTAAATGACGCAAGGGCGTCAATATTAAATCTTGCATTCTCCCGAACCTGTTCGATGAAGCCGTAGGTTTGAATCGGCGTTCCGGAACAGCGCTGCGGTGGAAGCGCGACAGAAACCCCACGCTTCCTCAACACCTCAATCACGGCATCCCCCACGCCATCGTCAAAGTAGTTTGCGGCGCAACCGTGGAAGTAGGCGACCTCCCCCCTCGATTGCGTCAGGTCGGCATAGCGATCACGCAAATGACGTCTGGCCAGCCTCGGCAAGATCAGATCGGCCGGAATCCGCGCCGTCGGCGCAAGCCCCTTTAACCAGGGGAGGGTGAGGTATTCAATGACGATTCGACCGACGCGATGATCCCAGATCGGCTGCGTCCATGCGGCCACTTTAAGCAACGTCTCAAACAGGACTGACCTCTTCTGCAAAGAAAAAACCGCGCCCGCGACGCGATTGGGGTGTTCTTCTCTCTTTTTTAAAATCAACGCCGAGACATCAATCCCCGCGGGACAGACAGAAAGACACGACTTGCAATTGATACAGGCCTCCACCACGCGGGACGATTTCTCATAAGAATAGTCAGGATCGGTCACAATATGAAACCAGCCCCGCGCCGCATTTGACTCCTCCCCCGCAACATCGTAGACGGGGCAGACCGAGTTGCATTTGCCACAGGTCGCGCAAGGTTTAGAAAACCGCTCGAAATCGATATGTTCGGTAAATGGGGCCGAGGCGATCTTCACCCCCGGATTGAGGAGCCCCTCCGGATCGAATAAACGTTTCACGTCGCAGAAAAGGGAATAAAGCTCTGGGCCATAAAGGTCTCTGACATATTCGGCGCGGACCCGGCCATCTCCATGTTCCCCGCAGAGCGATCCGTGGAACCGATCGATCACTGTTTGGTGTATCTCACGAGAGAGGGAAATCATCGTCTCAAAATCTTTCGGATTATTGATATCCAGGAGGGGGGTAATATGGGCGTTGCCGTCGCCGATATGCCCAAAGATCGCCACCCTCACCCCGCGCTCTCTAAAAAGCGCATTAAGATAGACCATCAACTCGGGTATGCGCCCGGCCGAAACCACCACATCATCGGCAAAATTAATCGGTTTCTTTCTGGAATCATAACGATAGAGGGTTGGATAGATCGCCTTGCGCACCTGCCAGAAGGCCGCCTGTGTTGTGGGATCATGCGCCACCGCCATCGGTGCAGCCAGGTGATAACAGTCCATGGATGCCCTGGCTTCCTCCATGCGAGATTCCGCAGACGCATCAAACTCAAGAAGAAGCATCGCTGCCGCATCTTTTGGAACATGAAAACGTTCCCTCCCAATAAGGTCAAGCGTGTTGGCATCCATCATCTCCATGGCGCTGGGAGAAAGCTTAAGAAAGGCATGAACTATATCACCCAGCTCACTGATATTATTTAAATAGATAAGGGCGGTTAAAACCTTCTCTGGAGAGGGGATCAGTTTGATCTTCGCCTCTGCCGAAAGTCCCAGCGTCCCCTCGCTCCCGACAAAAAGTTGATGCAAGGGAAAGACGCCCCGCCTCAATCCCTCGGCGAGGGAGAAGAGGTTATAGCCGCTCGAGTTTTTTGAAACCTCCCTTTTCTTGTTTTCAATCAGCGTTGCGTTCTGCCGGATCAAATCAACCAGCGCCTGGATGGATGGAATCTGAACGCATAGCGATTTAAAAACAGGATCATTCAGGGAATACTCCTTGGCCATCACCCAATGTCCATCGGGAAGAAGCGTCTCAATTTCCAGCACATTCTCCTTTGTTGCGCCATATTTAAGCGTATGGGGACCGGCGGCATTGTTTCCCAACATTCCGCCGAGCTTGCACATGTCGCCGCTCGATGGATCTGGGGCAAATCGCAGACCGGTTTTCAGAAGACGCCGATTTAACTCGGCATAGGCAATCCCGGGCTGAATGCGCGCCCACCTCTCTTTTGGATTCACCTCCAAAATCTCATTGAGGCGGGAGAACTCAAGGATGATCCCATCGCCTACCGCGTTGCCGGTTAAATTCGTCCCTCCGCTTCGCGCGGTGAGAGGGACATGATGGGTTCTGGCATATTGTAAAACCGCTTCAAGGTCGGCCTTCGATTCAATGAGGGCCGCAGCCTGCGGGATAACCTTATAAAGGCTCGCGTCTATGGAATAGGCGACAAGCGCGGGGGGGTCTGACAAAACCTTTTTTGACCCCAAGGCTGCTTCAAGCTCTTTTAAATCAAACGGCATGGTCTGATTATAACAGCAAGCCAATCGCAATAAAACAGGCCACTTCCGGACCCTCTCCTTGAGGCTGGTCTTTACGGATCAGACGCAATAAGCATTATCCACACTTGACACCGTGGGCCGGCTGAAGGTCAATGACTGCTGTTCCCCCTCTTTGGTAAAAGAGGGAATAGGGGAGATTTTCATAATGATCTCCATCTCTATATTAACTGTCTCATAATAGAATTGACACTCTTGAAATGTGATTATGAGACAGTTATAAAGGGGCTTAGGGGGGTCACTCAACCTACCGAGTTAAGTCTGTGCTAATCCCCCTGGTGGGGAAGGAAATTCCCTTATTCACGACACAACAGATCCTGGTTTATTCCAGTAAAATTGCGCGTGATCCGAAGGCTCCATCGGCTTTACCGGTTTACGTCGGTTTTGCCTTCCCCTTTTCGGCTTCGCCGCGATAGGAAGACAGCCTCTTTTGATTCACCAGCCGATGCGCCATCCGAGTCGGTTCTGGGAGGCGATACCCCACACAAGTGGAGAGAATAATTTCAACGGCCCGATGAAGCGTTATTTTATGACCTTGAGAAATATAGATAGGCTTCTTGCCTTTCCTACTCCGCAGGACTGCCCCAACGATTTCCTCTTTACTAACTAAGGGAACATACTCCCCGCGGGCAGGCGGGGGCTCCTGATAAGTGCCCATTAAGCGGCTTTTGGCGCAACCGATCGACGGGAGATTCACAATCAATCCAAGATGGGAGGCGATTCCGAAGCGACGCGGGTGGGCAATTCCCTGGCCGTCGCATACAATACAATCGGGGCGGATCGAAAGTTTTTCCCATGCCTTTAAGACCACAGGGATCTCTCGAAAGGAGAGGAGACCCGAGATATAAGGGAAAGTGGTTTTATACGACCCAACCGCCTGTTCGATGACCGGGAAAGGCGGGCCATTTTTGATGTCCAGTATGACGACTGCCGCGTAGAGGTGAGGGGATCCCCAATTATGGGAGACATCGATTCCTGCAACCGTATCCACGCGTTTGGGGGCAACCTCCAATTGAAGGCGGTGGCGGAGACTCTCCTGAATATCTTTGGCCTCTTTCGGAGAAACATCCCAGGGATGTAAGTCGTGGTATTTCATTTAGGCTCCTTTGAGTTTCATATGGCCGTCGTGAAGCGGCCTTTATGATTTGCCAAAATAGCGGGCCATCTTATGAAGACCTTCATTTACTTGATTCGGTTGTAACGTGAAATTGAAAACGATATGGGAGGGCGCCATATCGTAGAAAAACCCTGGATGGACCAAAAGCCGCTCATTTCGCAATAGTCCAAGGACCGCCGCTTCCTCATCAAAATGGTTGATCCGAACCGTCATGTAAAATCCCCCTTCGGGAGGAATAAAAGAGAGGGTTTTTGATAAGAGACGAATGGCGCGATCGGCCCGTCGTCTTATTTGAAGTCTGTATGTCTCTAAAAATGGTTTACCGCCTTTTAAAATGGCTGGTATAGCATACTGGGATATTTCGCTGACCGGCAAAAAGGTATCGGATATGCCCTCAAGGACATCCATCGTCTTATGGACGAGAGACTTTTCTCCGGTGAGGGCCATCCATCCAACTTTAAGGCCGGGGAGGGCAAACATTTTGGAGAAACCGTTTAGTGTGACGACCAGAGGCGCGCGGAAGGCCGCTGGACGCGGAAGTCTGTCCCGTTGCCGTAGAAAAGGGGAGAAGACCTCATCAGAAATAATGGGAAGCCGATATCGGGCGGCAAGGGCGATGAGGCCTTCTATCTCCGCATCAGAGGCAACCGCCCCCGTTGGGTTATGGGGAGAGATCAGGATGATTGCGCGGCTTTTCGGGGTAATGATCGATTCAAGATGATTAAGATCGGTTATCCATCGCCCCTCTTCGTGAAGAGGATAATAGACCAGCTTGATCTTACAAAGGGCTGCAATGGAATCGAAAAGGGGATAGGTCGGACTCGGGCAGATCATTTCATCGTTCGGATTGGCAAATAATTGAAAGGCGTACCAATAGGAAACGCTGGTACCCGGTGTCAGGACAATCTGATCCGGGGGAACATGGATTCCTTCTTCTTCATAAAACCGAGAGATCGCCTCGCGGGCGACCTTTTGACCGAAAGGGTCCGGATGATACCCCCGCGCTTTCCGGCCGGCGGTCCTTAAAGCCGATGATAGGATTGACGTTGGATAAGAGATGCCATGGGGGCTTCCAGAGATGAGGTCGATCACTTGTTCTCCTCGGGCGAGCATGGCATTACGTTCTCGATAGAGGGAATTCGTCGGTTCATGAAATTGATTTGCAACGTCGGAAAACATCTTAGTATAACGGCCTTTCCAGAAAGGCGATGATGCGCTCGCTGACTTCTCTCGGTTTTTCTATCTGCGGGAGATGGCCGCATTGAGGCATAAAAATCACCTGGCTGTTTAAAAGCCGATCCTGCAACCGCATCCAATGTCCCTTTTCGAGCCACCGGTCTTCTTCTCCCCACAGAATAAGAACAGGCTGGCGCATCTTGGGAATGTCTGTGTCAATCTTCTTTATTTTTTCTTCTGAAATTCCATCCAAAAAACGAAAGAGCGCCTTGCGTTGTCCTAATGAACAAAAAGGCTTGATCGCCTGCTCAATCATCGCATCGGAAAGGAGCGCCCTGTTATAGAGCGAACGGAGGTAGATGGCCTTTGCGCACCGTCTTAATACCGGTTTTATAAGGAGGTAGGGGAGGACGCCCTTAAAGAGAGGACTGCGTGCAATCGCAACCGCGGTCGGAATCGAGGGAAGGCCGTAAGGATTGATTAAAACAAGTCGCCCGACGCGCTCCGGACAGCAGGCGGCGATCCCCAGCGCCAGACTCCCTCCCATGGAACTACCCACAAGCGCAATTTTTGTGACCGCTTTTTGATCAAGGAATGTGATGACGGTCTGTATCATTTCAGACAGGCTCTCCTCCCATTTTTCCGGCAGCGGGCTTTTCCCAAAAGCGGGGAGATCGATCAAGAAAATCTTAAATCGGCCTGAAAGATAGGGAGTCATTTTATTCCAGGTTTCTGACGAATCAAATAAACCATGTATCAAGAGAAGGGGAGGGCCGTTTCCTGACTCGGTGTCATAGATTGGATGTTGGTTCATTTACCCCACAGGGAGATGAATGTAGAAGGTTGTTCCCTGGTCCACAACGCTGATGACCTTCACCTCGCCACCGTGGTCCCGGATAATGCCATCTACCACGGCCAGTCCCAGCCCTGTCCCTTTGCCGGTCGGTTTGGTTGTGAAAAAAGGATCAAAAATTTTGTACAAATGGGTCGGCTCAATCCCAATGCCGGTATCCTGGAAAACAACTTCGATCATCTGTTTGCCTTTAGAAGGTCTCTCCATCCGCGATCTTTTTCTTCTTTCTTCTCGAACTATCGAGGTCTTGATCCTGATTTCACCGCCGTTAGGAAGGGCATCCACCGCATTCATAAAAAGATTGAATAAAACCTGAAGGAGTTGGTCTCCGTCGCCCCAGATGAAAGGAAGATCGGCATCCAGTTCGGTGGCGACAGAGATGCCCTTCTCCTGCGTGTGCTGCTCCACAATTTCAATGCCTTTTTCAATAATCTGATTGATCTGAACCGCTTTTCGTTCAACAGGCTTTCTCTGGGCAAAGGTTAACAGATTTTTAATTAAGCGGGTCATTCGATTGATCTGCTCGATAATAATATTGAGGCCCATGGCCGTTTTCTCTTCCTGGGTATGTCTAAGAATCGACTCCGCCCGCCCTAAAATCACATTCATCGGCGTTCCAACCTCATGGGCGAGACCTGACGCCAGCGTCCCCAAAGCGGCCATTTTCTCCGTCTGAAGCAACGCCTGCTCCAACTGTTTTTTCTCTGTGATGTCCACCACAATGGCCATGCCAAAGACGACCGTTTTTTCCGTCTCCCGCACAGGGAACATCGACATGGAAAGATACCGCGCCTTTCCATGATCGGTCATAATTTCCCAGCGAACATCGGCAAGCCATCTCCCTGTAAATATCGATTGGATCATGCCCTCTATTCTTTCAGACTGACTTTCTCGGGCAATGGTCTTAAACAGGGTGCTTCCCTTAATTTCCTCCTCGGGAAGACCCAATATGTCCTCCAGGGCCTTATTCCAAATAAGGATATTTCCATCCCTGTCATAAGTAAAAAGGGCGACCGGGGTATTTTCAAAGAGGGAATGAAACCGCTCTTCAGAACCGTGAAGCCTCTCTTTCAGGGCAGCGATCTCTTCCTTTAAATCTTGTAACTCTTGAATTCGCCTCTCCATTTGCCTCTCTTGGGAAGTGATACGGGAGGCGCCCTCCCCCTGATCTTCCGGGATATCTGCCTGCTTTTCTTTAATCATGATCGTTTTTATAGCACTCTATTAAAATAAAATTATTCACGCAATTCTATACCCCCTGTTCAAATGGGTCAACGCTGGGGCGTTTCTCTACACGCCTGTTGATATTTTCCACAATTTAGCTAACCGGAATTTCTTGGAATATATATATTCCCCTTAAAAAATAAAGCGTTAGAGGTATGGCCGTCCACAATGCCAAAATGGAACAGATGTTGCTTTGTTATAGGGGCGGAAGCTTACGGAGGGAAGAAAGAGGTGGTAACGTAAGGCTTCCCGATCGCGATCCCCGTGAGAGGCGATCGAAAAAAAAAGCGTAGTGCAATGAAGGGGATAACCCTGCTGTAGGGGGAAAAGGTAGTCTCGCCTGCAGCAGGGTCTTTCTTTATGAAGTCCACTTTTAAATCAGCCGCTATCCATTCTTTTTGTAAAACCGAGAAGAGTGCTGTTTGTGCGTCACATCCGTTCAAAGGCATGATGAGAAACGTTAATAAACAATATATGAGTTTCACGAATGGGAGAAGTATCATGGAAAGCAAGGTTGTTGCGCAGGTAAAGAAAGAACTTTCAGGAGAGAAAACAAATTATGGCGCGCGATTGGCTAAAAGGCTGAACCCCACCACACCGCTGCCATACCATGCGGTGGAAAGCGCGCCAGGCATCACTTTATCTAATCTAAAAATAAAGTGGAAACAGGTTTACTATTCGAGGTAAAGGCTTCACAGGAAAAAACTTAAAATTAAGAGGAGGTGTCAGATGATCCCATTGGTAGAGGAGCTGATGACGGAAAAGATTGTTTCGATCCCCCCGGAGAGGCCTGTTTTTGAAGGGGCAGTGACAATGTCCCAGAACAAAATCGGCAGCCTTCTGGTGGAGAGAGACGGCGAGTATATCGGGATCATTACGGAAGTCGATATTGTTCGAAAGGTTGTTGCAAAGGGGCTTGACCCATTATCGGTTTCTGTGGAGAGTGTCATGTCGTATCCCCTCGTAACGATCGAGGAGAGTCAGTCTCTGCTCGACGCCAATGACCTCATGGAAGAAAAGAGAGTCAGGCATCTCTGCACTACGCGAAAAGGCAAAATTGTGGGAATGATTTCAGTAAGGGACCTGATTCACCCGCTTTATATGGAACCGGCGGCGTTTGGTTTCTAATAGGTTGCTGAAAACAGATATCCATTAGAGACGGCTGCTCCAAAGGTTTAAGGGGCAGCAAGGCCGCAGGAGCCGCGCGAAGAAATCCTCTTCTGGAGTGGAGGGACCGAGGAAGTCGGGGCGGGTTTGCCCGGAGGGTCTTTGCGGTTTTGAGAGCACGGCAGATGGAGGCGTAAGGCAATCCACCAGGTTCTTCAGGAGGGAGGGGCTCACATGGAAGTTTATAGCGCTGTTGATCCGATATGGGGATGGGTCGGTACATTCTATATGGGTGTCCCCATTCTTCTCTTGTTTATTTTTCTGATGGTTATTGGAACGATTGATGTTGCCGCCCCGCAAAAAGAGCGAGGGGCTTATCGTCTTTATCCCCTCTTAAAGATTATCGAAAAAGGAAAATCGAAACGGCTGATGGCCGTTGAGTGGGCAAAGGGCCGAATTGTTGGCTAACCTCTTTGGCGCAATCGTGGTCATCGTACAGGGGCAATATCAACGAAACTTTAAAAAGGGTATAATGGCATGATCGTCGATGTTTCTGAAATAAATCCGGATGTCGATCTTATGAAGGATGTCAAGGAATCCCACCCAAAAGGAACGGTCTTGGTCGTTGATGACGACAAGGAACTCTGCGCCCTCCTGGTCGATCTCCTCACGGAAGAGGGGTACGACACCGAATCGGTGCAGAGTGGAAATAAGGCGATTCGATGCCTTGAAGAGAGAGAATATAATCTTTTGATTAGCGATATTAAGATGCCGGGTCTCTCCGGGTTAGAACTGTTGCAAGCGGTGAAGGCGGTTCGACCGCAACAAACGATCATTATGATTACCGCGTTTGGCACCGTAGAGACCGCAATTGAGGCAATGAAATTGGGAGCGTTTGATTATATTATCAAACCTTTCAAGATTGAAGAGCTGATTGTTGTTGTTAAAAAGTCGTTCGAGCAGATCCGGTTGCACGAAGAAGTGATTCGTCTTAGGCAGGCTGTCGCCAAGGAGTACCAGTTTTCCAATATTATTGGAAAAAGCAAAGAGATGCAGTCTGTTTTCCAACTGATACGGCGTGTTGCAGAGAGTACGGCCAATATCCTTATTGCTGGAGAAAGCGGAACAGGAAAGGAATTGGTGGCCAAAGCGATTCACTATAACAGTCCGAGAAAAAATCGTCCTTTCGTTGCGATTAATTGCGCTGCGATTCCGGAAATGCTCCTGGAAAGTGAGCTTTTTGGCCATGTCCGCGGGGCTTTTACCGACGCCCATTTTGACAAGAAAGGGATGTTTGAAGAGGCAAGCGGGGGGACCCTTTTCTTGGATGAAATTGATGAAATTGCATTGGACTTACAACCCAAACTTCTTAGGGCCATCCAGGAAAAGACTATTCGCAGGGTCGGTTCAACCAGAACGATCACGGTGGATATCCGAATCATATCAGCGACCAATCGTGACTTAATGGAGGAGGTCCAGCAAAAACGTTTTAGAGACGATCTCTATTACAGGATCAACGTGATTGAAATTGAAATACCCCCCCTTCGGAAACGCAGGGAAGACATTCCCCTCCTGGTGGATTTTTTTCTCAACAGGCATGCCCCCACCTGGGGGAAGCAGATTTCCGGAATTACAGAGTCGGCCATGAATATTTTAATGGACTATCCGTGGCCTGGAAACGTGCGGGAGCTGGAAAGCGTCATAGAACGGGCCGTGACCCTGACGCAAACGGAGAAGATCACCTCTAATGATTTGCCGTCCGTCCTGACAAGCCATCAGGGCGACCAACTGTTGCTCGACCAGATGATGTCAAAGATGTGCTCCCTGGAAGAGCTGGAAAAGGAATACGTCCATCGGATTCTTCAATTGGTCGGCGGAAACAAGTTGAAAGCGGCTCAAGTCCTGCAAATCGATCGGAAAACCCTCTACCGTAAACTTGATCAGTACCAAAGAGAAAAAGCCCACTCCTGACCGGCTGCCCCAAAAACCCATCTGCGGTGTAAGGCCACGCCAAAGTCTGTCATGAATTGTCATCCCCGCCCCCGACAACAACATTCGAGGGCAGGCCCCGGCGGGAATCTCCCTTCCCGTCATTCCCAAACACCTATTGGGAATCCAGAAGACTTTGATTTTACAGACGCTGGATTCCCGACAGGAACATTCGGGAATGACAGATCCATTTTTGATAGGGCTTTCCTGTTTCAAATGGTTAAATAATATCTTGGCGCGGTTTTGATCTGTACTGTTCTCGGAATTTCGAAGGTTTTCATTCAATAAAGGTGACGACCGAATGAAGCCCTGATGTCCCGTCTGGGAAGGCGCGGGCGATAAAATCGGTTTGATTGCGGCCGATTCGATCGGTTGCCTTCACAGATATCTGGTAGGTCCCAGGTTTAGGATTCCTCCAGCGATATTTCCATATTACCCACGAATAGGAGGAAGGGGACGGCTCAATGACAGCCGGCGCCCATTTTTTCCCGCCGTCAAATGACAGTTCCACGTCGCGTATTCCATTATAGCCGGAAAAAGCAATTCCAGAAAATGTATAATCGTTCGTGACGGTATTATAAGGGCCTGGCGCATCAATCCGTGAGGTAACCTTCATTGACCCTTCATCTGTCCACCCTTTTTGCTGCCAGTATCCTTTGAAATCGTGATCGACCAGTTCGATTTTATTTAACCACTTGACGTTTTTAATGCCATATAAACCTGGAACAACGGCGCGAAGGGGGAATCCATGTTCCTTCGGTAATATCTTTCCATTCATTTCATAGGCGAGGAAAACATCATAGTCCATCGCGCGATCGAGGGTAATGCTGTCAGAATAGAGGTCCGCGCCGTACATCGCGACATCCTCCACCAATCGGTGGGGGCGCGCCTCTTCAATAAGGTTTCGAAGGCTGACCCCCTTCCAAACCGCATTGCTGATTAATTCCCCCGCCACTTCATTGTCGATGCATTGAAGGGTGACCATTTTCTCAACGGGCGGCCGTTTGAGTATCTCTTGGTAGGAAAGCTTTAGGGGCCTCTCCACCCTCCCGGAGATTTCAAGAGACCACCCATTCGGGTCGATATGAGGGGGTCTGGAATAGTTCACGATATAAAAATCCTCATTGGATGTGATAAACGGCGTTGTCTTAGGCGGAAGGGCTAGAAATTTTTTCATCATAAAGTTCGCCCCCTCGGCATTTTTCGCCAAGAGAGATGAAAAGAGGGATGAAATGAGTCCGACACCTGTGTATTGAAGGAAGGTCCTTCTATTGATAGGGGCCCGCACCTCCTTAAATCGTAAAGCCATTTGAGCGCCCCCTCTCACTCGTGTCGCTGCTAAACGGATACCCCATAGACTCTATTGAACTGGCAGGTTATTGAAAACCAGCCCGTAATTATATCGGCCCAATGCCAATATTGCAACCAATGAACAGGTCCCAAAACAGTGATAGAAATTTAGTGGTATTCTTCTTTGCTGGTTTTACACCGAAATTTTAAGCCTAAACGTGATTCCTAATCAGGCAATGCCCCGAATGCCTGATTTTTACCTCTGGATCAGTGCATCACCGCCCTTTTCAGCAATCGTTGGACAGACCCTCCCCCCTGATTCTCCATCTCTTACATTTGGTTCATCCTCCTTTCATCATGTCCCCAAACAAAGCTCAAAACATCGATGACGAATCGGATCAAACTGCAAAAGCCTTTGGGCATCCACCGACAGCTTCAAAATCACCTGCCCCGCATGACGCACGATCCGACCCGCCACCTGAACCAGCTTTCTTATGTAGATTGCAAATATCTCCATCAAAAAGGTACACTGGCGCCCATGTTCGCCTCCGTTTACCAAGACATTAAAAACAGTCTCCGCGAGTTATATTTGGAAGATACCCGCCCCTGGCTAGTTGGCTTCAGCGGCGGGAAGGACAGCACGATGCTGGCGTCGCTTGTGTTCGAGGCGATTTTATCTGTACCGGCGAACCAGCGAAAGAAGCCTGTTGTAATCCTCTGCACAGATACTCGCGTGGAAATCCCCGCAATCGTCGAAATGATCGAAAGCACGCTGACGCAGATGCACAAGTTTTCACAACAGAACGGGCTTAATATCGAAGTTCATTTGCTCAAGCCACCTCCGGAACAATCGTTTTGGGTAAACATCATCGGTCGCGGGTATCCGCCTCCCAATCGCACCTTTCGCTGGTGTACACAGAGGATGAAAATTGATCCCGTTACCACGTTCGTCAATCAGCGAATAGGCCACTGGGGAGAGGCGATTCTGCACCTCGGTGCGCGTCGGGCGGAAAGTTCGACCCGCGCTCAAACCATGGCTGGGCGCGAGACACGCAAAGGTTTATGTCGGCA
>CAYJWQ010000035.1:0-16336 GCA_964373895.1 uncultured Nitrospirota bacterium
GACACTCTTGAAATGTGATTATGAGACCGTTATACAGGGGCTTAGCTAAGCCCCCCTCCATCCCCCCCTTGGCCAGGGGGGGATGGGGGGGGGTCGACACCGCAGGAGAAAATGGCTATGATCTGCATATATGGGAAGCGCGCTTCAATCCACAAAAAGGTTCGATATTGTAATGGCAGCATCGGAAGTGTTCCCCTATGCTAAAACGGGGGGACTCGCCGACATGGTCTCATCCCTTTCTCAAGCGTTGGCCAAACAGGGCCATTCTGTCACTGTTTTTCTCCCCCTTTACGAACAGGTTGATCCAAGACGCACTTTATTAAAACCCTTGGACATCAATTTTCTTGTTCCTCTCTCTCATCAACAGATAAAAGGGGGATTATTCTCGCACGAATCGGAAGGGGTTAAGTATTATTTTGTAGAATGCGATTCCTATTTCAAACGATCCGGTCTCTATGGCACAAAAGAGGGAGATTATCCCGACAATGCAGCCCGTTTTGTTTTCTTTTCACGCGCCGTCCTGGAGGCGGCTAAAACCCTCTCGCTTAAACCGGATATTTTTCACTGCCATGACTGGCATACCGGTCTCATCCCGGTTTACTTAAAAACCCTATACGAAAAAGATTTTCCAAAGAGCGGCTCTCTCTTTACGATTCACAATCTCGGCTATCAAGGGATATTCTGGCATTACGACTGGCATCTTACCAATCTTCCCTGGGATTATTTCAATGACCGCGCGCTCGAGTTCTACGGAAAAATTAACTTTCTTAAAGGGGGGATCACTTTTTCTGACGCCCTTTCCACCGTGAGCCCGAAATATGCCAAGGAAATTCAGACGGTCGCCCTCGGCTATCAATTAGAGGGGGTCCTGGCCCATCGGAAGAAAGATCTCGTCGGAATCCTAAACGGCATCGACACAGAAGAGTGGAACCCTTCCAGCGATAGACACCTATCATGCCGGTATGATTCTAAAAACCTTTCCGGAAAGGAAAAATGCAAGGAGGCCCTTCAAAAAGAGGTGGGGCTTTCCACGCAAAAAAAAAGACCGCTCCTTGCCATGATCACACGCATCACGGAGCAGAAGGGAGTAGACCTTGTGATCGAGGCGTTTACGAAGATGATGGGCTATGGAATACAATTCGTCATGATGGGGACTGGAGAGAGAAGATATGAAATCATGCTACAATCGCTGGCAGCTCAATGTCCCGGTCAAGCCGTAGTCAAAATTGCCTATGATCCTTCCTTGGCCCATCGAATCGAGGCGGGAGCGGATATCTTTCTGATGCCGTCAAAATATGAACCGTGTGGCTTAAGCCAAATGATGAGCCTTCGCTATGGCACGGTGCCCATTGTCCGCGCTACGGGAGGACTCGACAACACCGTGGCGACCTTCAATCCAAAGACGCTTCTCGGAAACGGGTTTAAGTTTACGGAGTATTCTCCCACGGCCCTCCTGCGGCAGATCAAGAAGGCTTGCGACCTCTTTCGTGAGAAAAAAAAATGGCAGGCCCTGATCCAAAATGGAATGCAGGGAGATTTATCTTGGAAGATTTCAGCGGGGAAATACGTAAAACTGTACCTTGATATTTTAGAGAAGCGATCCAGAATTTAGCTGTCTACCAACCCTTTTAACTCTTTGCCCGTCTTAAAAAAAGGAACCTTCTTTTCAGGAACATCCACCCAGACCCCCGTCTTTGGATTTCTTCCCTTTCGGGCCCGTCGATGTCTTAGGCGGAAACTGCCAAATCCCCTGATTTCTATCTTATCACCCCCTATCAGGGCCTCACGAATGCCGTCAAAAACAGTGCTGACAAGAATCTCGACTTGATGCTTGCTTAAGGAAGGATACTGCCCCATGACCTTCTCAATGAGTTTCGCCTTGGTCATAAACCCTTTTTTGGAGATACTCCGCCCTCATCCGTGGAAAGGACGCCCCACTTTCCTACCAAGAGAGGAGATAGCTCACGCGTACCGATGTGGCAGGGAAATGGGGCATCTTCCATTCTCCTGAAAATATATCTCTGAAAAAGTCGAGCACGGATTTTTCCTTTTTGGCCTCGACCATTTGCGGTTCCCCCTCAATACCCGCAAGTTCCGCCGCCTTTCGAAGGGCATCTCCCAAGCTGCCCAGTTCATCGACCAGGCCGATTTCCTTGGCCTGACGACCCGTAAAAACACGCCCATCCGCAAACGAGCGCACGGTTTCTACACGAAGCGCCCTCCCCGCGGCAACCGCGTCAATAAATTGGGCATGTATGTCATCCAGGACTGTCTGCAACAGGGCGCGCTCTTCCTCGCCCATCTTTCGAAAAGGAGAACCGACGTCTTTATTTTTCCCGCTTTTTATCACAACGCTTTCAACGCCAATCTTCTGCATGAGACCTTCCACATTCGCAAGCTCCATGATCACTCCTAAGCTTCCCGTGAGGGTCCCGGGATTGGCAATAATCTTATCCGACGCGCTGGCAATATAATATCCTCCCGACGCCGCGACGGTCCCCATGGAGGTCACCACTTTCTTCTTGCCGCTATCCCGTATCTTTTTAACCTCGGCATAAATCTCCTGGGACGGGGCCACCCCCCCGCCGGGGCTATCAATTCTAAGGAGAATCGCCTTAATGTCGTCGTCATCATGATATTTCCGCAACGCGTCGACTACCTCTTTTGAATCGACAATGATCCCTTCTATCCGAACAAGCGCAATTTTCTTCCCCGGTCCCCATTGTCTTTCGCCTGTCTTTCCTGACATGCGTGCCATCCAGAACGTAAAGGCGAAAAAAAGAAACGAGAAAACAAGGAAATAAACACCACCCGTTAAGAGCGCTTTGCGATCCATTTTATGACGCAGTCTCTCCCTTCTCTTTTATCGACGTTTTATTGGCAACTGCCCCAAGCGACTGATCGGGGTTCCCCTGATTACTGTAAAAGCTCTCCAATGCCTCTTTTTCAGAATCTTGCCCTAACGCTAAAACCGACAGCGCAATCTTACGCTCGCCGGCATCCACGCGGATCACCTTCACCTCGACGGAATTCCCGACATGAAAAATATCCTCCACGCGCGATCCGGAATCAACCCCCGTCTCGCTCATATGGATCAATCCCTCCACCTCTTCCTCAAAAAGGAGGAAAACACCAAAATCGGTGATTTTTGCCACCTTCCCGGACACCACAGTCCCCACCCGATACTTTTTAGGAATTTCATGATCCCATGGATCGGCCGACAATTGTTTGTAACCAAGGGCAATCCTCTCTTTCTCACGGTCCACTTTTAGAACAACCGCCTCGATCATCTGCCCCTTTTTAAAAATCTCAGAGGGATGCTTCATGTGGCGCGTCCAGGAAATATCGGAAATATGAATCAACCCGTCAATCCCCTCCTCCAGGCCGACAAACACGCCAAAATCGGTAATGCTCCGCACCTTTCCAGAGATCTTCGTGCCGGGCGGATACCGTTGCTCCACCACGCTCCAGGGGTTTGGCTCGATCTGTTTCATGCCAAGCGATATCTTTCTTCCTTTACGATCCACATTCAGTATCACCGCGCTGACCTGATCTCCCACTGACACCAGCTTGGAAGGGTGCTTCACTTCATGCGCCCACGACATCTCGGAAATGTGGACCAAGCCCTCGATCCCTGCCTCCAACTCAACGAAAGCGCCATAATCGGTTAGACTGACGACCTTCCCGTTCGCCTTTGTCCCGGCAGGATATTTTGTCTCAACATGGTTCCAGGGATCAGGCATTTTTTGCTTGCAACCGAGTGAAACCCGGCCGGTTTCCTTGTCGTACTTTAGGATGACGACCGAGACTTTATCGCCCACCATGTAGAGCTCCGAAGGATGCCCGACCCGGCCCCAGGACATATCCGTAATATGCAACAGGCCGTCAATGCCGCCCAAATCAACAAAAACCCCATACTCGGTGATATTCTTCACCACCCCCTCTACAATTTGCCCCTCTTGAAGGGAGGAAAGCGTGCTCTGTCGTCTCTGATTACGGGACTCCTCAAGCAAAATTCTCCTTGAGACAACGATATTCCCACGACGCTGGTTCATCTTAATAATTTTCAACGGGAAGGTCTTCCCAACCAGTTGGTCAAGGTCGCGGACCGGTCTTAAATCAATTTGAGACCCAGGAAGAAACGCCTTAACTCCAATATCCACAATCATCCCGCCCTTGATCCGCGAGAGTACCTTTCCCTCAACCACGGCATCTTTCTTATGGAGGTCTTCAATATCAATCCATATCTTCATCCGATCCGCCTTCTCCTTGGAGAGGATGAGATTTCCCTCTGAATCTTCCCGCTCTTCCAAATATATTTTTATCCTATCCCCAACCTTGAGCAAGGCTAATTCTTCAGATACAAACTCGTTTTTCGGAACCATACCTTCCGATTTATAGCCGATATCAACCAATACCCCATCTCCCTGGAGAGAGAGTACCGTCCCTTCTATCACACTTCCCTCTTCCAGATTTTTAAACGTCCCCTCATAAAGCGCCTCCTGCTCAAGGCGTTCCTGGGCTCTCTGCGGGTTTATAACGTCATCACCTTCCAAAATGTTCATCTGTTTATCCTTGACCATAAAAGTTTTTCTCTCCCAAGACTTCCGTTAAATTTTCCTTAACCGCTCCACAACCTCCTCAATAATCCAATCGGGAGTGGATGCCCCCGCCGTCACACCAACCCGCCTCATCCCTGAAAACCACCCATCTTCCACCTCGTAAGCTGTCTCAATATGATACGTTGGAATCTCTTTCTCACGGCAAATATCAGCCAAATGTGTTGTGTTGGCCGAATTCCTTCCTCCTACGACCACCATCGCCTCCACGGCTTCGGCCATCTGTTGCACCTCTGTCTGCCTATCTTCCGTGGCGTAGCAAATCGTATTAAAAACCTTCACCTCCTCACAAATCGCCAGGCATTTTACGACAATTTCAGAAAACCTCCCAAACGTTTGCGTGGTCTGGGAAATAATGCCGATTCGCTTCTTTGGATACTTTTTCAGCGCCCGCTTGATCTCTTCGAACTCCTCGGTCACCAATATCTCACCGCCACTGTGTCCAATAACGCTTTTGGATTCCGGGTGGTTCCGATCTCCAATCATAATGACCTGATATCCTTCGTCCACAAGCTGCTTGGCATATTTTTGGGCATTGGTCACAAAAGGGCATGTGGCATCGATAACGTGCAGTCCCTGCGCCTCTGCATCAAGAACAACGCGGGGCGAAGCGACGCCATGGGAACGGAGGATCACCACCCCTTTCTCAATCTGATCCAACGCCTCCACCTTCTTAACCCCCTTCTCGGATAATCGCTCTACCACTTGGGGATTGTGAATCAGAGGGCCTAGACTGTGGACATCTTCTTTATGCCGTCCAGCCGCATCAAACGCCATTTTTACCGCCCGTTTAACACCAAAACAGAAACCTGCATTTTCTGCGACAACCACCTCCACTCCACCCCTCCTTATTAAGGCACCCGTGACAAAACAGATCTTAAATCTGCGATCTGCGCCATCACTTCCCGCGCGATTGTAACATAAAGCATTCTTGGATGCATCTCTTCTCTTTTTGCGCTCTCTATCTTTTCTGAAAAATTAAGCGGCCTCCCGAAAACAATGGTTACCGGATCAAACAGGCGAAGAGACCGCGTTCCATCTATATAGGCCGGAACAACGGCAACCCCCGATTGCACTACCATCCAACCGATTCCAGGCCTTGCAGCCTGAAGTCCCCCATCTTTGCTTCGCGTCCCTTCTGGATAAACAACAAGAAGCCGGCCGTCTTTAAGCCGCCGCACCGCTTCCTGCATGGCCGCGCGATCCATCTTTCCACGCCTTATCGGAAATCCGCCTAACACCCTAAATAACCGAGCGAGCAGAGGATTGGAAAATAGTTCCACCTTTGCCATATTATCCGCCTTGCGGTAGAGCGCAGAATCCAACAGGGGAATGTCAAAATAACTGTTGTGATTGGCCGCGACGATCACCCCCCCCTTTTTTGGAACGTTCAACTCATTGACCACCTTAAAACGAAAAAAGAGCTTTACCAGGAAGGAAATCACACTATGGGCAATTTTATATAACATCGTTTAACAGACCGTCGGCACGATTCATTCCAACCTTCTTTACAACTTCTCCTGCCATCCGCTCAATCACCTCTTCCAAACCAAGGTTCGTGGAGTCAATGACAATCGCATCGCTCCCTATTTTTAAAGGGGCAACCGTCCGCTCGCTGTCTTTGCAATCACGAGATGCTATCTCACGGGTCGTGGTCTCTATGTCAACTGCAATCCCCTTTGCCTGAAGCTCTTTGAAACGCCGCTTCCCCCGGATTTCAATGGAGGCATCGAGATAAAACTTCATATCCGCATCTGGAAAGACGACGGTGCCAATATCCCGTCCCTCAACAACCACATTCCCCCCCGCTGCAATCTCTCGCTGAAGAGACAAAAGCCGCGCCCTTACCCCGGCATAGGCAGAGATAATCGCACAGACGCGTGAAACATCCGGAAATCGCAAATAGGAGGTGACCTCTTTTTGATCGGCCCAAACTTCGGCTATCCCGTTGACTAAACGGAACTCAATTTGAGCGGACCGACAAAACGACACAACGTCCGACTGCTGATTCGGGTCAACCTTCTCTTCAATGACCCTCCAGGCCAATCCCCGGTAAAGGGAGCCCGAATCAAGATAAAAGGCGCCAAGCCGTTTTGCCAATCCCGCCGCCGCGCTGCTTTTTCCGGCCGCGGCAGGGCCATCAATCGCAACCACCCAGAGACGCCTCATCTTTCCTTAAGCCTGTCCAATAAACTCTCAAATGTCGGGAAGGAGGTTTGAACGCACGAGACATCATCCATCTTAACACCCCCTTCGGCCACAAGGCCCGCGATGGTCATTGCCATTGCAATACGATGGTCGCCACGCGTCTCACAAGAAATCCCGTTTAGTTTTTTCCCGCCGACAATTTTTATCCCATCAGGAAATTCTTCGATCGCCACCCCCATCTTTCCCAAGGCATGGGCCATCGTCGCGATCCGGTCGCTCTCCTTGACCCGCAGCTCCTCCGCCCCGCGAATGACGGTCTCCCCCTCGGCTAAGGCCGCGGCGACACAGAGAATCGGGAACTCATCAATAGCCCTTAAAAAAGTCTCCCCTTCAATGACCACCCCATGCAGGGCGCTTGTGGAAACGGTAATGTCGGCCACCGGCTCGCAACAATCCGAGGCAAGCGGCTTTATGACCATTTGGGCCCCCATCTGCTGGAGGATATCCAAAATACCGGTGCGCGTCGGATTGATGCCGACACGGCAGAGTGTAATTTGGGAACCCTCCACAATCAGGCCCGCAACCAGAAAGAAAGCTGCGGACGAGAGATCGCCCGGCACCAGAATCTTCCTGGCGGGATAGGAGACGCCACCGTCAATTGTGAGGCCCCCTTCCGTCTCCTTGCATGATACCCCAAAATAACGGAACATCCTCTCGGTATGATCGCGAGAGGGGCGCGGCTCCTTGATGCGTGTCGTCCCTGACGCGAAAAGCCCCGCAAGGAGAATAGCCGACTTCACCTGGGCGCTTGGAATCGGCATGGCATAGTCGATTGCGGAGAGGCTCTTTCCCGAAATCGCCAGCGGGGCATACCCCCCGCGGCGGCTAAAAACCTCTCCCCCCATCCTCCTCAACGGATCCATCACGCGCCGCATCGGCCGGCTCCTAAGCGAGGCATCCCCTGTTAATATTGAAAAAAAAGACTGCCCCGCCAAAAGCCCTGCCAACAGGCGAAGGGTGGTTCCTGAATTTCCGCAATCGACTACCCCGGAAGGCTCTGTTAAACCTGACAGTCCATTTCCGTCAACCCACAAAGTGGGAAGTCCATTTTTCGTCTCCGAAACCACTGAAATCCCCATCTCCCGAAATGCCGCAATCGTGCGCGCGCAGTCTTCCGAGGGGAGATATCCGGCAATCTCGCTCATCCCTTCCCCCAACGCCGACAAGATGATCGCCCGATGGGTAATCGACTTATCGCCCGGAATTTCAACTGCCCCGACCAGAGGGCCTTTTTTGTTTAAAATGCCCTTCATACCATATCGTTTTGACGGATCGCCTTCACACGATCAAAGATTTCCAAAAGCCCCGCCCCATCCTTGTCGATGATTTTTTTCTTCATTTTCTCTATCGTCTCCTGATAGAGATTGATCATGGTCACCATTTCTTTACTATTCAAGAGAAAGATGTCCCGCCACATTTCGGTGGAACTCCCGGCAATTCGGGTGAAATCGCGCAGTCCGCCCGCTGAAAACCGCACCGGATCGCGCCGGGCGATCGTAGGATGGTTCAGCGTCTCGACTAAGGCATAGGCGATCAGATGCGGAAGGTGACTCACCGCGGCCAAAATCTGATCATGGACCGAAGGCTCCATCTGAATGACCTTTGACCCTACCTTTTCCCAAAGAGCGGTCACCTTCTTAATTGCCTTCGGATCGGTTTTTGGGGTCGGCGTTAGGATACAGACGCCTCCTTGAAACAATTCATCCCTCGCGGCCTCCACCCCTGATTTCTCTCGGCCGGCGATCGGATGCCCCCCCACAAAAGCGGCATGCCCCGGCATATAAGATTCTATCAAGGAGACCCACTTCCCTTTCACACTCCCCACATCCGTTACAATCGCCCCTTCCTTGAGATAGGGGGCGATGGCGCGGCTGATCCGCTCAAATGTGCCGACCGGCGTCGCGAGAACCACAAGATCAGCGTCTTCCACCGCCTTCGACAACGTCAGCAGGTAGCGGTCAATGACGCCCATCGAGACCGCCTTTTGAAGATTCCAGCGTCTCCGATCGTATCCAATGACCGTGTCAACCAGTTTTTTCCGTTTGGCGATCAGGGCAAGCGATCCCCCAATCAGGCCAACCCCAATAATGGTTATCTGTTTAAATAACAAATCAAAACCCTCACTCTCTTATTTCACTTTAAAGGACACACCCTATTCATTTTCAGGTCAACGCCTGCGCCTCTTTTCCTTGAAGCCACCTATATTTCCCGATCTACCGCGGCCGCGACGCGTTTTAGCTGAACCATCAGCGTCTTGAACGTCGTCGGAAGGAGCGCCTGCTCTCCATCACAATAAGCCTCTTCCGGATTGGAGTGAACTTCAATGATCAAACCGTCCGCGCCGGCCGCAATGGCAGCCTTTGCCATCGGAGGAACCAGGTCGGTTCTTCCGACCGCATGGCTTGGATCGACAATAATCGGAAGATGAGAGAGCTGCTTAATCACGGGAACGGCAGAGAGGTCCAAGGTGTTACGGGTCGCCGTCTCGAACGACCGGATGCCACGTTCACAAAGAATCACCTGGTGATTTCCGGCCGCGAGGATATATTCCGCCGACAGGAGAAACTCTTTTATGGTCGCGGAGAGGCCCCGTTTCAGCATCACCGGTTTGTTATAAGACCCTACCTCCGAGAGAAGCCGGAAGTTTTGCATGTTTCGCGCCCCGATTTGAATGATATCGGCATGTTTCATCATCAGCGGCATGTCCCGGGGATCCATAATCTCTGTGACGATCAAGAGACCGGTCTTTCTCCTCGCTTCCGACAGATATTCTAACCCCTCTTCCCCTAACCCCTGGAAGGAATAGGGAGAGGTGCGCGGCTTGAATGCCCCCCCCCGGAGGATGAGCGCCCCTCCCGCTTTTACCTCTTCCGCAATCGAGATCAACCGTTCATGGTTTTCCACAGAGCAGGGGCCTGCCATCACCACAATTTTATTTCCCCCAATCTTGACCCCGCCAACATCCACCACCGTATTTTCCTTCTTACACTCCCGGCTCACCAACTTATAGGGAGAGAGGATCGGGAGCGCCTCCTCTACCCCAGGCAGGGCGGCGAGGGGATGTCGCTGCAAATCACGCTCATCACCAATGACCGCAATCACCGTGCGCTCTGTCCCCCTGACCATGTGGGGGGTCAAATTCATCTCCCGGATTTTTTCGACAATATGCTCTATTTCTCTTTCCGTCGTGCCAGGTTTTAACACGATAATCATTTTTCTCTCCTTCGCTTAGCGAGCAAATCCGCTAACACCTCTTTGAGCGACCGAATGAATCGGCGGTTCTCGTTCGGCCGACCAATGGTGACCCGAAGATGCCCCGCCTCGATATGGCGAATAATCACCCCCTTATAGAGAAGGGCCGCATACACCTTCTCACCCATTTGGGCATCAGAACCCTTTATGTCAAAATAGATAAAGTTTGTCTCCGTTGGAAGATACGCGATCCCCATCTGATCAAATTCTTTAGTGAGATATCTTTTCCCCTCTTGATTGTTGTTCAACGTTTTTAGTAAATGTCCTTCATCGGAAAGCGCGGAAAACGCCGCAATCTGCGCCGGCAGATTGGCATTAAAAGGTTGCCGAATCCGATTCATATAACTGGCCACATCCGGGTGGCTGATGCCATATCCAATGCGAAGGCCAGCCAATCCATAGGCCTTTGAGAACGTCCGAAGGACGATCAGTGCCCCCCCCTGATCTAACATCTGAACCGACTTAGGAAACTGATGATCGGTTACATACTCCGCATACGCCTCATCAAAAACCACCAGAACGTGTCTGGGCAGTTGGGATAAAAATTCCCGGACCTCCTCGTGACGCACAATCGTTCCCGTCGGATTATTGGGGTTACAAATGAAAATCAACTTGGTCTTCCCTGTAACCGCCTTTGACATACGATCGAGATCATGCCGTCCCCCTTTTAACGGAATTTCAATCGGCCTGCCATGCCCGCCCGTCACCACCGATCGATAGAGTGAGAAGCTGGGGTGGGCCATGATCGCCTCATCCCCTGAAAGGATAAATGTCCTGACCAGCAATTCGATAATCTCGTTGGATCCGTTTCCAATCGTAATCTGCGAAGGAGAAATATCCCATTTTTCCGCCAGGGCCGATTTCAGGGAGGTTGCCGCTCCATCTGGATAGCGTTGTATTTTTTTAAGACCCTTCCGGATCGCAGAAACCGCCTTGGGAGAAGGCCCCAGCGGGTTTTCATTGGAGGCAAGCTTAATGGCCTGCTTAATTCCCATCTCGCGTTCTAATGTTTCCAGCGGTTTCCCAGGAATATAAGGGGAGATCGCGGCAATGTCCTCGCTTACGGCAATCATGCCTCTCCTGTTTCTTTTACGGCCTCCGCCACCGGGTAGGAACCCAACACCTTCAAAAAAACCGCCTCCGCCCTTAACTGGTCCAGCGCACATTTTATCCCTTCATCCATAAGATGCCCGGCAAGATCGATGTAAAAAAGATATTCCCACGCCTTTTTCTTGGAGGGACGCGATTCAATCTTCGTCAGATTGATTTTCTGATCCGAAAACGGGGAAAGCATCTTATACAACGCCCCCGGTCTGTCGCGAATCGAGCAGAGGACAGAGGTCTTATCGGCGCCGCTCCTTTCAGGGGATTTCTTAGAGATCACCAGGAATCGGGTCAGATTGTGGATATGGTCTTCGATCCGTCGTCTAAGAATGACCAGATGATAGAGTTTGGCGGCCAATTCCGATGCGATCGCCCCAACCGAAGGGTCCTCCGCCGCAAGTTCGGCGGCCCGCGCCGTGCTGGAGACCTCCGAAACCGGCACCTTGGGCAATTGTGCCTCCAGAAAATTTTTACACTGCGCAATCGCATGCGGATGTGAATAAATGCGGTCAAGCGCCTCGATCTGATCCCCTCTGGCAAGCAAATGATGGGACACCTCCACCAACACCTCTCCAAAAATCTTTAAGGGAGAGTCCACAAACAGATCGAGGGTATGATTCACAACCCCTTCAGTCGAGTTTTCAACCGGCACCACGCCAAAATCGGCCCGTCCTCGCTCGACCTCATCAAAAACCTCTTTGATGCTGTTCACCGGAAAATCGGACACGGAAGCGCCAAAGCGCCGCATACAGGCAAGATGGGTAAAGGTCGCTCTTGGCCCCAGATAGGCGACCTTGACCGGCCCTTCCAACGCAAGAGAGGCAGAGATAATTTCGCGGAAAATGTTTCGCACGGCATCGTTGGAGAATGGGCCTAAATTCAGTTGCGCCAGACGATCATAAATCTCCTGTTCGCGCAGAGGGGTATAGAACTCGGTCTTTTTATCTCTCTTAATCTCCCCAATTTCTCCAACGAGACGGGCGCGATCATTTAGAAGCGCCAACAACTTCAGGTCAATTTCATCGATTTTGAGACGCAGGGGTAAAAGGAAATCGCTTTGCGGCAAACGTGGGCCCCTCCTTGTGAAAATTCTGGTGTATTATAGCCCACTTAGATGATTACTTTCAAGGTCGCGCATGTATCGGGATCTCATCTCCGGTTAAGCCGAGCGCTTGTGGAAAAACAGATTTTCTTTAAAACCTTATGTCCGTAGCAAATCAAATGGACTTTTGGAAGAATCTTCCAGAAATCTTGGGATTTCTCAATCCGGATGGAAGGGAGCCGCTTTGCGTAGACGGATTTGAAGCCTGTGG
This sequence comes from uncultured Nitrospirota bacterium, assembly GCA_964373895.1. Classification (GTDB taxonomy): domain Bacteria; phylum Nitrospirota; class Nitrospiria; order SBBL01; family SBBT01; genus SBBT01. The sequence goes on from CAYJWQ010000035.1 coordinate 12,497, forward strand.
TTATTCCGGAATAGCAATCATAATCTGGTTGCCTTCTCGTCTGACCGGGTAGATCTCAATTTTAAGTTTGGGGCTGGCGAAGGAGACGCCGGTCTTGATATTAAACCGCCATTGATGCCAGGGACAGACGACCATCTCCCCCTCGATTTTCCCTTCTGCCAGGGGGCCGCCCTGGTGAGGGCAAACATTGGATGTGGCATAAAAATGACCGCCCATACAAAACAGGGCGATTTCTCTGCCCCCCACCTCAATACATTTGCCTCCTCCTTCAGGAATCTCATCAATCGTTGCCACTGGGATAAACGCCATCTTTGTTATCCTCGCAGGCGAAGCCGATCCAAAAGGCCCCGCATGTCTTCTGGAGGCGGGGAGGAAAAGGTCATCCGATCGCCCCGCGTGGGGTGGATAAATCCAAGCTTTTCGGCATGAAGCATCTGACGCCCTATCTCCATTTCAAACGACCGCGCCGCCTTTCCCCCATAACATTTATCGCCGACCACCGGATGTCCCAAGTGGGCCATGTGCACCCGAATCTGGTGGGTTCTGCCTGTTTGAGGATAGACCGAAAGCAAGGTGGCAATCGTAAAGCGTTCCTTCACCACAAAGTGGGTGGTGGCCTCGCGGGGTTTGGCCGTTCTTGCGGAAATCTTTTTACGATCCACGCGATCTCGGCCAATCGGCAAAACCACCTTTCCAGACTTTTTCGGTAAAACCCCGCAGACAACGGCAAGATACGTCCGTTCGATCGAATGCTGTTTAAACTGCTTTGAGAGGGCCTGGTGTGCGAGATCGGTCTTGGCGACCACCATCACGCCGGAGGTTTCTTTGTCCAACCGGTGGACAATCCCCGGCCGCTCGCGCCCTCCTATTCCTGACATATCTTTGCAATGATACAGCAGGGCGTGCACCAGCGTCCCGCTTCTGTGTCCCGGGGCCGGATGCACCACCATCCCCGCCGTTTTGTTGACGACCAGGAGATGCGCATCCTCAAACAAAACCTCGAGCGGAATATTTTCCGGCGCCAACTCCAGGGGCGTCGGCCTGGGAACGCAGAAGTCAATCTGATCCCCCTTGCGCACCCGATAACTTGGCTTGATGGGGCGTCCGTTGACCTGTATCTGCTCCTCCTCAATTAGTTTTTGGATGCGCGAACGCGAAAAGAGAAGGCCGCGTTTGATCAGATAGAGATCAATTCGATCGTGCCGATCGTGACAGGATGAGACGGAAAGGGGAGATGGGGGATAGGAGATCATTCTGTTAGCAGGCTGTTGAAAAAGTCCATTTGCGTCGTTCTCGGTCCCTCGGAAATCCTCACGTACTTGATTCGTACGCTCCGGCCTCCTCGGTCCCTGCGGCCTCGCATCTGGAACTTTTTGAACAGCCTGCCTCTGAAAAAGGGTTTTCCAATATCCTGTTAGAGAGATTGGGGCCTTGAACCTGACAGGGTTTTCTTCATGGCGCTTAAAATCAAGAATGAGGCGCCAACGGTAATGGCCGAATCGGCCACGTTAAATGCCGGCCAGTGAAACTCGCCCACATAAAAATCAAGAAAGTCCACCACCTCGCCAAAGCGCACTCGATCTATCAGGTTTCCAACGGCCCCTCCAAAAAGAAGGGAGAGCCCGACAAGACTGAATGTATCCTCTCCGGAGGCCTGAAGAAAGAATAAAAGGAGCAGCACAAGGGCGACGGAAGAGACGCTAAAGAAAAAGATCGAGCGAAACGCAAGGGACTGGTTTGCGAAGAGGCCAAAGGCGGCGCCCGGGTTGCGTATATAGGTCAGCGAGAAAAAAGAGGGAATCATCGGCAGCGATTCGTGCAATGTAAGAAATTTCTGCACATAAAATTTGCTCATTTGATCAAGAAAAAGGATCCCGCCTCCCGTAAAGGATAAAAGAATCCATCTATTTTGGGCCAACGATCACTCCCACACACCGCCGACAGAGGGTCGGGTGCAACTCCGACTCGCCCACACTCTCTTGGTACCACCAGCACCGTTCGCACTTTTGCCCCCGCGCGGGTGATACGTCAATCGCAAGCCCTTCCCGCGTCACTTGAGGACCGATCTCCGACCGTTCAGTCCAGGGAAGCAAGTCGACTTGAGAAACGATAAAAAGGGTCGGAAGAAATGTCTCCTTCCCTTTGAGGAGGGAAAATAAAGGGGGCTTGGCAAAAAGGGTGAGCGATGCCTCAAGGGAATGGCCTATCTTCTTCCCTTTTCGCGCCTCTTCCAAAACACGCGCCACCTCTTCGCGAACCCCAATCAATTGTGCCCACGCCACATCCAGATCAGGATCCCCTTTCTTAAGATTGGGAAACGTCGTCAGATGAACAGAAGCGGTCGACTTTAAGCCCGGCGGAAGAGAGCGCCATATCTCCTCCGCGGTGAATGAGAGGATAGGGGCCATCAGGCGGGCCAGGGCAGACAGGACCTCTTTTAGGACGGCCTGCGCCGCCCGCCTCTCCCGAGAGGATGCGGCTGACGCGTAAAGCCGGTCCTTGATGATGTCCAGATAAAAAGCGGAGAGATCCACGGCGCAAAAATGATTCAGCGCATGAAAGATCATGTGAAATTCAAACGCCTGGTAGGCACGTTGCACTTTTTCATTCAACAGAGAAAGACGATGAAGCGCCCACCGATCGATCTCCAGCAGATCTCCTTCAGAGAGATTGCCGGCATCAGCGTCGTATAAATTGGCCAACAGGAATCGGCAGGTGTTGCGGATTTTGCGATACGCCTCGACTAACTGTTGCAGGATGGATTCGGAGATTCGGACATCGTCCCGAAAATCGGTTGCGGCCACCCAGAGGCGCAAGATTTCGGCGCCGTAGCGGTCGGTCACTTCTTGTGGCGCCATCACGTTGCCCACCGATTTGGACATCTTCTTCCCCTCGCCATCCACTGTGAACCCGTGGGTGAGAACCGCCTTATAAGGTGCCTGTTGATCGGTGGACTGATCGGTTTCAAGGGAAGCGAGCAGACTGCTTTGAAACCAGCCCCGGTGCTGATCGGAACCTTCCAGATAGAGATCGGCGGGCCATTTCAAATCGGAATCGGCGCGGGGCTTTAGCACCGCCGCATGGGAAACGCCCGACTCAAACCAGACATCCAGGATATCGTCCTCCTTTTCAAACGCAGAATCACCACAGTGCCGGCATGTTGTCCTTTCAGGAAGAAGCTCTTTTGCCGATTTTGAAAACCATACGTCGGAACCTTCCGTTTCCATCTGATCGGCAACATGGTCAATAATCGCTTTAGACAAAAGAAGCTCTTTACAACCAGTGCAGGTGAAGGCGACAATTGGCACCCCCCAGTCGCGCTGACGGGAGAGGCACCAATCGGGCCGGTTGGACACTGCGCCAATCATCCGATCTCTCCCCCATTTCGGAATCCATTGAACCTGTTCAATCTCGGCTAACGCGCGTTTCCGCAGGTTCGTGTTTTCCATCGAGACAAACCACTGTTCTGTCGCGCGAAAGAAAACCGGATTCTTACAGCGCCAGCAGTGTGGGTAAGCGTGGGTGAGGGTCTCCTCTTTGACAAGGGTTCCTGTTTCGGAGAGTCGCTCTATAATGGACTCGTTTGCCTTGAAGATATTTATCCCTTTCCATCCAGAAACAGCCAGATGAATTTCTTCCGTAAACCTTCCTTTATGATCCACAGGCGCGAAGGGAGGCAAATCATATTCACGACCGACGATGTAGTCTTCTATCCCGTGACCGGGCGCGGTATGAACGCAGCCAGTTCCCTGATCGAGTGTCACATGCCTACCTAAAATAACGCAGGATTTCCAGTCATACGATTGTCCCTGACTCTTAAAGGGAGAGTCACACACCATA
>CAYJWQ010000036.1:0-13920 GCA_964373895.1 uncultured Nitrospirota bacterium
GAAAGTTGCTTGTTTGTAAATATTTGTTGTAAACTAAACTGGCGGTAGTTTGGTTTTTTGTGTGTAACTTCTATGCCATTTGCGCGGAAGTGTGGGAGAGAGTGCGGGTGATTGAACCAGCGAGCGGATGCGAGCGTTAGAGGGGACGACGTGAGTCCCCGTTGCGACTTCGTCGCGTTAGAGAAAATGGGATTGGCATGAATCAGACGGAACTTCCGGAAGAGATAACCCAGGAAATAGAGAATTTTGGACGGCAAATCGCCCGCCTTGAGGGGAGGGAGATCCCTGAAGAGAAGTTTAAGCGATTTCGGTTGCAGAATGGGGTCTATGGACAGCGGCAGAAAGGGGTTCAAATGGTTCGCGTCAAGATTCCGTCTGGGACGCTTAATTCGGAAAAACTCCGAACGCTTGCGGATATTGCTGAGCACTATTCGACGGGGAAGGGACATGTCACAACCCGCCAGGATGTGCAATTCCATTTTGTCAAACTTCATGATATTACCGCTGTGCTGTATCGGCTTGCCCAATCGGGTCTAACCACCCGGGAGGCCTGCGGCAACACGGTCAGAAATGTGACCGCCTGTCATCTTGCCGGTATCTGCCCCACAGAATTGTTTGACGTGACCCCCTACGCAAAAATGGTTGCGTCTCACCTCTTGAGGAATCCGATCAATCAGGATTTGCCGCGGAAATTTAAAATTTCCTTTTCGGGGTGCAGGAGCGAATGCGGGTTTGCAACAGTCCATGACATTGGTTTCATCGCAACCAGTCGGGACCTGCAGGGTGTCGCAGAGTATGGGTTTAAGGTATTTGTGGGAGGAGGATTGGGATCAAGCCCCAAACTGGCTAAACTCTATACGGACTTCCTCCCATGCTCCGAGCTTCTTCCAACCTGTGAGGCCATTTTAAAAATCTTCGATGCCCATGGAGATCGAAAGACCCGAAGCAAAGCGAGGATGAAGTTTATCGTCGAGAAGTGGGGAATCGAACAATTCAAAAATAAGGTTTCGGAGGAACGTCGCCTTTTAAAAGAGAGGGGAGAAATCTATCCTCCCGTGGAATCTCCGGTCCCGACGGTCTTAAAGGTCCTTCCGAGCGCCGGTATCAATGGTTACTCCTCTCCTGTCCCAGAAAGTGGAAACGCTGAATATGTCCGGTGGTTTCGGACAAACGTCCTTCCCCAGAGGGAGGAAGGGGTCTGCACGGTTCATGTAAAATTAGTGGTGGGGGACATTACCGCGCTGCAACTTCGTGGGTTGGCTGACATCGTTGATCGATTCTCTCCTGGGGAGATTTGTGCGACCCACCAACAAAATTTCATGCTGCGTCGGGTTCGTCAGGAAGCGTTGCCAGATCTGTATGTCGCCCTTGAGAAATACGGGTTGGCGGGGAGCGGGGCGGAGCGGGTTGTGGATGTCATCGCCTGTCCCGGAACAGACAGTTGTCAGTTGGGATTGACCTCTTCAATGGGATTGGGGGAAGAGATTGTAGCGGAGTTCTCAAAGAATCTACACGATTATGAGGATATAAAAGGGCTGCGTATTCGAATCTCCGGATGTCCCAACTCCTGCGCCCATCACCATATTGCGGGCATCGGCCTTCATGGCGTTGCCAAAAAGATCAGTGGAAAATTAGTCCCGCATTATCAGCTCCATTTGGGAGGGGTCGTCAGCGCGGATCGCTCGGTAATCGGATCGTCAAAATTGAAGTTGCCCGCAAAAAACACGCCTGCCGCGGTGATGGAGACGATTCATCTGTTTCGGGAAAACCGATTGGGTGATGAGGACTTTAACCAGTTCGTCGAGCGGTATGGCCGCGATGCGATTTGCCATCAACTCGCGAAGTTTACAAGTATTCCCTCTCCGGAGGAGGCCCCGGAAGATTACCGGGATTATAAGGCGGACAAAGATTTTGATCTTGAGGATCTTGGTCCAGGGGAATGCGCGGGAACGATGATTGACCTAATGGAGAATTATCTTCGAAGGGGGCCTTCTTCTCTGGAAGAGGCAAAGTGGCATCTGGAACGGAGGCAATATGCCGAGTCGGTCAGTCTGATTCGAAACGGAATTGTGGTCTGCTGCCGCGCCCTTTTGATCCCATTTGGCGTTGATTCTCCCCATGAGGAAGAGATTTTAAAGGAGTTCCAGTACAAATTGGTGGAGCAGGGCTTTGTTTCAGAGCGGTTTGAGAATTTTACGGAAGATTTGGGTAAATGGGCTCAAATGGATCTCACAGAAGAATCGATGACAGATTTTCTTCGAGAGGCCGACCTTTTTGTTTGCGAATGTACAGAGGCGTATGATCAATTGGATGCCAACATGAAATTACGGAAGAGAGCGTCTCCGGAGAAAAATGGAGTAACCATGAGCCTGGAGAAAAAGGTGGACATGCGTCTTGATCTTTCGGGTGTTGCCTGCCCCATGAATTTTGTAAAGACAAAACTTCAGTTGGAGGAGATGGATCCAGGGCAACTGCTCGAAGTGGTGATTGATGACGGAGAACCGATGCGCAATGTCCCAAAAAGTGTTCAAGGGGAAGGGCATAAGGTTCTGGCGTTAACGCAAACCCCAAGTGGACATTATAAGTTGGTAATTGAGAAGGTCTGATCGTTTCTGCACTGTTTCAAAGGCGGAACGTGGAAATCCAATCAATCCCGGCGAGCAATCTATCTTATGCGCCGCGGCAATCATATCTCGAAGCGCAGACAGCAAACCGATCAGAAGAGAAACGGTCTTTCGACAAACAAGCGGCACAACAGGAGGTGGAGAAACGATCTGCCGAGGCCCAATTATCGAGAATCGCTGGCCTCATTTCGGTTGGCAAGTCAAAAGGGACCTTAACGGGGCAGAGCCTCCGGGAGGCGGAGGCTTCTTTGCGTCAGGCTGCAAGTTTAGTGGAGGGGGGGGCCGTCGCTGCCGCGCAGGCGTTTATGCAGAATGCGGAGGGGAAGGCGAGTCAGTCGGCGGTACAGGATGATACAAAAGATCAGACATCCAAGGCGGAGAAAGAAAAAGGGGGATTGGCCAATAAATCAGGGGTTGGAGCCCTCCCGCTGAAAGATTTAGCGACCCGCGCCTATCAGGATGTCTCAAATGACGGCGGGGTCTCTTTTTCGTCCGCCGCCTATTTGAGCGCCCCGCATGCTGCCCTCGCGGTGATCGGACATGAGATGGAGCATGTGAATGCCGCGCTGGCACAGGCCCTGGTGGAGGGAAGGAGCATTCGCTCGCTGACCGTCGGTTATGGATATGCCGTTGATCCTAAAACAGGCGAAGCGTATTCAACGGGCGGGGTCACCCGGGTTGAATTTTCAGGCCAGCTCCCACCTCCTGGCCATACAGGGGGAGCGGTGGGGCTTCTCCTGGATAAACGTATTTGAGGGCAAATCCGTGGCGTGATGCGCCACTTAAAATTTTTCCCAACAGCCCAGGTTCTCTGGGCTTTTTGTTATCGGATGAGCGATGCCGAACTTAACCCCTGCATATGACATTGATCGTTCTTATGAAGATAATTACAAAGAAGGGCCTTTTATCAAAGAAAAAGCCCCCCCGCGGCCACGGATACAAAAACGGAAGTTTCTGGGATTTGAGGTTAATTCCCTCCTGGGTATTCCAGCGGGACCGCTCCTTAACTCCCGTTGGATTAAGGCGTATGCGGCGCTCGGTTTTGATCTTCCCGTTTATAAAACCGTGCGCACCCGGGCGATGCCAAGCCATCCCAATCCCAATTGTATGTTTCTGAAAGTGGCTGGCCAGATCAAAGAGGGTGATTTTGGAAAACCATTAGTGGTCGCCGACGATTCTCCTTTACATGTCGAGGAGGTGAGCATTACCAACTCATTTGGAATGCCTTCGCGCGACCCTAAAATCTGGCAGGAAGACATAGAGCAAGCAAGAGGGGTCTTGGGTGAAGGACAGCTCTTAATTGTGAGTGTTGTTGGGACGCCTGGGGAGCGCGATCTTGCAGACGATTATGCCAGGGGGGCAACGCTTGCGAAGGAAGCGGGGGCCCACATTGTCGAAATTAATCTTTCCTGTCCGAATGTGGTGACCAAAGAGGGGTCCGTGCACACCGATTCTCTTCTATCGTCTAAGATTTCCAAGTCTGTGAAGTTAGCGATCGGCGCAACCCCATTGATGATTAAGATTGGTTATATTGCCAACCCACAATGTCTGGCGGACGTATTGGCGGCCAATGCCCCTTATGTAAATGGCGTCTCTGGGATCAATACCTTGCCTTTCGCAGTGATCAGTCAAAATGGAGCGCCCGCCCTGCCGGGGGAGGGAAGACGTATCGCCGGCGTCTGCGGGGCGGCCATACGGCAATGCGCCATGGCCCAGGCGACAAGGGTGGTAGACCTTGTGCGCAAAGAAAGATATGATTTCTCGGTGATTGGCGTGGGAGGCGTGATGACGACCCAACATATCCGAGATTATTTTAATCTGGGGGTCGATGCCGTCATGTCGGCCACAGGCGCTATGTGGGACCCGTGGCTGGCCTATAAATACTGGGAGGAGACAGACCAGCCTGTCTAGCAGGCTATTGAAAAAGTCCATCTGCTTTGTTCTCGGTCCCTCGGATATCCTCACGTACCTTTAAAGTACGTTGCGGTCTCCTCTGTCCCTGCGGCCTCGCATCTGGAGCTTTTTGAACAGCCTGTATAGAAAACAAATTTTTCAACAACCTATTAGAGACATCTAATGAAGGACATCCATTCCGATCTAACTCAAATAAAAAAGGTAGAGCTCCACCAGCATGTGGATGGGTCCATTCCCGTTAATATGACTTGGAAGCTGATGAAGCAGCACGGCCTTCATCCCGTTGCCACGAAGCGTGAGATGGAACGTCTCCTCGTTTTGCAGGAGGGGGAAGAGGGGGCGCTCCTTAGATATCTCGACAAATTCCATTATCCCCAGTGGATCACGCAGTTTTATGAGAATATCTCGCGTGTCGTTGTGGCGATTGTGGAAGAGGCCTACCGAAACCGCGTAACCCTGTTGGAACTTCGATATGCCCCGATCATACATACCTATGCCGGTTTGACCCTGCGTCAGACGATTAGCGCAATCCTAACGGGGATGAACCGCGCCAAGAAGCAATATCCTATCGAGATGGGCCTGATTGTGATTGCGATGCGGCAGCAAGGCCCTCATATTGCCAGAATCCTTGCCCGCCAGGCGGTTTCCGAGGCGCAGCAGTTTCACGAGCGGACGGGTGTGATCGGTTTTGATGTGGCCGGCGCGGAAAGAGGAACTCCCGCAAGACTGTTTAAAGAGGCGTTTGAAGTGGCCCGTATGGGGGAATTAGGATTGACCATTCATGCGGGAGAGGATGAGGGACCGGAAGCGATTTGGGAGGCAGTGGACGTCCTTGGCGCCCATCGGATTGGGCACGGTTGCTCGGCCGTCAAAGACAAGTCCCTGCTGCGCCGCCTGGCAAAAGACAAGGTCTTAGTGGAGTGTTGTTTTACCTCCAACTATCAGACCGGCGCCGTTGCCTTTGGCGCGCCCCATCCGATCCTCACCTTTTTGGAATACGGAATCCCTGTCGCTATCTGCACCGATAACACAACCGTCTCCCACACCAGTCAAAATCAAGAAAACCAAAAATTATCCCAATGGCTTTCGAAAGAACAACTGTCGACGATTCATGACCGGGCGCGAAGTTTCTCTTTTATCCGGCCGGAATGTCGTATGAAAACAAAACCGGTGAAACCAAAAAAGGAGTAACCGTAAGTAAGAATGCGTGGAGGGTGAAACCGTGTCAGAATTGCAGCATAAGACCATCGCGGCGGTTTACGATCATTGGGGCAAGGGATTTGACGACCTGGTCAGTGAGACCCCTTTTCTGATCAACAGCTATCTTCTGTATGATCGCTATCTTTGCGAATTAACCAGGGGCGTCCGCTATCAATGCATTCTGGATGTCGGCTGCGGAAGCGGTCTTCAATCGGCCCGTCTTGCCCCGCATGCAGACGAGGTGGTGGGGATTGATCTTTCCAAAGAGCTGATTGAGGTGGCACGCGATCGGTGCAAGTCATACGCCAATGTGACCTTGAAGGTTGCCAACGCCTGCAAACTCCCCTTTGAAGACGGCTCCTTTGATTTTGTCATATCCTACGGGGATGTCTTAAGCCATATCGTCGAGGGATATGATCTCGCCGTCTCCGAAATAGCGCGTGTGTCGAAGACTGGGGCGATTGTGACGTTGGAGGCCGACACAAAATGGAATTTCGGCATTTTTTATCATCCGTTGGAATTAGCCGATGCGATACGGGCGAAGGGGATCGGCCATGCCACGCGCGTCTGGGAGGGAATGCGGTTTAAGACCTTCACGTATCGGGAGCTGACCGGCCTCTTGGAATCAAACGGATTAGAGGTTCTCTCCTGCCGCGGGCATAATATCTTTGCCTCATTGATTCCCGATCGGTATCTTCTGGAAAAAGGGAATCGGACGCCGATGGGGAGGCTGGCCCTTGCCATCGGGAAGCTGGACCTTGCGTTATCCGGCCTCTATCCCTTTTGCCGCTTCGGTTTCAACTTTGTGATCACCGCCAGAAAAAGATGATTCCTCATACGCGGCCTTCGGCTGTTAAGATTTATGAAGAGCCAAAAGGGAGGGCCGATTTACGTATTCGGCACCTTGTTCAGGACGATCACGGCCAGCCGGTGCAGGTCGGCCTCCTCGGTGTTCCTTCCGATCTGGGTGTGGTTTGCGGAGGGGGGAGGGCCGGTGCGGCATTAGGGCCTGATGCGATTCGGCGCCAACTTTCTCGATATGGAACGGCATATAATTTTGAGCTGCAGGTGGATCTCTCCCTCCTTACGATCGTTGATTTTGGAGATGTCGTTGTGGATGAGGCGTCCAGCGAGAAGACCCACCAGCGTCTGGCGGAGGCCGTGGGGGCCATCCTTTCCCGCGGGGCGATTCCCGTCGTCTTGGGGGGCGGACATGATCTGACCTTTGGAGGCGTGCGGGGTCTTGCCGGTCAAACAACAGACCCGATGGGAGGGATTGCCCTGGATGCCCATTTCGATGTCAGGGAGGCAATAGATGGCATGATGACCAGCGGGACCCCCTTTCGGAATATCTTAGAGAATATTGATGCGGTGCGGGGCGATCGTTTTGTGGAAATCGGATCGAACGGCTTAGTCAACGCCAAGGGGCATTTTGACTATCTCTGCGCAAAGCGGGCAAGGATTTTCTCGTTGTCTGAAGTCCGAAGAATCGGAATCGGTTCGGCCATGGAGAAGGCGCTCGACATTGCGGGGCGCGATACCCAAAAGGTCTTCTGCTCTATTGATCTTGATTGCATCGCCCAGGCGTACGCGCCGGGCGTCTCCGCCCCATCTCCGGAGGGTCTTTATCCGGAAGAAGTGACATCGGCCGCCTACGCCTTTGGGCGTCATCCCAAGGCGGCCTATCTGGACATCATGGAGATGAACCCCCATTACGATCAGGACGACCGAACCGCGCGCCTGGCGGCTGCGTTAATCCTCCATTTTTTGGCCGGTGTTGCCATGCGGCATCTGTTAAAGAAAAAGGTCATCGGTTTTCAAAAAGGAGAAAGCCATGCGGCCGATGTATGAGGCCTTGCGTCCCTCCGGCGTGATTCGTCCGCCCGTGGGGAGGAGACGTTCCTGCAAGACGTGGGACGCTGAAGCCGCCCTTAGGATGCTCATGAACAATCTGGATGATCGTGTCGCCGTGGACTGGAAGAATCTGATTGTCTATGGCGGGGCAGGGCGCGCGGCAAGAAACTGGAAGGAATATCATCGGATCGTGGCCGCCCTTCGCAATTTAAGGTCCGATGAAACCCTTTGCATTCAATCGGGCAAGCCGGTGTATATCGCCCGAACAGGCAGAGAAGCCCCGCGCGTCATTATCGCCAACAGCAATCTGGTGCCGGCCTGGGCGACCCCCGCTGAGTTTGACCGGCTGGATCAGATGGGATTGATGATGTACGGCCAGATGACGGCAGGGAGCTGGATCTATATCGGAACACAGGGAATAGTGCAGGGGACCTATGAGACCTTTGCCTCTGTGGCGCGAGAGGCGTTTCATGCTGATTCATTGCGGGGAAAATGGATTCTGACCGCTGGAATGGGCGGCATGAGCGGGGCCCAGCCGCTCTCTGCCACGATGAATGAAGCGGTAATGCTTAATGTCGAGGTGCGGGCGGAGCGTATTGAAAGAAAGAGACAGGAGGGTTTTTGCGATAAAATGTCTTACGACCTCAATGAAGCGCTTCAATGGGTGGAGGCGGCAACAAGGGAAGGGCGCCCGTTATCCGTCGGCCTGGTCGGGAATGCCGGCCATGTCTATCCGGAATTGGTCCGAAGGGGCAAAATTCCGGATATCGTGACCGATCAGACCCCTGCCCATGACCTTCTTTCGTATGTGCCGATCGGCGATCTCGCCAGATTGGATCATCTGCGGGAGAGCGAACCGGACGCGTATCGCAAGAGGTCTCTGGACACCATCGCTGCTCACGTGACGGCGATTCTACAGATGCAATCGCAGGGAGCGGTTGCGTTCGATTACGGAAACAATCTTAGGGGGCAGGCGTTTCTCGCAGGGGTTGATATAAAAAAAACGGACGGCGCGTTTAGGTATCCAGGATTTGTCCCCGCTTACATCCGTCCCCTTTTTTGTCAGGGGAAGGGGCCTTTTCGATGGGCGGCCCTCTCCGGAGACCCCAGAGATATTGATCGGCTCGACCGGGCGTTGATTGCCACCTTCCCGAAAGAGCCTTCCCTGAAACGATGGATACGGATGGCCAAAGAGAAAATCCCTTTCACCGGTCTTCCGGCGCGCATCTGCTGGCTGGGATATGGCGATCGCGCCAAGTTCGGGTGTGTGATCAACGACCTGATCCGTCGCAAAGAGATTTTGGCGCCGATTGTGATTGGCCGTGATCATCTTGATTGTGGTTCGGTCGCCTCTCCTTATCGCGAGACCGAGGGAATGGCCGATGGTTCGGATGCGGTTGCCGATTGGCCTCTCCTAAACTTTGCCCTCAATGCGGTCTGCGGCGCATCCTGGGTATCGTTTCATCAGGGCGGGGGAGTGGGAATAGGGAACGCCCTCCATGCGGGGATGGTCATTGTTGCTGACGGTTCAAAGGAGCGGGAGAAACGCCTGCGAAACGTGCTGACCGCGGACCCAGGCATTGGCATTGCGCGCCATTTGGATGCCGGCTATCCTATCGCCGTAGAGACGGCGCAAAAGAAAAAGGTGAAAATCCCTCCCCATCTTTCTATCTGATGACCTTGCGCTGATGCCCTCGTTTTAAAGGGCCGTCCGCCAGATCGTTTTGGCGTTTTTGGGGGCGGCATCGATTAACCATAAGGGCAGCTCATCAGATGAGAGGGGAGGGCTTATATAGTTCCCTTGTCCCTCGTCACAGCCTAAGCCGGCTAATTGATCCATGAGATCACGATTCTCGACCCCTTCCGCGACGACTTTCATGCCAAGATTATGGGCCAGGTCGATGGTGGAACGGACAATAACGATCCCTTCCTTATCCATATCCATGACAAACGATTTGTCAATCTTGATCTCATCAGCAGGGAGTTTCTTAAGATAACTAAGCGATGAGTACCCGGTTCCAAAGTCGTCAATCGAGATGCGCACTCCCATGTCTTTAAGACGTGTAATGATCTCCAAAGAGCGCCTTGGGTCTTCCATCAGCGTCGATTCGGTTATTTCCAGTTTAAGATATTTTGGAGGTACCGCATGTGTTTTAAGCAGATTTAAGGTGTTTTCTACAATTTTCGGGTCTTTCAAGTTTCTGACCGACAGGTTAACGGCCACAACAATCTTCTGCCCGACCTGGCGGCATACATGACATTGGCTGATGGCCTCGCCCAGGACCCAGAGGGTCAGGGGGTTGATCAACCCGCTTCGTTCAGCCAGCGGAATGAACTCGCCTGGCGGGATGACACCCCGCAGGGGATGCTGCCAGCGCACCAGCGCCTCCACGCCGCCGATGATGCCTGTTTTGAGTTCTATCTTTGGCTGGTAGAGAAGAAATAGCTCTTCTTTGCGGATGGCGTGTTTCAGATCGCTTGCCAACGTGAGCCGCTTTGGATTTGCGCGATCCATATCAGTGGTGTATAGGGCGTACCCTTGGTCATTTTTTTTCGCGGCATACATTGCAATATCCGCCCGCCGGATGAGCAGATCTGTATACTCTGCATGATCAGGAAAAATGGCGATTCCGATGCTTGCCCCAATATAGAGGTGAACCCCTTCTACAAGAAAAGGGGTCTCCATCGCTCTTAGCAGGGCATGGGTTAATTGTGTGGCGGCCTCAACCCCGGCCATAGGAAGCAGGACGGCAAACTTATCCCCTCCCAATCGTCCGATCAGATCAGATTCGCGAAGGATGCCTCTGATACGTGGCCCGATTTCTTTCAAAAGAAGATCCCCGTGATGGTGGCCAAAGGTTTCGGTAATCTCCCTGAATCGGTTTAGGTCGATCATCAGCAAAGCGATGGACCGGTTTTCATGCTGTGCCGTTATAATGGTTTTCTGAAGCTGCTCTTTAAGGAGGGTCAGGTTGGGGAGGTCTGTCAAGGGATCGTAATAATAGAAATGCCGGACCGTTCCCTCCATCCGTGTTTGGTACTGTCGTTGCTCCACAACGCCTAATTCCCGCTCGATGGCGGGGGCCAATCGGGCCAGGTTTCCTTTCAAAATACAATCGAGCGCCCCTGCCTTCATGGAAGCCACGGCGATTTCCTCGGAAGAAGCCTCTGAAATGACAATAAAGGGAATATCCAGTCCGCTATTTTTCCAAAGTTTTAATCCGGAAGAGATGCCAAGATGCGGCAGGGTGTCGCAGGCAATAATAACGTCCCATATCTTTTTGGCGAGCGCCTGCGTCATAACGGCGGCTGTCTCAACACGTTCATACGTTGGCTCATACCCATTGCGATGCAACTCTCGAATAATGAGCGCGACATCGTCGTCGGAATGGCTCACGATCAATATGCGAAGCGACCTGTGCATCAAACGCCCTCTTTTGGCTTCCCCAGTCCATTCTAACTATAACATCGTGATGACGAGAAGGCGAGTTTGTTTCCCTCGCCTCCTTATGACTACAATACTAAAAATCTCACTGGGGCCGCTACAATGAAGACATTAAAAGATTTAAGACCGCTCATTGTCTTTCTTTGTGAAGTCCAACATATCCATAGCGCCGTCTCTCTTCTTTCCTGGGACCAGGAGACGTATATGCCAAAGGGAGGTGGAGAGGCTCGCGCGGAACAGTTGGCGGCGCTCGAAGGGATGGCCCATCAAAAGAGGACCGGATCTCAAATGCAACGTCTTCTATCGCGGTGGCTTGATATCAAAACCGGGGCGCCAAAAGATGAAGGGTGGGACGATCCTTCGCGTGCCTTATTAAGAGAGGTTTTCCGTGATTACAACAAGGCAGTAAGGCTCCCAACCGAGTTTGTCAAAAGAGAGGCCAAGGCCACATCGATCGCGCAGCAGGTGTGGGCCGAGGCGCAGGAGAAAAGTGATTTCCTTCATTTTGCGCCCCATCTCAAATCAATCATTTCGCTTAAGAAGGAGGAGGCAGCGTTACTGACCTACCAGTCATCTCCCTACGATGCCCTGATCGATCATTACGAACCTGGGATGACCGTAACACGAATTGTCCCGCTCTTTGCCACGCTGAAAAGAGAACTCCTTACGCTTCTTGAGAAGATTCAACGCGCGCCGGCCGCCCCACGAGAAGATTTTCTCCATAGGTTCTGGCCGGCGAAGCAGCAGTTGGCGTTTGGAAAAAGAGTTCTGGAGACGATGGGATACTCTTTCCTTTGTGGCCGGCAAGATCTCTCGGCCCATCCTTTTACCACATCGTTTCATCCCACCGATGTTCGGATTACAACCAGGGTGGATGAGCATAACCTCCTCTCCTCTCTCTTTAGCGCCCTGCATGAAGGGGGACATGCCCTCTATGACCAGGGATTGAGCCCAGAATATTTTGGCACACCCCTCGGAGAGGCCCTCTCACTCGGCATTCATGAAAGCCAATCACGACTTTGGGAAAATGGAATCGGACGATCCAGACCTTTTTGGAAATACTTTTATCCGATCTTAAAGGAGATATTCCCCGGAACGCTGGAAGAGGTCGGTCTTGAGGCATTCTATGGCGCAATCAATCGGGTTCGTCCCTCACTGATTCGCGTAGAGGCCGATGAGTTGACCTATAACCTTCATATCATGATTCGGTTTGAGATAGAACGGGCGTTGATGGAAGATGATTTGCCTGTAGAGGACATCCCTCTGGTCTGGAACGAAAAGATGAGGGCCTGCCTTGGCGTTATTCCGGATTCCGATGCCGATGGGGCGCTACAGGATATCCACTGGGCAGGCGGCTCTTTCGGCTATTTTCCGACTTATACCCTCGGCAATCTGTATGCGGCGCAATTCCTAAATCAGGCAAAGAGGGATATCCCGTCTCTTACAACCGATATCGAACAGGGTCGCCTTACAATCTTAAAGAGCTGGCTGAATGGGAAAATCCACTGTTTTGGGAGACATTATTCGAGTGACGATCTGATCCGCCGTGTGACCGGTGAGCCGCTCAACCCCTCCTATTTTGTCGATGGCCTAAAGGAAAAACTGGGCGAGATTTATGGTTTTTAATTTACGTCCGAAATTGTCTCCGACGCATATAAAGATAGCCTATAAAGAACAGGGTGCCTGCGAGAAAAATGGTCCGAATCCGGTGGGGGCCTGGCAAAACCAGTCGGTTGACGGTCGCATTGATCAGCCCGTAAAAGGAGTAATACATCATGAGTCTGTATGCCCACTTGCGGCCTAAAATAGCGCCGTAGCCGGAGATAAAATGAATGGGCGGAGCGATCAGTTTCACAAACCAGCCTCCCCACCCGATAAACTTCATTCCAAAAATGGGGAGGCTGTATTCCGGGTTTGCGATAATGATATAGAGATCCATAAACCCCGATGAGATCATCAAAATTCCAAAGAAGACAAGGTCATAAGGAACAGAGGGGTTGGGCGTTAGAGCAGGCTGCAGGTTAATGGGAGGCTTTTCATCAGCGGCCATGGGATCAACGTTGGAGTCTGTCTTTACAATACGGCTCAAAGTCTTTTTATCCGAAATTCCTGATTCTTCCAGTTTACGTATTATCCCATAATTTAATATCCGAGCGCCAATTGATCGATCATATCAGTCCCCTTTCCCTTGGAAGGTGTATGACGCGGCCAGACCCTTCAGGGTCTTGTTGTCCGTAATGACATTATGGGGGATCAACAGGTATGTCCACGATTTTTCGCCGTGCCTGTGCTCGTGCTCCGTGGCGTGTCTGCACCATTCCGCCGCATGGGCCTTGGCCAGAACCGCGCTGTCCTCCATCTCGTTGGCGGCTTTGTCTCGCAGACGAACTTTTCGGCTTCCGTTTCGACCACGAAATCCGGTTCGTAGACGGCGTCTCCTCGAAGAAAGATGCGGATGCCCCCGCGTGTGGGTCTGAGCCATTTCAAAACAAGCGGATCGTTCTCCAAAACCGCAGCAAATCGCCGCTCCGAGTCCGAATCGAACTTCATAGGCTTTCGAAGGCACTTCTTGAAGCCTCCGAAAAGCATCTTTGGGATGTCAAGCTTATTTTCAATCGGCGTCCGGAAGTCGCGCTCGGTCTCATCCGCCGGGCCCGAGTAGTGGTTCGGCCGGAGCGTGGTGAACCCCTTGCTCACGTGGGCTTCATAGGTCGTGGCCTTTTCCTCGTAACATAGGCCTATGGGGTCAAATCTTTACTCTTGACCCTTTAGTAAAGCTCCCGGGAACTCGATACCACGCTAAAGTCAAGAGTAAAGATTTGACCCCACCTGCTCGCAATGATCCAAGAAGATCGCCTTCAGGTTCTGTACGCCCCTCCTGGG
>CAYJWQ010000036.1:14020-16072 GCA_964373895.1 uncultured Nitrospirota bacterium
CCTGCTCGCAATGATCCAAGAAGATCGCCTTCAGGTTCTGTACGCCCCTCCTGGGAGTACCAACCTGGGAGACACCTTTTCTTGATTGCCAATCCTTCACGCCAGGGAGATGTGGAAACCCTCCTCATGCTTGCTAAAATCACGTGTCTTTGGGAGAATCAAACTCTTTCTAAAAGAGAAAGTAAGGAAGGGAGGTTCATCAGATGAAATTGCCGCTAAAAATTCTCTACCTGGAAGAGAACCAGAAAGACATGGATGGTGTTCTCAAGGTGCTTGAAGCGGCAGGGATCATCTGCCACGGTGTTCGGGTTGAAACAAAGACGGACTTTCAGGATGCGATTAAGAAAGACTCTTTTGATCTTATATTTTTTCATTACACCCGTGACGGTTTTGATGGGATATCGGCCCTTAAGATTTCCCAAGTGGCCTCTCCGATGACGCCATTTATCTTCATATCAGATAGTTTTAGCGAAGATCAACTGCTTGAGACAATAAAAAATGGGGCTTCGTATTACGTGATGAAGGAGAATTTAAAATGGCTTCCTCCCATCGTTAAGCGAAGTCTTGACGAGGCGGCGCATCGGACTCAACTGCTTGGGGCAAAGAAGCAACTTGAGATGATGGCGTTCTATGACATTCTCACTGACCTTCCCAACCGAGCCCTACTGGAAAAACATCTAGAAGAATTAATGTTTTCAGAGTTTCCCCACGGCAGAAACGTTGTCCTTTTTCTTATTGGGATAGATAATATAAGGGAGATTGACCAAGCCTTGGGGCATAATAAAAAGGGGGACCTCCTCATTAAAAAGATGGCACAGCGTCTTGCACAGGCCACATCTGCATTCGTCGCCAGGTTGGGAGGGGATGACTTTGGCGTCGTTTTACCCTTAACCCAGACAAAAGACCTCTCAAAAATAGCATCCGATCTCCTAACGGGCATGGAAGGCCCCTTAAGAATTGATCATCTTCCTGTGGTAACCAGAGTGCATATGGGCATTGCCTCTTCCCCTGAACATGCCACAACACCTAAAAGTCTCATTCATCAGGCGTATCTGGCCTTGTCCGCTGCCAGGGAAGAAAAAAGGGAATATCTGGTTTATACGCCTGAATGCTATTCCCAGAGCCGTAGAAAACTTGCCTTGTTGGGACGGCTGGGGTATGCCATTGATAACAGCGAATTATTCATGGTGTATCAGCCACAGATTGATCTTAAAACAAACCAGATGAGAGGGGTCGAAGCGCTCATCCGATGGCAGCACCCCCATTATGGTGTTTTATTGCCACGCCACTTTGTCTTGCTTGCGGAAAAGACCACGTTAATCCAT
This sequence comes from uncultured Nitrospirota bacterium, assembly GCA_964373895.1. Classification (GTDB taxonomy): domain Bacteria; phylum Nitrospirota; class Nitrospiria; order SBBL01; family SBBT01; genus SBBT01. Next base: position 15,346 of record CAYJWQ010000036.1, read on the forward strand.
AATCTCATGCTTGAGACGTTTCGCATCGCATTGGGCCAATATAAAACATGGCAGGAGGCCGGCTTTAATATCGACATGGCACTCAATTTATCGGTTAGGAACTTGAGCTACTTCGACACGCCAGGCCATCTTGCCGAAATCATCCGGAACATGGGCCTGCATCCATCTCGGATTGAGTTGGAACTTACAGAAAGCGCGCTCATTGAAAACATCGCATCTGCCCAGAACACACTCCACCAGCTAAAACATATAGGTGTCCACCTTTGCCTGGATGACTTTGGCACGGGATACTCTTCTCTGGGATATCTTGCCAGCCTCCCCATCGATCGCATCAAGATCGATCACTCTTTTGTCCGGGAGATCGGCCGAACCCCAAAAGTGGCAGCGCTGGTCCGATCGATCATTGCGATGGCACACACCCTGGATTTACAGACCGTTGCAGAAGGGGTGGAAGATGGAGAAACGCTGGAACAATTAAAAGAGATGGAATGCGATGCGGCACAGGGGCATTATATTGCACAGCCGCTTACTGTTAATGAGATAAACTTGCGGCTATGGAGAAACCATGGGACTACCTATAAAGACGTAACTCCCTCTGGGTGAACGACCCCCAGTGATATAGATTACCCAAATGAGAAAGCTTAATCGTAAAACTAACTTAATAGACCTATGGGGTCACCCATTAGCGGGCGATGTCAAGAGGCAAAAGAATACCCTCCCCTGTTTC
>CAYJWQ010000037.1:0-15358 GCA_964373895.1 uncultured Nitrospirota bacterium
CCTCTATATCCTTCGTCAACATCGCTATCTTATCCTGCAAAACCTTCGCCGCCTCGCTCCCCTGACGAACCGAAAACGAAACAGAAACCCCCTCTACCGGCAAAATATAAACGCTGGAAAGCGGTTGGGCCTTAACGCGTTGCGCAGGCGCCTTCCCCTGCGTGTAGGCGACCTCTTTTTCCCGTGGAGCCTGGGGAGCAAGATTTACAAACTCCTTAAGCTGTACTGATCCAACATCAACCATGTGTTCTCCATTTCGATGGCGCATTCGGTGGGGACCGTAGCCCCCACCTAATGCTGCTAAAACGCGCCTTACCTAAGCAGTCCCAGCACTGCCTGTGTGAGTGTATTGGCCTGGGCCAAAACAGACACACCCGCCTGCTGCAGGACCTGCAGTTTGGAGAACATGGAGAACTCTTCCGCAAAATCAAGGTCTCTTACCCTCGATTCTGAAGCCTTGTTGTTCTCTGACATGATCCTGATGTTGGCAATCGTTGAATCCAAGCGGTTCTGAACCGATGCAACCGTCGCCCGGGCATCCGCGACCCTCGAAACATCCGAGTCGATGATACCCAATGCCGCCTGCGCACCTGTCTGGCTACTGACATTGGTGGTAGAAACGGCTGACGTGAGGTTATCCACCTTCGCTGTCGTAAGGTCAATCTTCAGGGTATCACTGCTGACCGTTCCGACCTGAATAACCAGGTTGGTGACAGACCCATTCAACAGCGTGTTCCCCTGGAATGTCACCGCGCTGGCAATACGTGTAATTTCAGATTGGAGTTGTCCAAACTCGCTCTGAATATTTGAACGTTGACCAGAGGTGAGCACGCCAGTTGCGGCCTGCGTCGCCAATGCCTTCATCCTTTTTAAGACGTTACTGACCTCTTGCATACCCCCTTCTGCGATCTGCGTCACGCTGATACCGTCCGCTGCGTTCCGAGCGGCCACATCAAGGGATGTAAAAACGGCCCGCAGGCCTTCAGACACAGCCAGACCGGCCGCATCATCCGCCGCCACCGCGATTCTTAGACCGGTCGATAGTTTATTCACCGACCGGGAAAAACCTGTCACCGTCTGCCCCACGTTTCGCGAGGCAATCAGTGACGATATGTTTGTGTTTGCTACAACAGCCATTTTATCCTCCTTGAATGAATGACCAGCAAAGAGGAGGCTAATCTCTCTCTGCCGTCGGGCTTCCTTGCCCAAATGGGTTTACTGTTACTTTTCATCGTTACTTCCCTTTGAAACGGGCACGCCCTGCCACTCCATACCTGGCCCATTTCAACTGCATTGATCGGTATGGAAACTGTAACTTCCTATTAAATAAAGCCAATCATCCCCTAAAAAGCAGACGGTTTCTATGCCCCGATGGTGGCAACCGCCAGCGGTTCCCTGTGCGTATAGTCAGAATCGTATAAAACCACCTGCTTCCCCTTTCGGGTTCTGGTATTAATCAGAAGCGGCGCCATCAGATTGGCCGTCCATGTCGTGATATCCTCGCCTGGAATCGTAACAATCACCAGGACGGCCATCAGCGAGGAATCAAGCAACTCAAGCTCAATTAAATCTTCAGATGGCATCGCAGGTCTGTAATCTGGCCAGAAGACGGCGGGATCGGTCACCACAAAGGCGAGGTCTGGGTCATCCATCGCTTGAAACCAAAGGAAAGGATGTCCCTTATCGTTACCGACCAAGGCATAGCTGCCGACATGGCGGAAACCGGGTATGCCTTCCGGCATGGCGATGATCTGATCTTCTTCCATCGATATTTCCCCAAGTTTTGTGCTCTTTATTGTAATGCTCATAGAACTGTCCCCCCCTTTTTCTTAGGGGCTTGCCGTGGCACAACACCCCTTTTTAATATCTTCTGTAATTGATCCGGACGAAAATCAGCCGCAAGCCTATTCTCTGACACGATTTTCACCCATACCTCTTCGCGGTAGACCGACATTTCGGGAGGCGCCTTGATTCCCAATCGCACCTGATTTCCCCGAATTTCCACCACCACCACACGGATATCATCACCAACCGCAATTCCCTCACCCAACTTCCTTGTTAGGACCAGCAATCTGCCCTCCATGGCTCGTAGGCGTAACCGCCTAACAGAATTATCTTAAAAAATCTTGCAAGGTTGTTCGCATTAATCGCGCCGTTGATTCTCGCACCGCTTGAAAAACCGCCTGTTGGATCGAGAGATTCGTCACAACATCCGCAAGATCGGCATCTTCCCGCTCTGATTTCAATTTGGCCACCGCCAACGAGGTGTCTTTCAGCTCGCTTCGAGTCGTGTCCAGTCGGTTGATTCGACCTCCAATGGCCGCTCTACCCTCTGCAATCTGGTTGCGCCCCTTCTCCAGCAAGGGAATCGCGGACTGGATTCCAGCCTGATCATTGTTCAGCAACGCCGTCTGCAAGGCATTTAAGGTTGCAAAGATATCCACCCCCCCCGAAACGTTTCCAAACACGCTGTTTCCGGTAAGGTTACGTTGCACCTGCGTCGCAGGCCCCACTTCGGACTGGATCGTATTGCTGTCGCCACCGTAAAACTCCGCTTTACTAAATGCGCTCCCCCCCACAGTCGCAACGGCGTTAGATGTGATGGCAAGAGAGGTGTTCGAGGCAATAGAGGCCACCTGATACGTATTGGCTCCGACCACAATGGCATCACCGACCTTAAGTTGTGTCGTAAACGATGTCCCGACTCCTGCCACAGCCGTTGACCCGGCTGTGGCCGTCACCGTGCCGGTCAAAGCGGTTAAAGAGGGGACGGCGCTGAAAGGTTGCGTGCTGTTTCGCGTCCCCGCAAAGATGAACTGACCTTGAAAATTGGTGTTGGCAATTCGACGCATTTCCTGAATGTTCTGGTCTATATGATTGGCGGCGATCTTACGCGTTGACGCGTTGGATGCGGCTGAAAGCGACCCGGTTGTAAGGGCCTGAATATCAATCATCAGTTTGCTCGCGCCGGTTAACGTCGCTTCACCCGCCTCCAGGAAGGACTGCGCGGAGTCTGCGTTCCGGACATATTGGTCCACCTGATCGGTCAGGACGCCAAAGCGCAGGATCTGCGCGGACACCACTGGATCATCTGATGGTTTGTTCACCCTCTTAAAGGTATTGAGGTTATCCTGAAGGCGGACAATCTTCTCCAAACTTCGATTCAAGCTGTTGGTGGAATCCTGGAAAAGCATTTTCTCTGAAACGCGCATGGTTTATTCCTATTTATTTTAACGCTTCATCTTTAATTTCAACGCTTCATGGCCAAAATGGTTTGAAACAGCTCATCTGTCGTGGTAATGAGCCGCGCGGAGGCCTCAAATGCCCTCTGAAACCTTATTAAATTGGTCATCTCTTCATCAATCGAAACACCCGATATTCCCTCCCGCAGATTACCGATCTGGCGCTGTATCACCTCTTCCGCGTCGAATCTTCTCCGGGCCGCCTGGGACCGGGAACCGATTTCGCCGGTAAAACCTGAATAAAAGTCCTGGATCGTCGTCCCGCCCAGAGGGGTGATCGCCTTATCCTGCAACCGCGCCAGGGTCGTGGCATTGGTATTGTCTCCCGGGATTTGGACACGGGAGGCGGCGCTTCCCGCAACGGTTACCGCCGCGCCACCGGTTAAAGTAAGCGCCGTATCCGAGGCAATGGAGGCTATCTTATAGACATCCGTTCCTACAACAATCGTATCTCCCGCTTTAAGTTGCGTAGCGAATGAAGTCCCCGTGCCGGTCACCGCAGTCGCGCCCGCCGTTGTCGTGACCGTTCCGGTTAATGCCGATGCGGAGGCCGCCGCAATTTTGTTTGGATCGGTGATTGCGACCGATATATTCTTAGAGAAATCTTTGTGCGCACTCACAAAAAAGGTATCTCCTTCCACCACAGACCCGCTCATGGTCACTGTAAGCCCTTCCAGGGCAATGGTTGACGCGCCAGAGGAAGAGGCCCCCGTCGTAGTGTTCTTGAGTGTATAGGTACCACCAGAGAATTTTAATTCATAAGGTTGCAAGGTTAAGCTTGCGGGGGTTGTGATTGCGGCCGTAACCGTTGCGGAACCGGAATTATTCCCGGATTGCGTAACCGTTGGGGCCAAAGGGGAGAAAAGATCGGTTCCGGTAGACCCGTCTAATCCAAACCCCAGTTTATGTTGCTGGTTGATTTCATTAATGGTTCCCGCCGCCAGTTGATCGAGCTGGTTAATAAAACCGGGCAAGACGTTATCGCGCTGATCGATTAAACCCTTCAGACGTCCGCCTGCGATAGAAGAGGTGATATCGGCCGTAGATCCCGTTCCTGGATCAAACATCACTTTTAAAAACCCGGCATTATCTGGATTCGCAAGGCCGCTAAGTTTTGAAACCCGGGTCGACTCCACCAAAGGCCTCCCCCCGCCGATCAAAACGGTCAACTGCCCGTTGGTATCTTCAAACGACGTGACATCCATCTTCTCCGCCAGACTATTGACGAGTCTCCCCCGCTGATCCCGAAGATCGTTGGCTGTCTGTCCACCCGATTCCCCAAGGCCAATCTGGGCGTTTAAATCCGCAATTTGGACGGCGCTCTGGTTGACATCATTCATGATTCCAGCAAGCTCGCTGTTTAGGCTTTTCCGAACCTCTTGAAGCTGGTTGTTGGTCGTGGCGAATTTTAAGACAAGATTTTTGGACCGCTCTATCAGGAGCACCCGTTCGCCCCGGCCCTGGGGGTTATTTGAAATGTCTTGCAGCGCCCCAAATAAATCGGTCAACGACCGGTTCATTCCCGTCCCTTCTGAATCGTTAAAAGTGGTCTCCACACGTGCCAGGGTGGTCTGATCCGCCTCAATCTTCCCCATATTCGTCTTTCCTACCGTCACCTGATTATCAACAAACTTGTTTAACGTGCGGCGAATCTCACGGATACGGACTCCTGTTCCGAGCTGACCCGGCCGCTCATTGAGGGGCTCCGTCGGCTCAAAAAGAACCTCCTGGCGGTTATAGCCGGCCGTGTTGACGTTGGCAATATTCTGACCTGTCACCGTCAGTGCCCGCTGATTGGAAAAAAGGGCCGATTTCCCGCTATTGAATATTCCCGACAGGGTTGACATCGCTATCCCCTTCCAATCGTTTTCCCGGAAACGGGAAAGTCGGTTAAAAAACCACTCGCCTGATAGGTCGAAACTGGCAACGCCAAATGTTTAATGAGACCGATCAGGGTTACAACCTGCTGTAAGGTCCGCTCTACAATAAGGGCATTCACCTCATTGATTTCTTTAATACTCGCCGATAAGGCCGAAAGACGCAGATGACAAGAGTGAAGTTTACTATGGTATGGCTCGGCAACGATGGCCACAAGATGTGGTAGGCTTAACGGTTGATCGGCTAAATTATACAGCTTACCCAAAACCGCCAGCTCGTCCTGCCGCTTTATGTCCAACTGACTCAACCGCCCGAGCAGACCCTCTTTCTCGCTAAGGCATCGGATCAGGAGGTTGACGTCTCCATCAATCATGAGCGCTTTTTCGCGCTGCAGGAGACCAAGAAACTGCTGGTGCAGCTTCACCATATCTTCGAGTGTGGCGGTGATTTGAATAAGAGATGCATCTACCGCATTGGAGGTGACAAGACGGTCTTCATACTGCGGTACAGACGGAGCAACCATGGCCGATTCTCCTTGCTAAAACCTCTGTAAAACTTACCCTTTATAGAACCGCTTCCAAAAGAAGGGACCGAATCATTTTATCGGCAACCCTCTCACTTTGGACGTAATCGCGATCATCTCTTATCTTCTGCTGAACTTCAGCGATACGCTCTGAACGGACATCGGGAACCGACGTAACCCGTTGATACACATATTGATAATCTTTTGCCGTTCCGGAAATCTCCACGCTGTCAGACCTGGAAGCGCTGCTTTTCCTTACATTCCTGGCAGCCCCACCCTTCTCGGTTTCTTTAATCCCTTGAAGGTAGGTTCGGATTGAGTCATCTGATGGTATTTTCATTGTCTTTTCTCCATATCTTGTATACTTCGTGAATCGGCCATATTCACTCGATCTTATTTATCGGCCGATTACACTAAAAGCTTTAGCTGACGGACCATCCCCTTTTTCATAGGTTTGAATCAGCATTTTTGACAACCCAATGCCCCCCGCTTCGGACATTTTCTTTGCAATCGCCTCATCAAACATATATTGATAGACCTCTTTTCCCACACCCGAATCCAAGAGCCCCCCTTCCGGAATACTCTTTCTCATTTCTTTCAAAAGCGAATAGATAAAAAAGGATTCAAACGATTCGGCCGACTCTTTAAGCCTTTTTAGATCATCCGTCGGCTGCATGGCGGCCCCTTTTATCCCTGGTATACCGATGGACAGAGAAGATTCCATTATATGATCTCCAATTCTGATTGTAAGGCCCCTGCGGCCTTGATCACCTGAAGGATCGAAATGAGGTCCCTTGGCGATACGCCTATGGCATTTAAACCCCGTACCAGTTCGCCGATGGTGGCGCCGCTTTGAAGAAGGATCAGATTGGCCTTTTCTTCTTCCACCGTCGTCTCCACCTTCGGAACCACCTTGGTCTCTCCCTTGGTAGAGAAGGCTGGCGGCTGGGAGACCTGCTCTTCGGTTTTCACCCGGATCGTTAAGTTGCCATGCGAGATGGCAATGTCGGATATCCGAACCTTATCGCCCATCACAATCGTTCCCGTTCGCTCATTGACCACGACTTTGGCCGCATGATCGACCAGGACATTCAAATCTTCAATCGCCGCCATCAGTTCTACCACCCGCCCTTTATATTGATCCGGCACTTTTACTTTCACCGTTCCAGAATCGATCGGAACGGCCACCGCTTCTTCGCCCAACTTTGTATTGATCGCCTGTGATACCCGCATCACGGTGGTAAAATCCTGCTGCCTCATTAAAATAGTCACCGAATCTTTTCCGGAAAACGTCAACCCCACTTCCCGCTCAATCAGTCCTCCTCCGGCAATTTTCCCTACGGTCGGGTGATTTTTCTGAACCGTATCTCCTTCTTTCCCGCCGGCAAACCCGCCGATGGAGATCGGCCCTTGCGCCACCGCATAAACCTGTTGGTCGGCCCCTTTCAACGGCGTTAACAACAACGTTCCCCCCTGTAGGCTCGTTGCATCCCCTAAAGATGAAACCAGCACATCAACATTCATCCCGGGTTTCATAAAGGGAGGAAGTTTGGCGGTCACAATCACCCCGGCCACATTCTTTACTTTAACGGTGCTGGGATCCGCCGAAAGCCCCATCTTCGTTAGCATGCTGGAGAGGCTCTGGATGGTAAACGTGGTGCCGGTCTTATCGCCTGTTCCATTCAGCCCGATCACCAGGCCATACCCGATTAAATCGTTGGCGCGAACCCCCTGAATCGTCGCGATGTCTTTGATTCTGACGGCATACGCAGGCAATGCGAGTGAAAAAAAGAGTATCAAACCGACGATGACGCCTCTTATAACCAGACTGATGGACCTCATTGCTTTCCTTTCATTATCAAAATGGCCAGACCCAATCGAAAATCCGCACCAGCCAACCTGGGCCCTGTTTGTCACTAAGATTCCCCAGACCGGCATACTCAATCTTCGCATCGGAAATCACATTAGAGAGCACCGTATTCTTCGCCCCGATATCGGACGGCCGGATAATGCCGCTTACCGAAATAAACTCCTTCTCGTTGTTGATGACCACCTCACGACGCCCCTCGATCGCCATGTTCCCATTCGGGAAAACGGAGGTTACAACGGCGGTCAGGTCCGCCGTCAACGCGCCGCTTCGGCTGGTGGAACCTGCGCCATCGGCCTCATTTGAGACTTCCCCAGAGAAGCCGGCAAGCGACTTGGCAAAGCCGGTGCCCGCTTTCGCATCAAGCTTTGACGATCGCCCCGTCTTGGTCTTCGCATCTTTGGCTCCCTTTGCATTTTCCACAATACGCACCGTGACCGTATCGCCGACACGGCTTGCCTTGGTATCCGCAAAAAACAGCGACAAGGATTGATTTTCGGTCCAGAGAGAGCCTTCCGTCCGAATGTCCCCTCCCTGTTGGTAGTGGTAGGCAGGGGGATATTCAATCTTCATCTCCTTGGCGGGGCCTCCACAACCAGACAGGGCCACCCCACACATTAGTATTAAAATGTTTCTATTCATCTTCATCATCCGTCTATTCTAAATTAAGGGTTATCTTAATGTGATTTTCACCGTCGCCGCATCCTGCACATTGCCGTATACCACCTTTTTGGAATCGAGATTCATCACCGCGATCTGCTGGCCCGGAAAACCGTCCTCTTTTGCAAGCCCCATTGTTGATATACTAAACCCATCTTCGTTAATCAGGAGGGAGACGCGATCTCCTTTATAAATAAGAGGCGCCTCCTCAACGATATCCATTGAGATAGGAGCCCCTTGATCAACCGACCGTATCATCCTTTTACCCACCAGGGCCTCTGGCGTTGCGGCATAAAACTCGATCGGCCGAGAGAGATAAACTGCCTGAAGGGCAAGGTCGTTCCGGTGAATCAGATGATGCCTTTTTAAAGAGGCGGCAGCCAAGACCACTTCCTGTCGGACCAGCACCTCGGCGGTTATCCACTGCGAGGCAACCGTTTTAATACCTCGCCTGATCGAAACAAGAAAGGACGACCGACCGAGCAGGCCGCCCTGACCCCCTTCTTTTACCTCAAGGATATCTTCCGGCAGGATAAAACCTCCCAGCGAAGGCATATTGGTTAATTTCACCTTCAGTTCCGACTCTTTCACCGAGAGACGTTGCGCCACATAGGTTCGGACGCCGCTGATGAGCATCATTTCAGAGAGGCCAAACGACTGTCCCTCGCTCACCTGAACGGCAACTTGCGGCGTATCAGCGCATGCCCCGCCGCAATCGGAAGCGATCGCCGCATAAGGACCCATTTCAGTTAAGATCAGCATGATGTAAAGTAGACGTCTCATTCTCATCACCGTTTCAGATTATTCGCTGTGGATAACATCTCATCGCTGGTCTGAATCGCCTTTGAATTAAGCTCATAGGACCGCTGCGCGATAATCATATTCACCATCTCCGCGGCAATATCGACATTGGAGCCTTCCAGAGAGCCTTGTTGCAGCGTCCCAAACCCTTCCAATCCAGGCGTCCCGGTCACCGCCTCTCCCGATGCAATGGTGATCTGGAACAGGTTTTTCCCCAAGCTATTTAATCCCGCGGGATTTAAGAAACGGGCGAGCTCAATGTTGCCAATCACCGTTGGCACCGTTTGGCCCCCCTGCACCACAGAAACCGTCCCATTTAAGGCGATGGTAATGGTTTGGGTGCCTGCCGGAATTGAAATGTTCGGGATGAGCGGCAACCCCTCCGCCGTCACGATTTTCCCTTCGTTATCGAGTTTCAATGCGCCAGCGCGTGTATACGCCGTCGACCCGTCTGGCAGACCGACCTGGAAAAACCCATCTCCTTCAATGGCGAGGTCAAGCGGGTTCTGGGTCTGCTGGAAATCCCCCTGCTTAAATTCCCGATGGACCGACACCGGTCTCACCCCCGAACCGATCTGCATCCCCACCGGCAGCGTCCCGACCCCGGTAGAGGTCCCCGCCGCCTTTAACGTCTGATAGAGCAAATCCTGAAATTCCGGAGCGCTTTTCTTAAATCCGACCGTTGAGACGTTGGCCAGATTATTGGAAATCACTTCAACCGACATCTGCTGGGCCGATAGGCCGGTGCTTGCAATCGATAACGCCTTAATCATGAAAAACCTCCACCATTATCATTTCAATTCGCTCCCGCGTCTTGCTAAGCCAGCCGTCCGACCTCATTTGCGCTCTTCCCTGCAATCTCGGAGACCGTCTGTATCGCCTTCTGGGCCGATTCATACGACCTCATGACATTAATCATGAAGACCATCTCTTCCACCGGATTCACATTCGACTGCTCTAACATCCCCTGACGCACCCGGATCTCGGTTGAAGGGGTCGCGGCGCCTCTAACCACCTCAAAAAGGGAATCGCCCACCTTTTTAAGACCGTTCCGATCGGAAAATTCAACCGTAGACAATGTGGCCACCTCTTCTTTATCAATAAATACCTTCCCGTTGCTTGTGACATTCACTTTGCCCGGGGGAAGAATAATCGCGCCGCCGTCTCCCAAAACCGGAAACCCGTTTTGAGTCACAATCTGACCCTGCGCATCCAATGTGAAGTTTCCATTGCGGGTATACCGAACCCCTTGCGGGGTTTGAACCGCGAAAAACCCATCTCCCTCAACCGCAATATCAAGCGGTTCGTCCGTCACACGCATCGCCCCCTGGGCAAAATCGGTCTTAATCTGACTAAAAACGCTAAAAGTGGGGGTCGCCTCTACCGAGGTTTTATCTCCTGTTTTAAAATCGCGTTGAAGCGGGCTGAAACTTTCAAAGAAAACACGGTCTTTCTTAAAACCCTTCGTATTGACATTCGCAAGATTGTTGGTCAACGATTCAAGACGCCTCTCCTGCAACCACGCCCCAGAGAGAACCGGCCAAATTCCATTCATCGCTTCACCTCGCCCAGTAGTAAACCTCGCCCTATAACTAAGCAATAGCCGTGCCATCTGTTTTTGGCGTGAATATAAGGCGTTTTTCATTAAAACGGAGGAAAAGGGGTGTTTTCTGCCGATGGCGATAGGCAGAGATTTCCTATACGGGAGGGGCCGCAACCTTTTTTATCTCTACGGGGATAAAGCTTTCTTCTGGGCCGTAGCGAACCTGTAGCCATTCAGCCTGCTCGGCAAGGTGTCGGCCCGGGATAGCACCCCCCTCTCTATAAATCTGAAACCGGTCGCCTGTCATCATTTCCAATTGAGACCAATCTCCATCGCTCCATGGCTCCGGGATGGAGCGCATCTCGCCTAATGGGTAATCGACAATGGCAAGACCCGGTAAAATTCGCTCGCGAGGGGGGGGGGAGACCCGCGGGCCGACCTCTTTTTCCAATCTGCGGCAAACATCAGGAAGCGAGACACCCGATCCCTCCAATAGAGACTCTGCCCGCCTTAAACCGGCTGCAATCTTCCATCGGGGCCATGAGGGTAGAAGGAGGATGGGGGGATTTGCGCCTTTACATCGCTGCGCAACTTCTTCCGGGGTTTGTCCCCTCGAAAGGGATATCGTGTCAGGACGAGGAGAGAGAGAGAGCCTCTCCCTCCCCATAAAACGTTTTTCTTGCTGGGCGACCACTTTTGGCGTTTGATTCCCCTTTCTAAACCAAAGAATCGGTTTCGCGCAAAGCTCATGCAAGAGGTCTAAGATTTCAAGCTTAAGCCAGGGATCAAACAGGCTAACCTCCGGAACAATTTCATCTAAAAACGAGGAGCGCGAGCTTTCCGTCTGGGTCTCCCCAATAAGGGTTAAACCAGCCGCAGCAGAAGCCTCCCGCCATTGAAGCGGGCTTAAAGGATTATCACACGCATGAAAGAAGGCATCCACAAGGCCAACCGCCGTTTTTGTCTCGGGATGGCTTTCAAAGCAAGATCGTATCGGATGCCTGTCCGGAAGCATCCCAATCGCCCTGTCACACGCTCTGACCAAATGGGGCGAGGAGGGATGAAGCCCCTGCAGATGAAGCCACTTTGACGTTTCATAAATCCAGAACCGGCTCTCTTTCGGATAGGTGACCATGCGCAGTATCCCCTCCGGCGCAAGCATACTGGCAAGCCGTCCGAGCAGCGCCGCCGGATCCGGCGCAGTCTGAAGCATGTTCGAGGCAAGGATAAAATCAAATGGTTGATCGCCCCATTCATGAAGATCGGCGCAGACCAACTGAATTTTCGGAAGCGGTCTAAAGAAACGCGCAAGTTTGGCAAATGCAATCCGCATCCGAAGACGCGATAGAGATGCCTCGCTTAAATCAACCGCAACGATTTTCCCCGCCCTGGGGTGGACCGCTGCCACCACCATCGGCTCGAATGTCCCTCCTCCCGCGACCAGGATTCGTATTCCATTGTGGGAGCGCGCCTCGCCAAAGGCAAGTTGTGTCCCCTTTTCATAAGTCAGGTTAATCGCCTGCCTCTTCTTCGGCAAGGCAAATAGGCTGATCGGGGGGTAGGGAAATCGTTCGTATTGCGCCTTGACAGGGTTTTCGGAAATACCGATACTCCTCTTATTGGGGAGGTTATTGGGGAGGAGCTGGCGGTGGCGCTGAAGCAGGCGATGCGGCGGGAGGGGAAGATGTTTGCGTGGTATTGGATGTTGTCTGTGGCGCTTTTGCCCCTTGCTCCTCGGTTTTAGGTTTTTCAGGGGATTTCGGGGATTGTTGTGGGGTAAGGATCACAATTTCCACACGTCGATTCTGCTGCCTCCCTTCGATGGTATCGTTGGGGGAGATCGGAAGATACTCCCCGTATCCCGCAATTGAAAGACGATCGGGTGGAAGTGTCTTTGGCTCGACATAATAACGGAGAATGCTCAATGCCCGGGCAGCCGAAAGCTCCCAATTGGAGGGAAACTGGGAGGTCTTTATCGGAATGTTGTCGGTATGTCCCTCGAACTGCACCCAGTTCGGGATTTCCGTCAACATTTTACCGGTCTTATCAAGAATAGCCCGGAACGCGGGCAAGATATCGGCCTTTCCTGTCTCAAAGACCATGCTGGCGGGGACGCGGATAATAATACCACGCCGGTCCTTATGCACGGAGATATTCTTCGATGGATCAAGCTCGCTGATGATCTTCTCTATTTTTTTCATCAACGTCACGCCGGTCAGATCGACATCAATTAAATCGGGGCCGACCTTCTGGCCGGTAATCCGAACAGGGGGCGCGCCATAAATCTCGGAGACGGGCATTTTGAAGGCGACCCTGATCCCTTCAATCACCTTTTTCACAACAACGGGATTATCGGTCCTAAGAGACCAGAGGACGACAAAGAAGGCGAACAGGAGGGTAATGAAATCCGCATAAGAGATCAGCCATCTTTCCAGGTTTTCATGTTCAGGATGTTTCTTCTTCTTGGCCATCCTATTTCTTCTTGCCCAGCTTGGCCTCGGCCACCTTTTTCTGCGATTCGGAGAGGAAACCGACCAGTTTCTCCTGTGTCAAACGCGGGTTCTCTCCCGCCGCCATCGACATTAGCCCTTCAATCACAAGCTGCTGGCTGATCCCATGCAGCTTTGACCGCAGTTTAAGTTTATTGGACAGAGGGAGACAGACCAGGTTGGCAAAGACCAGACCATACACCGTCGCGACAAAGGCCACCGCAATTCCTGACCCGATCTTGCTTGGGTCAGAGAGGTTTTCCATCACGTGAATCAGGCCGAGCACGGCGCCGATAATTCCATACGTCGGGGCATACCCACCCGCGGCATCCAATATCTTTGGCGCCAGTTCGGCATGTTCTTCACCGAACGCCACCTCTACCTCGAGAATCTCACGCAGCGTTCTTGGCTCGGTTCCGTCCATTAATAGCTGCAATCCTTTTCTGAAAAAAGGGTCGTGGACCTCTTTTACCTGCTTCTCCAGGGCCAAGAGCCCTTGTTTTCGAACCACATTGGAAAACTCAAGGATTTGCTCTAAAAAATGAACGGAATGATCGGGCGCCGCCTTCACCACCCCCAATATGGCCTTTGCCCCTTCGATTAATTGGGGAAGTGTGTATTGGACAATGACCGCCCCGACACAACCACCGATCACGATCAGAAAAGCGGTCAGCTGGACAAGACCCTGCCAGTGCCCTCCCTCCAGGGCTTGCCCTCCTAAAATCGATCCGAGAGAAATAAGCAAACCGAGGAATATCGCGAAATCCACGTAAGCCCTCCCCTACGATAGATTTTACTATCTCTATGAAAGCTACCATGAAATTTACAAAAAGACAACGATAATCTACAATAATCTACAATAACCAACCCGCAGGGAGAGGCGTCTTGCACCTCAAAAAGTTTTTCTAAATGCAGCTTAAAACCAGACCCAAAGAGATGAACCTAAAAGAGAGGTTCCAGAACATCAGAAACACGATCGACTTTTATCTTAGATCACAAATCCGGTGGGGGAGGAGTCTTTCTAAGGGAAAACCGATCAAGGCGATTGACGCCCAGATTCAGCGTGAGTTTAAGGAGTTTTTAGCCCTTTTCAACTGGGATTCCGCCCTCTCCCAAATGACATTAGGCCAAGGCCCTTTGATCACCGCCGATATTGGGGCCAGGAATTTCGCCCTGGCGCCGGTGATTGACCACCATTTTCGATCTCTGGGATATCAAACCGTCGTGCATGGCATTGAGATTGATGCCTATCGCCGGTTTACAGATTTCCATACGCGGGCAGATTATGGCTATGACTTTGCCAAAAAGATCCAACAGGGCGAGTATCACCCGATTGATTTTCTTGCCTGGCGACAGCCGCTGCATCTTGCCTTCCTGCTTAATCCCTTTGTATCAATCGAGGCCCTCCTTGCCTGGGGGCTTCCCCTCTCAAAACTTAGACCAAAAGAGATTTTTCTGCATGCCTATCGGTTATTAAAACCTCAATCTGGAATCGTGGTTCTTAGCAACACATCGGTGGAAGAGAGAGAAATATCTTTTCATATTGCCAAAGAGATCGGATTTATCTTTGGCGAAGAGCGCCTCTGGGAGCCGGAAGATTTAACCCTCCAGACCCCGCGCTACGGTGTTATTCTATACGCCTCAACCTCATCGTTATAGCGGCCAAGATCGCCATAACAATAACCAATTTGGAAATAAGCGTCAGCGTGACGGGGGTTTTGCTCAACGGCCTTTTTGAAAGATTGTAGGGCGTCTTCACACCTTCCCGCTAAAAGATGCGTCAGACCCGCATAATAAAACGCTTCCGCGCGGGCAAGCTGGTCTTTGTTTCTGCCCGATTCCCATGCAGAGAGGGTCTGCCCCTTGCCAAGCGCCAGACTGGTTACACGTTCACCTGGGAGACAATGCCATCGGTAGCCGTTTGTTCAAGCCCCAGGGGGTTTCCAATGACAACGATCTTTTCGCCTGCTTCCGGAATGGCCGCGCTGACGGACAAGGGGCGAAAGGCGCTTGGAGGAATCTCGATCGATAGACGGATAAGGTCCCCCGCTATATCCTCCGCCACCACGCCGGTAACGGGATACGCCTTTCCGAGGATTCTAACACCTGCGGTAACCTCCACATCCACCACCACACTAACCTCGGCGCGGGACGCCCCTTGAATCACATGGTAATTGGTAATGACATCCCCTGTTTTGCCAAAGAAGAAGCCGCTTCCCTGTCCCATCGGAGTTCCGTCTTGATTGTAGGTCAGAATGACCACCACGGACGGCTGAATGCCCTTAATAATTTCAGGCAGATTATCCTCTGCATACGATAGGTGAGAAACCGCGATATAAAACAGAAAAGAAAACC
>CAYJWQ010000038.1:0-15310 GCA_964373895.1 uncultured Nitrospirota bacterium
GATTACGCAATAGAGAAAATGTAAAATGTGGGCTATAATTTGGTTCTTTGGAATTTGAGTAGGTATCGCATCTTTAAACCCCTCCTAATCCTCCCCTTGTAAAGGAGGGGTTTTTCCGCTTTTTTTCTAATGTAATCCGGGTTAAAATGACAATCATCGAAAAAATGTTCATAAGAGGGTGTTAATCTTGATGCTACATCACACAGAGGGTGGCCCTGCTCGGTTGCGAATTTAATAAGATAGGCATTGTACAACGACGATAGATAGACTAAAGGATCAAAATCCAACGTGTAGTTCCGATTGGGCGGCATCCAGATACGGAGATACGCTCTGTTGACAACTTCCCGCTCTTTTCATTAGGATACGCGCTCTTTACGAGAGGAAGCGTGCCCTATAAAATCCGCATACGCAAGAGAGAGGCGCCCCCCATGGTTCAATCCGAGGCATGGCGCAACAGAATTCAACACCACGCAAGGTGGATTGCGGTCGGAATTGGCCTCGGCTCAGCGCTTGCGATGATCTATCTTATATTTTGGTTCGTGAATCATCGCACCGAAGAGAGGGCATGGACGTTAGAATCGGAGGCCTCCCTCCTTTTTCATGAGTTGCCGCCCCCTCTTGAAAATAGCGCCAAGACGCCGGACGCTAAAAAAACCGACAGGCCAGATCAGCTAAAGGAATCGGCGGCGCTCTACGACGAGATACTAAAAAAGTTCCCCCGCACGTCCACCGCGCCGATCGCCCGGTATGAAATTGGAAATATCTATTATGAAATGAAGGACTACGACCTGGCTGAAAAACAATATCAACATCTGATTGATACGCATTCCTCAAAGGAGGCGTTGATGCCTCTCATTCATCTAAAAATGGGATATCTCCGACAGACGAAGGGAGACCACGCATCGGCACTGAACCATTTTCGCGTGGTCTATGAACTGAAAGGCTCAAAAAACAGAGATCAGGCGGGCTATGAAATGGCGCGCGCGCTTGAGACAACAAAGAAGCGGGACGAGGCGATAAAAACATATAAAGAGGTTTCAGAGGCGTTTCCAAAATCTCCATGGGGAATTGAGGCCATGGCCCGTCTTGCTATTCTTATTCCAGCTTCACCCTCTTTAAAGGGGACCCCCTCCACCATCCCCCTCCCCGACAGGGGAGAGTAATTTACACCTTCTTTTTAGCGGGTTCAGACGGGATAATCAGAAAACGCCCCACGCGAATCATCGATTTTCTTCTTAACTTATTTGCCTTCAGAAGGCTTTCTATTCTTACATCATACATCCGGGAGATTGAACTGATGGTCTGGCCTCTTACAACACGATGCATCCGGTTGCCTCCGACGCTCGCTTCCTCCCGTCTGCCCGTAAAAAAGTTTGACAAGAAAACCTCCCTTTTCCCGACAGGCAGTTTTAGAAGATAGCGGGAGCGGAGGTAATGTGGCGGGGTGATCTCTTTTTTAAGCTCCGGGTTGAGCGCCTTGACTGCTTCGACAGGCACACGGGCCGCCTTTGCGATGAGCTTCAACGACGTGGCCCTTGGAACCTCCACCTCATCATAGAGAAGCGGGTGATGATAATCGACAAAAAAACCATATCTTTTTGGGTCCTTCGCAATGATGGTGGCCGCCATAAACTTTGGCACATAGTTTTTGGTTTCAGGCCGTATATGTCCTGTTGCGTTTAAATCCCAAAAGCTTTCCGCGTTGGACCTCGCCAATGCCCTCATAATCTTTCCCTCACCCGCATTATAAGACGCCATGGATAGGGGCCAGGAGCCAAACATTTCGTAGAGGTATTTTAAATACTGCGCCGCGGCGACGGTCGATTTAACGGGATCCCGCCTTTCATCAATCCACTGATCAATCTGCAATCCATATCTGCGACCCGTTCCCTTAATAAACTGCCACTGCCCCGCCGCCTTGGCCCTTGATAGGGCCTTGGGTTCAAAACCGCTTTCAATTAATACCAGGAATACCAGATCCTCGGGAAGCTGCTCTTTTCGAAGTATCTCTTGCATGAGGGGTACATACCGACCCGAACGGGCCAACCACGTTTCAAAACGATCCCTCATCTTCGTCTGGAAAAAATGAATGTAATCTATGACCATTTTGTTGAATTCAATCGGGACATCATAAGCAATCTCATTCTGCAATCCCCCACCCTCAAACGCAGCGGCAGGGGAAAAAGCAGAATCAGGAATCATTTCTTTTGGGGCCACTTCTTTTGGGGCGAGGAGTGCCTGATCCCTTTCAGACACCGATTTATCCAGACGAAGCGCCCCATCCTCAAGGACTTCAAAGGTAAAAACATGACCAGGGGAAGAAGCTTCCCCGTTACCTTCCTGGACGGATACCTCAAAGGAGTTTAAGGCATGCGCCTCCGAAAAGATAAAACCCACTAGAAAAAACAGGGCAAGACCCCTAACGAAAGAGACTACCATTCACTTCCCCAAATAACATAGTTACAACGGAACACTTTAATTATAACTTTTTATTTACATTTGTCAATTAAAATTCTCCCACAACTTATTGGTATATTCCCACTGAATTTATCTATCTATTGTGGCCTATCGGTGTCACAGAGACTAACTTAAATAACCCAAGATGTCTTCCTCACGAACCATGATCCATTCTTCGCTGTTGACCTTGATCTTTCTTTCAGCATATTTTTCATAAAGGACCTTATCACCTACCCGAAGCGATGTTTTGACGAACTTCTTTTCGATAACCTTCCCCTTCTTATCCTTCTTCTCGACAAACTTTCCCTCGCCAACGGCAATAACCTCACCCTCCTGCTGGTTTTCCTGTGCCACATCAGGGATAAAGATTCCGCCCGCGCTTCGTTCGCTGGCTTCACCTGGTTGAATCAATATCCAATCTTGTAACGGTTTTATACCCATCGGTATGTCCCTCCTCAAATTTTAAGAGGTGCAAACATATACGAAACTTAACAGAAATATCAAGAAATTTTTGTCTTTCCTCTTTTAGGATTTATCTTTATAATGCGATTTTCAAATTAAGGAGGAGTTCTATGGAATTGCATCAACGTTCTCAAAGTGAGACGACCGTTCAGGGAGATACGGCCGCACGGGAATTGCTTAAGCGGGCCTATGAAAAAACATCCCGCTGGGGAGTTGATTTCCCTGGGTTTGCCGCAGACTTGCGTTTAAACAACAATGGCGAAATATATAAAGGGAAGGCAACCATTCGGTCGCCAAAAGAGGTGGAGGTGACATTAGAGGTGCCGACCGACCAGGAAGGGTTGCTCAAGTGGGCCCAGAGCCAAATCGGGATGATGGCTACTCACCGCGCCTCCCGGCCCTTTGAGGAGGCCGATGGCAAATATCCCCTCACGTTCGCCGAGGGAGACAACCATCCCCTGGGCCGCCAAATTCTGATCCACGGCGATGGGATGAATTCAAGATACCGCATCGCCAACGACCGGATTCAACAAGTATCGCGCGATATGGGAAAGATGCGGTTTACGATTAACATCGAAGATGCGATGGCCACATCGGACGGGAAATACCTTACGACAAAATACGTCGTTTTTTATTATTCTCCCACAGGAGGGCTTTCATCGGTTGAAAGTTTCACAGATCAACCATTTGAATATAATGGAGTTTATCTGCCGGGAACCCGCAGGATTATCTCTTCGGAAAAGGGGGAGGCGTTCATCCGAATTTTAGAATTTACGAACCATCAATGGCTGTCGTCGCGCTGATCGCCGCAGGGTGGGATGAGGCGGATTTCAACCTGACCGCTCCGTAAGGAGCTTAAGTTCTTCAACATAAGAGCCCTCGTCTAAGGGGCCTCCACGCCGGACAGAACGAAAGTAGAGGTCTCCCCAGATGCCAGCAATTTTATGGATCGCTTCATGGCGGGTGATGCCCTTTGAAAGAAGGGCCTGAAAAGCAATTTCGACCTCTTCGGGCTCTTGGTTTTGAAGCTGCTTTTCGATGGCCACGTGGAGTCCGGTATGAACAAGGGGGTTGACCATATAGCCGTTAATTTCCTGAGGCTGAAAGACACTCTCGCCCCGAGGCCAAAAAGGATCAAATTCAGGATGCCCCTTCATTGCCTCGGCGATCATTTCGCTCTCTCCCATCAGCGCTTCGCCACCTTTCATCCTCTCCCAGGTGTTCACATACATCGGAACCGATTGTTTTGAAAAAAGCGAATCCATTTCCCTCTCCCTCTAAAATAGAGAGGTATTTTAGCAGAGGAGCTTGCAGTGGATCAAGGCCATTTCGGCGGAGGTGGAAAATCGAATGACACCCGATGAAAAACAGGTCGTCGAGACATTTGCGTTTCGGCATGCGAACCGGTCGCTGGTAGATCACGTCTTAGGTGACGACATTTTCGAAAAGGTCAGTCGGCAACTGTTAACGCGACTTGAGAAAGACTATTTTATCTACCTGGCTGACATGGAAGAAAAAGAGCTTTGCGCGGTCCAAAATGCGTCACCCACCCCCTTCGCCAGGATCAAAATCAGACGCCTGCTGAAAAACATCAGAGAGGCACGGACAATTTTAAAAAAGTAGACCTGCCATGGACCACCCGCCAGCCGCAAAGCGGCGTTGGGGGGGTAATGGAGGGCTCGACGCGAGCCCCTATAATTGGAGTTGCGCCTCGACAAGGGCCGCATAAGTGCCATTCTGACGGATAAGGAGATCGTGGCTTCCCGATTCAACAATCAGACCATCGGCAACCACCAAAATCCGATCGGCGCCTCGCAACGAGGAGAGACGATGGGCGACGATCAACGCCATCCGATGGGAAAAAAGGTTTTTCATCGCCTCCTGAATGCTTCCCTCCGTCTCGGCATCAACGCTGGAGGTCCCTTCATCAAAAATAATAATCGGCGGATCTTTTAGGAGCGCCCTGGCAATAGCAAGACGCTGTTTCTGACCAATCGACAGTTTTACGCCGCGCTCTCCAATCCAGGTCTGGTACCCCTCCGGAAGTTGACGGATAAAATCGTCGGCACAGGCGGCCTGCGCCGCGGTTATAATTTTCCCATCCTCCGCGCCGGGATCGCTATAGGCGATATTCTCACGAACCGTCCCATTAAAGAGAAACGGCTCCTGACGAACAAGGCCGATCTGCTCCCGAAGCGCGTTAAGGCGCATCTTTCGAATATCGTACCCGTCAATGGTAATCACCCCTTCCTGAACATCATACAAACGCATCAGCAATGAAACGATGGTGCTCTTGCCGCTACCGGTCGCGCCGACTAAGGCAACGGTCTCACCAGGCGCGCACTCAAAGTCAATCTGCTTTAGCACCCGCTTCTGCTTTTCTTCCGGGTGAACTCGATAGTGAAAAGAGACCTTATGGAAGCGGACAAACCCTTTCAACTTCTCGGAGATGAGAATCGGGGCTTCCGGATCGGCCACCTCCGGCCTTGTGTCAATCAACTCAAAGACCCGCTCTCCCGCGGCGATGGCATGCTGTAGCATATGATTGACGCTATGAATTTGATTAATCGGCGCATAGAAAAGGGCGGCATAAGATAAAAAGGCAACCAATTCCCCAACGGTCATCATCCCCCATGAAACCTGAAATGACCCAAACCCTAAAACAAGCACGGTTCCCATCGAGGCCAGAAAAGCCATCCCGGGAGAATAGTTTGCCCAGAGATACGCCACCTGAAGACTCCCATCACAACAGGCCCTGCTTTTTCCCTCAAAACGCGCCACCTCGTAATCCTGGCGATTGAAGATCATGGTTTCCCGTATACCGGAAAGGGCATCCTGCAGATAACTGTTCAGGTCGCCCAGACGTTGGCGAAGCCGCTTATAGGCGTTGTGCACACGGCGGGTGAACAAGATGGCGCAGACCGCCAGGATCGGAATCGGCAAGATGGCAACCAACGCCAGTTTCCAATGAATGGAAAAAAGGACCGCCGTAATTCCAATCAGGGTGAGCGCCGCAATAAGCAGATGCTCGATTCCGTCAATAAAGATCCGCTCCAGATTCTCGATGTCATTGTTGATCCTCGACATGATCTCCCCCGTTGCGCGGTTCTCAAAATAGGAGACCGAAAGCCGCTGGATCGCCTGATAGACATGGCTTCTGATATCGAAGATCACCTTCTGCTCAAAGGTGTTGTTCAGCCGGATTCGGGCCCGATTTGAAACCCCCTTTAAGGCGTAAACAGCCACCATGATGATCACCAGAAAAAGAAGGAGCGTCGCCTCTCCGGAGCGAATCCCCTCGTCAATGCCGATCTTGATCAACCAGGGAGGGATTAAATCCATGACGGTCGAGACCATCGCCGCCGACAAGGTCAGTAAGGCCAGCCGCCGGTGCGGACGGATATAATTTAATATACGGCGCAGAAAATCCAAGAGGCCTCCAATATTATTTACAATTTTATAAAGTTGTTTTGACCTTGCCGCCGTCCATTCGGATGGTGGCGCCGGTCATCCATGTCAGATTGGGAGAGGAAAGAAGCGCGACCATCTTTCCAATTTCGGCAGGATCGCCCATCCTCCCTAAAGGAATTTCAGCGGCGGCGCGCTCTCGAAGGAGCTGGGCGGCCTCTCTTCCTGAAATCCCTTCTCGTTTTGCCATACTATCGGCCTCCGCCTCCCACGACGATGTCCAGACCGGCCCCGGACAGACGGCATTGACCAGGATGTTGTCTGACGCAAACGCAATCGACAGATATTTGCTGAAAGCGATCAGCGCCGCCTTCGCAACGGAAAAATCGGGAAACTTCTCATCCACTTCGACGCCGACAATCGATGCAATGTTGATAATCCTCCCCCCCCCCGCCCGTTGCATCCAGGGAATCACTTCACGACAGGTTCGAACCGCCACCATCAGATCGAGGTTCAACGTAGCGCGCCAATCGGCATCGGTCAACGTCAGGAAGGGGAGGAAATGGAGCGGGCCGCCCAGGTTGTTGACCAGGATATCAATTCGTCCGAAATGCTTAATTGATTTTTGAACCAGGCGCCCGGGTCCACCGGGCTTTGCGAGATCAACAACAACGGCCAAGACCCTCGCGCCACAGCGGGCGATCTCATCCGCCGTTTCAGAGAGCGCCTCTCTGCCGCGCGCAGCAAGAACAACCTCCGCCCCTTCCGCGGCAAGCGCGAGGGCAATGGCCTTGCCGATGCCGCGGCTCGCCCCCGTCACCACCGCCACCTTTCCTTTTAGGCCAAGTTCCATCGGTACGTCAATTCCAAAATCACCCGCAGGAGGAAAGGCTCCTTTAGGCGCGCTCACGCAACCATTGCGTCAGGACCTCGGCAGAAAACGGCTTGCTTAAATAGTATCCTTGGGCGGCATCGCAGCCGAGCTCGGTCAAACGATCCCACGTCTCCCGATCCTCAACCCCCTCGGCCACGACCGAAAGATGAAAGGTATGACCCAAATCGATGGTGGAACGGGCGACCACTGCACTGTCGTAATCAACCGCCATGTCATTGATAAACGTCTTATCTATTTTAACCTCATCCACGGGGAATCCCCGAAGGGCGCCGAACACCGAATAGCCAAAATCGTCAATGACAATCTTCACGCCGATCTTACTTAAACGGACCAAAGGTTCCAACAGACGGCCTGGATGCCCTCTTAGATCTTTTTCAGAAATCTCCAGCTCCAGGAAGGAAGGGTCGACGCCGTGCGCTAAAAGCAGATTAGAAACGTCATCCGGAAACTTTGGATCCTGCAGGTTGAGGGGCGAAAGATTCACGGCCATATTGATTTTAAACCCCGCCTGATGCCATGTCTGACATTCGCTGATCGCCCTCTTTAAAACCCACACGGTCAGAGGCTGAATCAGGCCGGTCTGTTCAGCGAGCGGCAGAAACTCGTTGGGCGGAATCAGCTCATATTGAGGATGCTGCCACCGGGCCAACGCCTCCACGCCAACGACCTGTCCGGTCTTAAGATCAACCTTCGGTTGATAAAGGAGAAACAGTTGGTCATTTTCGATGGCATGGGCGAGATCGCCCATCAACTCAAGCTGAAGTGGACTCTGCGGATCGCAGGCGGGAGAGTAGAGGGCATACCCGACGGCGCCCTTTTTCGCCGCATGCAAGGCCAGATCGGCGCAACGCAAAAGGGCGCCACCACTTCCGGCCTGTTTTGGGAAAAGGGCCATGCCGATACTCGCCCGCACCAACAAGGGGAATCCTCCCACCGAGAATGATGTCTCCAGGCCATTTAAAATTGTCTTGGTAACCCGAACGGCATCTTCCGCCTCTCTCTCCTCCGGAAGAAGGGCTGCAAACCGATCGCCTTCCAGACGCGCAAGGAGAGAGGGTTTTTTCACCATTCCTTTCAGGCGGGATCCAACCTGTTCTAATAATAGGTCGCCGCATCGGTACCCAAAGGCAGCATTGACTTCCTTGAAGCGGTCCAGTCCCATTACCAAAAGTGAACACGGCTGGTTTTTGGCAAGCGCATCAATATGTTCTGTCAGGAATCGTTGGTTGGGAAGGCCGGTCAGACCGTCATTATACGCCATCCGATGGATCGTCTCCTCCAACCTTTTTCGCTCGGTCGCATCACGCACAACAGCAATCAGATAAGGGTCTGCCCTGTTTGCGGTCATGTCTACCCAGACAGGAGAACCGTCTTTTGGCTGGATGCGGATATTGCGAACGATCCCCTCCTGCTTTTGGAGGATAGAGAGGACAGCCTCCCGATCTGGAGGGTTCAGGAAATCGGAAAGCCTTCGCCCAATGAGCTCGGACAGAGGGGAGGCGGTCATCCCCTCGGCCAACTTATTGGCATGCGCGATCTTGCCCTGCCGATCAAGAACAAACGCGGCATCCACCATATAGGCAACGAGTTCCTCGCGCCTTGTTTGATCACGCTGATCGCCGGGATCTCTTTCTGTCCCCTTCATTGATTGCATTCTCCTCATGAGGCACTTTTGTCTTGCCCCAAAGCGGCCGGCCCCCAGGGCGATTCGCGCATCCAGTTGGCAATATCCGCAGGGGGCATCGGCCGGCCCATATAATAACCCTGCCCCAAATCGCAGCCAAGCCCCGCCAGCCTCTCCCAGGTCTCTTGATTCTCCACCCCATCCGCAAGGACCTTAAACCCAAGGTTGTGGGCAAGATCAATGGCGGAGCGGACAATTTTGGCGTTGTCCGCAT
This sequence comes from uncultured Nitrospirota bacterium, assembly GCA_964373895.1. Lineage (GTDB taxonomy): Bacteria > Nitrospirota > Nitrospiria > SBBL01 > SBBT01 > SBBT01. The sequence continues at coordinate 9,121 of CAYJWQ010000038.1, forward strand.
CAAAGGCCATATCCACAACAAAAGATTTATCAATCTTGATCAGATCAATCGGAAGTTTTTTGAAAACGCTCAAAGAGGAATAGCCCTTGCCAAAGTTATCGATGGAGAGATAGACGCCGATATTTTTTAGACGGGTGAGCACCTCGGTGGCGCGAGTAGGATCGGTCATAATGCCGTTTTCCGTTATTTCGAGTTCAAGATACGAGGGGGCGATCCCCGCCCCTTGCAACGCCTCACTGACCTGATCGGGCAAGCGCGGATCATGCAGCTTCCATGCGGAGAGGTTCATCGCCAGACGAACAGCCCACCCTGCCTGATGCCACTCCAGACATTGGCGGAATGCGGCATTAAATGTCCACTGTGTCAGGGCGTTGATCAACCCGGTCTGCTCGGCAAGCCCAATAAATTGATCGGGAAAAATTACGCCGCTGTGGGGGTGATTCCACCGGACCAACGCCTCTAACCCTTCCGCGCGGGAGGTCGCAAAACTCACCTTGGGCTGATAGAGGAGAAAGAGTTGATCATGGCCGATCGCATGGTTTAATTCTTCCGTCGACGCAAGCCGGCGACGGACGAACTTATCGTGGTCCGGCAGATAGAGGGTGTAGGTGTGACGACGTTCCTTCGACACGTACATCGCCACATCCGCCCTTTGCAGAAGGGTGTCCGGGTTCTCGCCATGATCCGGGTAAATCACAATGCCAATGCTCGCCCCGATTGAAACAGGAAGCCCCTCGATGAGAAAAGGGGTCTGCAGCGCCTTTAAAATTTTGCGCGCGATCAATGCCGCGTTTTCCGCATCCACATTCGGCAGCAGCATTGCAAATTCGTCTCCGCCTAAACGCGCGATCGTATCGGACACCCTCAATATCCCCTGCAGAGATAATGCCACCTGCTGAAGCAGAAGATCGCCATGTCGGTGGCCGAGGGTGTCGTTGACCTCCTTAAACCGGTCCAGGTCCATCATAAAGAGGGCGAAGGGCCGATTGTCTCTGGGGCCGGCCAAAACGGCCTGCCGCAGCCGATCATGCAGGAGAACCCGGTTGGGAAGATCGGTCAGAGGATCATGCGTCGCCTGATATTCAATCTGGGAGAGGGTGCGGCTAAGCGCAACCGCCTGGGCAATCTGCCCGCGAACCGCATTTGCGAAAGAGACCTGTTGCCGTTCAATCGCCTTCTCCGCGGAAACCATCACCACAGCGCCCATGCGCTCCTCGTTGAGCAGAAGCGGAAGAATCAGCAGCGATTTGGCACGCGCCTGTAAAAGCAGCTCTTTTGCCGGGCCCTCCTCCACCTGGGAAGACGGAACCTCGATCAGATCTCCCTCCTCCATCGAACGATGGAGGAGGTCAGCGTGGCCAAAAAACTCCATCAATGCCTCCTGTGTGGCCTCCGGGTAGCCGACCTGCGCCTTCATTGAAAGACGGCCCGCCGCCTCAACCAGATAGGCCGCGCCCATGGAAACCCCTCCGGCATCCAGGCAACTGGCCAAGACCTCCCGTAAAACCTTTCCGATGTCGAGCGTTTTCGTCAAGACCTCGGATGCGCCGACCAGAATAGAGAGCTGCGCCGCCTGGATCGTTGAGGTCTCGGCCAGGGCGGTGTTAATGACCACCTGTTGTTCAAGCTGTCGAATCGCACGATGCGCCTGTTCCTTCTCAACCGCCCTGACCTCCTCAACCACCTCCAAGGGCTCCTCCGCCGGCAAGATAGGAACCTCTTTCGAGAGACTCGAAAGCAACGCCTCGTCGATCTCTTTTAAACCGGGCAATCGTTGGACATAGGCGGAAGCGGCCACATTCCTCGCGAGTTTTAAGTCACTTTCGTCGAGGTAAATGGATGAGATCAAAACCGTAGGGACCCTGGAGAGTTGCGGATCCTGCCTGATGGCCCGACAGAGCGAAAAACCGTCCATGTTCGGCATCAGGGCATCGCACATCACGGCATCCGGACGGCTCTGCCGCGCCATATTGATCGCCTCCCCTCCATTATTGGCGGACGTCACCGTAAACCCAAGCCCCGATAAATGGAGCCTCATCTGCTTCTGCTGAATGGGGTTGGGGGCGACCACCAGGATATGCCTCCCCTGGCCGACCTCCTTTCTCGTCGGTGTCGCCGCGGTGGGGGGGAGAGGAGGCAGATGCGCCTGAATCGTCTGGACCAGTTTGGCCGGTCCAACTGGCTTTACAAGAAAATCCGAAAATCCGACGCCCGCTTTTCTCGCCTCCAGGAGGCCGGTCAAAGAACCGGAAAAGGCAATAATTGGGATCGTCGCGCAATCGGGCAGGGAACGGAGCTCACGGAGCAGGGCAATACCGTCCATGTCCGGCAGGAATAAATCTTGAAGAATAAGGCTGGCCTTCTGCTGCCGCGCTAAATCAAGACAACTTTGCGCATCCTGGGCCTCGAGAACGGTATAGCCCCCCCCCTCTAAGGCCACCTTCGCCATCTTTCTTGTGATCGGATTATCTTCGACAATAAGTATGACTTGCGATTTCAATGGGACTCCCCGCCTAACGCGGCAAAGCCGCCCACCTCCCCCCATCCCCCCTTACTAAGGGAGAGATGGGGGGGTCTTTACTTTATTATGAAACTGTTATGATGAAATGGCAAGCCGGCGGGGGAAGGTGGCGAAAAAGATACTCCCTTTTTTTGGCGCGCTCCGCACGCCGACCTTTCCCCCCTGGGCCTCGACAATGCGTTTGGTGATAGAAAGTCCCAATCCTAATCCTGGGTATTTCCCTTCTGAATGAAGCCGCTCAAACGGAACAAAAAGGCGCTCACGATCCGAGGCCGCGATGCCGATGCCGGAATCTTCGACCTCAAGACGAAACAGAGCGGCCCCCTCGCAGAAAAGCCGCACCGACACCCCCCCCTTCTTCGGCGTAAACTTAATGGCATTCGAGAGGAAATTGTAGAGGACCTGCGTTAGCCTCATCCGATCAGTCACTACATCGGCTAACGCAACGTCAATCTCCGTTTGGAGACAGATTTCCTTCTGGAGGGCGAGGGGGCCCATCATACGCGTCACCTCTCCGACCAGTTTTGCAAGATCAACCGGCGCAGGATAAAGGGCAATCGGTCCCGATGTGACCTTATCTGAAAGGTTTTCGATGAGACAAAGAAGATGGGCGGCGCTCGCCAGGATGTCGTCTAAATACCCTTTCTGCGCCTCCAAAGCGAAGGCCCGATCCCGCATCAGCTCCGCGGCGGCGATCACGCCGTGCAAAGGGGCCCGCATCTCATGAGAGACCTCGGCCATCAGTGCATCTTGTAGGCGGCATGCCTCCTGAAGGAGACGGTTCTCCCCCGTAAGCCGCTCACACTCTTTAGAAAGCCCGCCTTCGACCGCCTGGGGGAGATCCCCTTCCGGCATCTTTATCCCTTGATCCCCCATGGCGAATCGGACACCCAGCGCATCAGGTCTGCCTCGTCCATCGGCCTGCTTAGATAGTAGCCCTGGGCGGCATCACACCCGAGGGAGGTCAGCCGCTCCAGTGTCCCCTGCGTCTCCACCCCTTCCGCAACTACCTTCAGCCCCAGATTATGGGCAAGATCAATCGTGGAACGGACAATCACCACATCATCTCCGCTCGCGGCCATATCCATTACAAAAGACTTGTCGATTTTGACCTGATCCACCGGAAGTTTTCGTAAATAACCCAGAGAAGAATAACCGGTTCCGAAGTCATCAATAGACAGGCGTATCCCAAATTTTCTTAAACGGGTCAGGATATCCATCGCCCGGGCCGGATCCGCCATAATGATACTTTCGGTAATCTCCAACTCAAGGAAGTCGGGGGGTACCCCGTGGATGCGAAGCAGCTCCTCCACTTCTATCGGAAGATGTATATTTTGAAGGTTCCCCACAGAGAGGTTGACGGCCACGGTGATCAATCGCCCCGCCTGATGCCAGATACGGCATTGTCGGATTGCTGCGTTTAAAACCCATAAGGTAATGGCCTGGATCAACCCGGTCTGTTCCGCAAGATAAATAAACTGGTCCGGCGGCACAATTCCCCTCTGCGGGTGTCGCCAGCGAACCAACGCCTCCACACCGCTGATCCGCCCCAGATGCACATCAATTTTGGGCTGGTAGACGAGGAACAACTCTCCCCGATCAACGGCGTAACGCAACTCCCCCAACAGTTTTAGTCTATCCGGGCTATACAGATCGTGTGCAGAGTTATAGGCGCAGACACCGTTTCTGGTCTCTTTGGCCTCATGCAACGCCACATCCACGCAGCGCAGGAGGCTCTCTCCATCATCACCATGTTCAGGAAACAGAACAATGCCAGAACTCATTACAACCAGAAGGGCGATCCCTTCCACGATAAAAGGGGTCTCCAGCGTCCCTGTAATCTTTCGCAACGTCCGCAGGGTACCGGCAACATCTCTCGCCCCCGGCAGGAGGACGATAAACTCATCTCCGCCAAAGCGCGCAAGGGTATCTGACGCTTGCAGCGCCCCGTTGATGCGTTGCCCCAACTGCTGCAGCAAAACATCCCCAGAGCGATGACCCAACGTGTCGTTGATAATACTAAAACGATCTATATCCATTAAAAGGAGGGCGAACGGTTGGTCGCCCTGTTTTTCCGATTCAATGGTATCGCGAAGGAGGTTTAAAAACATATTCCGGTTCGGCAGGCCGGTCAGGACATCATAATAAGCCATCCGCGCGATGGTCTCTTCCGCGCGCTTGCGTTCCTCGATATCCACCTGCAGTTGGTGGTTGATCGCCGCTAAATCGGCGGTGCGCACCTCGACCAATTTTATCAGATGGTCGCGGTGCCGTTTTAACTCCTCCCGCGCCTCTGTCTGTTCACCGATATCGCGCAGGAAAAAATTGAGTGTCTTCGTCGAATCATATTGCATCACGGAGGTGGTCAGCTCTAAGGGAAAGACGCTTCCATTACTGCGCAAACCGAACAATTCAATCCGTCGGCCTGGACAGACCGATTCTTCTTTATCAAATTGATCAATGTAGTTAAGATATGTCTCGCGGGATTGCGGGGAGATGACGGTTTCGGAAAAAGACAATCCAATCGCCTTCTCTCGAGACCGACCGAATGTGGCCTCCGCCTGACGATTCCAGGCTGTAATCAGGCCCATTGCGTCTGTCGCAACGTAGGCGTCATAAGCGGTATCCACCACCAGTCGAATTCTCTCTTCGTTCTGCTCCAACTTCCTTGCCTGCGCCAGCACCGTCTCTTCCTGCACACCCAACAATTGCTCCATAGTCTCCACTTGAAACCTTAAGAGCTGCATCTCTCCCCCCGCGCTGTTTTTCATGGCAGACTCAACCAATACTCATGCAAAAACCACCTTGCCATCAAAAGGCAGGATGGCAATTTTCACACACAGGGCCAAAGGATTGAATAGACTGGCGGTCTCTCGAGAGATAGGCGCCTGTGAAAAGAGAAGGAGAACAAAGAGGTCGCCGTGGGGCAAGATACCCCCCAATCCAATGACCGATTTGATCCCATAAGGGATGATAAAACGTTCCTGGTCCGGGAGGTGCCGGTTTCCTGTCGCATCGGCGAGATGGAGCACATTATAGGTCTTCTGTCCGGGACTTACCATGACATCAGGGTCCGATTTGCACAGCCCCCCATCATCAAAACCGAATTGATGGGCAAACTGTGAAATAAGCGGAAACCGTTTCACACATCCTTCGCTGGTGAGGGGGACGGCCCCCAGAAAATACTCCCTTAAATTCCACTGCGATTTTTTACCCGTCGTCGAAAGGAGCGTCAGGACTCTCATATCCGGACGCGCGGTTTGCGTTCCAAGGGCGGCCTGCGCAGATTCCCGCAGCGTCATGTCCAGGGCCTCATACCGATAGGTCTTATAAAATTGAACTAAGGGGCAGGATCGTTCTTTGGTCTTTTTATCTACCAGATGGTCATGGAGGTAACGAACCATCTGGCTTGCGGCCTCTTCCATGGTATCGGCGCCGGCGCCCATGCTTCGCAGGGCGGTCCCACACTTCACCATGTCGCTCAACGTAAACCCTGTGAGGCCAAACATTTTGAAACCCCTCTATGCGGGAAGGGGACGACTTATATCCTGTATAAAAATATACCTCTTTTCAATATAGCCGATGTTTTTAAAACTGTCAAGGGTTTGTGTGATCCCTGTGATCCCAAGATAGAAAACAGGTTCTGCCATTTAAACCCCTCCCCTTGCG
>CAYJWQ010000039.1:0-15269 GCA_964373895.1 uncultured Nitrospirota bacterium
TTGACACGATTATTTGATTTGGGTCCATACGGCGGGGTATAATCTCCCTTCGCGCTCGATACAAACGAAAGATGCCGAAAGTGACGTTCTATCCAAGTGGGAAGGGTGGCGAGGTGCCATCAGGCATCAGCCTTTTGGATGCCGCCGATAAACTCGGTTTAGAGATGCGTCATGACTGCGGCGGCTTTGCCACCTGCAGTACCTGTCGTGTCTGGGTGCGAGAGGGGTATCTCTCCGAGATCGATTTGGATGAAGAGAATATGCTCGAAGAGGCGCAATTGACGCCCCCTTACCGGCTCTCCTGCCAGGCGAAAATCCTTGGAGATGTGGTCGTGCATGTGGAAGAAGAGATGGACTGGAGTAAGTCGGCCCTCGAGCAGCTATCCATGTTGCCGGAGTCGTTTCGCAAGACGGTTCGGATGATGGTTGAGAAGAAGGCGAGAAGGGAAGGCATTTCCGTGATTCTGCCTGATACAGCCATTCCTTTCGTCGCCGAGGCAAAAGGCGAGATTGAAAAAATCGCGCAGGACCCGCTTCTTTTTGAAGCGTTTGTTAAACAGGTTCACGAATTGCCTTAAGTCAGGGGATGGGTAAACGATGAAAGCCTCGGTGGGTGGAATTGAGGTTGCCTACTCTGATGACGGGAGTGGCGTCCCCCTCCTTTTTGTGCATGCGTTTCCCTTAAACCGGACAATGTGGGATCCGCAGGTTCAATTTCTTGCGTCATACTGCCGCGTAATGACGGTTGATTTGAGGGGGCATGGCGAATCCCACGCCCCCGCCTGGTTCTACTCCATGGACCAATTTGCGGACGATCTTCGCGCCCTTCTTGACCACCTTTCGGTGGATCAGGCCGTTCTTTGCGGCCTTTCGATGGGAGGGTATGCGCTGCTTGCCTTTTATCGAAAATATCGAGAACGGGTTATAGGCTTGATTCTCGCCGATACGCGCGCCGAGGCGGACAGCAGGGAGGCGCAAGATCGGCGATTCAGGATGGCCCAAGTTGTCCAACAGAAGGGGGCCGTCGCCATTGCTGAAGAGATGCTGCCCAGGCTTTTAAGCGCGCGCTCGCTTCAGGAAAGACCGGAGCTGGCAAAGACGGTGCGCCAGATGATTTTGTCCACGCCGGTTTCTGGCATTATGGGGGATCTGATGGGCATGGCGTTGCGGCCCGATGCGACGCCGACCTTATCGGAAATTCAATGTCCCACCTTGGTTTTGGTGGGAGAGGAGGACAGCTTAACGACGGCGGCCGAGGCGCGTTTAATGGCGGATAAAATCGCAGGGGCGAGGCTTGTAATCGTTCCAGGGGCGGCCCATCTTGCCAATCTCGAACAGCCTGACCGTTTCAACGAGGCGGTTCTTCAATTTGTTCAATCGTTAAAATAACGTCCAAACAAGGAGGTAATTCATGTCAAGCAATGTCGTTGCAAAAGAAGTGGAAGTGGGTGAGGAAGCCCCGGATTTTACCCTTCCGGATCAGGATGGTCAGAATGTAACCCTTTCCGGTCTTCGGGGGAAGAAAACGGTGGTCCTCGCCTTCTATCCCTTTGACTGGAGTCCCGTTTGCACCAATGAGAATAAGTGTTTTACAAACGACCTGGGCGAGTTCTCCGCCAGCGGGGCAGAGGTGCTGGGGATCAGCGTAGATTCAAAGTGGTGTCATAAGGCGTGGAAAGACGCGTTGGGCCTAAAGCAGACGCTCCTTGCCGATCTAAAGAGGGAGGTGTGCAAAAAATATGGCCTCTTCCTGGAAGATTTTAATTGCGCCAAGCGGGCAACCGTGATTGTGGATAAAGCGGGAAAGGTTCGTTACAAAAAAGTGCAGGAGGTCTTAACGGCGCGCGACAATAAGGATATCCTAAAGGCGCTTCAAGATATCGGATAGGGAAATGAGATTTTCCCCAAGACCACCCTTACCCCCCCATCCCCCCTTGGCAAGGGGGGGAAGACTCCAAAAACCTCCCCTTGGCAAGGGGAGGTTAGGAGGGGTGTATCACAAAGATAGGAGATGTGATGATCAATGGTCATGCAATCGAGCATGTAAATGATGAGAACTATCGTGAGTTTTTAGCGGCGCCTGCCTCTGTGGTGGTTTTCGGCATCGCTTCATGCGTTCCGTGCAATGAGTTTGATCCAATCATCAAAATGGCTGCTGAAAAACTTGGCCAATCGGTTAAATTTGGAAAGGCGTTGATGCATATCCCTGGCGCCTGCCGTGAGATAAAAAAGCAACATACCTTTGAAACCTTTCCCACGACCCATTTCTATAGAAATGGCGTGCTGGTCCACACCGAGGAAGAAAAACGCTCTCTCTGCGATTTAGAAGAGAAGATCAAGGAACACCTGCTGGTATAGCGCCTTCTGATGTCAGAGCATACCAAAGTTCTCATGGTGGGTGCCGGAGCGGTGGGGGGCTATTTTGGGGGCCTCCTCTGTCAGGCCGGCGCCGATGTGATCTTCCTTGTCCGCCCGGTCACCTATGCGGCTATTCTAAAGCATGGTCTCACCATTAAGAGTGCCAATCGGGATGTGACGGTTCATCCCCGTATCGTTACGTCGGTCGCTGATCTCCCTGCCGTTGATTTTATTATCTTAACCATCAAGTGTTATGACCTGATTCCGGCGTTAAAGGAGATTGCCCCGCTGGTTGAAAAGGGGGCCGCGCTCCTAACACTCCAAAATGGTGTCGACACGGAGGAACGCATCTTAAATTATTATCAATCCGACTGTCTGGTGGCCGGGGTTGCCTATATTACTGCCCGTATAGCGAGGCCAGGATGTATTGAACATAGCCGAAGAGGGATCATCTCGCTGGGCGAATGGTCAGGGGGACAAAGCGAACGGTCTGACCATCTGTATCGGTTTTTTTCGCAAGCGGGCATTCCCTGTCGGTTAACCCGTCATATTCGCAAGGTCAAGTGGGAGAAGTTATGTTGGAACGCCACATTTAACCCCCTTTCTGTGATTTTAGATTCCCCTATTTCTTTGATTCTTGACTCCCCCGCTCTTTTAGAGATCGTTCGGCGGGGGATTTCAGAGGTGGTCGCCGTGGCGGCAAAGGAGGGGATTGATCTTGATCCGAATGTGGTTGAAGAGACGATATCGGTATCGGATCAGCTTAAAGATTACCATACCTCGATGTATGAGGATTATAAAAATGGCAGACCGACGGAGATTGATCATTTAAATGGCGATCTTGTCCATCGCGGAGAGAAATGGGGCGTTGCGACACCGACCCACCAGATGCTTTATGCCTTGGTAAAGGGATTGGAGTTAAAAAGAGAAATGGAATTGAAAGAGAGGCGAGTGGAATGACATGACGGTAAAGGGTTTTTTCTTTGATGCGGGGGATACCCTGTTTTATGTAAGAGGGGGTGTCGGCGAACATTACAGCCGCATCGCAAAGCGGTATGGGATTGACCTTGCGCCGTCGCTATTAGGTCGTCGCTTTCGGGAGGTGTTTAGAAGCCATGCCCCCCTGGTTTTCCCGGGCACGAAGGAGGGCGAGATTCCTACTCTGGAACGGAAATGGTGGAATGAAATTGTCCAATCTGTTTTTGATGGTATCCCCCTCCCTGATTCCCTTTTTGATGAAATTTACACTTTTTTTGAGGGGGGAGAGGGGTGGTCGCTTTTTCCCGAAACCCTGGAGGTTTTAGAACGCCTTGAGAAGATGGGATATCAGATGGGGATTATATCGAATTTTGATTCAAGGATTGACCCCGTCTGCGCCTCTTTGGGTATCCGTCATTTTTTTAAGACTGTGACCATCTCAAGCCACGCAGGATTTGCAAAGCCATCGCCCGAGATATTTTGCCTTGCCTTAAATGAGGCGGGGATTTCCCCCCCTGAAGCGGTTTATGTCGGGGACAGCCTCGATCACGATGTAAAAGGGGCGGCTTTATGCGGGATGACTCCCCTTCTCCTTGATCGCGGCGGGCGCTATCAAGGGATCGACGCCCGCACGATTCCGGATCTTCGCGCGATATTTTCCTACTTATAATAAAGGGTCTTCGTGGACTCGTGTGGGTAAAAATTTGGGTGTTTCGGTGAGGGGATAGGCTCTGAACAAGGGTTTTAAGAGTTTCAAGCCCTGCGAAAAAGTGGTATGTTTTGCGAGTGCGAAAAAAGAGGGGGGTGGGCGGCAGCATGGGGTTGGGCCCTATATTGTGGATTTCTACTGTCCGGAAAAGGGGGTTGTCATTGAAGTGGATGGGGATACCCATACGGATGAGGATCAAAAAAATAAAAGATAAAGAGAGGGAAAGATATCTGGAGTCTTTAGGCCTCCAAGTCATTCGATATACCAATCAGGAGGTCTTGAAGAATCTCGATGGAGTCTTGGAAGATTTGAATAAGAAGCTGTCGAAGGATTCTACCTTCTCATGCCCCTCTTTACAAAGGAGGGGCATGAGAAGGACCGATTAAAAAGACTCACTTACGCAAAGAGCCATAATAAAAAAGGCGCCCTCCCGGTTACAAGGTAGAGCGCCTCTCATCGCTTCTTTAACGAAATTTAGTGTTTTGCAGTAATAGCCAGGGCATGTCCGCTCTCGTCTGCTTCTGCCTCAACCATGGCGCCCATCTTAATCTCGCCACTCTTTTTCGTGGACGTGGCCACATGGAACTTATGCACCTTCCCTTTTGCATCTTTAACTTCAACAAACTCGCCTTCCGCCTTCACAACCTCGCCGGAGACCTTGTGGGGACCCTTCTCCTTCGCAAGGGCGAAGCTTGCAATATTAATCGCGACCACTGCCGCGACAAAAAACATAAATACCTTCTTCATCCAAATTCCTCCCGATTGGTTGTTGTGGCTTAACGCCACAAAAAGTTAAGACGCAAGGTAAAAGATACGCCTTCCCGCTCTTGTTATAAGAGGGGAGGAGCAAAGCTAATCCTTTCTAAGTGGGAAGTCAAGCGGAAAGATTCCCTTAAGAAAATGTTCGGGTGTGCGACAAATTTATGGGTAAACTTCTCACCCTGCGGTCCGATTTTCCCAAAATTCCTCCCACCGGCCACTGATCTGAGTGCAGCGTAAGGCAATGATGGCATTGGCCCCTTGGACCGTCCATCTCATGCCCGACTGTTTGAGTCGTTGTCCCACAATCGTCTTGCAACCGGCTTCCATCACTCCCGATCCGACAAATAGGCCCTGCTTTCTGAAATCGGCATAGCGCATACGATCCTTGTTGGTTTCAAAGTAGTTGATTGTTTTCCGCACCTCTTCCTTATTAAAGTGGAGCAAAAGGGATCAAATCTCTCCCCTTGAGCGAAGAGGGTTTACTCCACGTTCCGAAACAACTTCCTCATCACCTCATCTATCGGGGTATTGATCGCCTGCGCATACTGATGCAAACACTCCTCAAAAGTCAAGAGTAAAGATTTGACCCTATAGGATGTACAAGATTTTACATCACCTTTCATTCATCGTTTAAATAAATATTCCAGGGGACAGGCAGAACAATCGGGCCGGCTCTTGCAAAACGACTTTCCCGTTTTCACGATGAGCGCATGGTATTCGTTAAAAAGTTGCGGCTTTTCCGGCAACTGGCGCATAAAAAAAGCCTGTATGTCGTGATAATCTTCCGCCCCGTCAATAAAATCGTGCCGGCTAAAAATCCGGCGTGTATACGCATCCACCACGAAAACAGTAAATTGTCCGGCATACAATAGGATCGAATCAGCGGTCTCCGGGCCCATTCCTTTCACATCCAGAAGGTGTTCTCGTAATGTCTCCCCCTCTTCAGAAAACATCCGGGTCAGCGACCCTCCATATTGTTGAAAAATAAATTCGGTGAGGGCCTTGAGGCGCCTGGCCTTGACATTAAAGAAACCACAGGGACGGATCATGCGTGCCAGCACCTTTTCGGGAAGGCGATGCATCGCAAGCGGTGTCAGAAGGCCCCGCTTGCGCAACGGAACCAACGCCTTTTCAACATTGCTCCATGCGGCATTTTGAGTTAAGACCGCGCCGACCATCATCTCAAAAGGGGTTTGAGCGGGCCACCAATGCTGTGGCCCAAAGTGCTTATAAAGCCTCTGATATATCTCCATGAGATCTGAATGCATGATGAGTCCCGAGGCAGCCCGTTAGAGTCTATGTCTAAAAGATATACGTTTTTTGGGTAGATAATATACCGTAGCGAAGCGACTCAGCGCGCACAGCGCGCGAGATGGGGAGGGATCGAAGCTTCGCCTCCCTTTGCGGCTCCGCCGCGTTAGGATACAAGCGGCTCATCCGGTTTTACGATTTCGGCCGGCAGCGCATTGGAAGGCGCAACCACCTTACGGGCGTGATACGCCCAGAAGATCAAGGCCGTCATGCACCAAAAGATCACCACATTCAAGAAAACCATCCCGATGGCGTAGGAGAGGCTCGGGGTGTGGGACCAAGGGGTCACGTCTTCCATAATCTCCGTGATATGCCAGGAGAGCCGCACGGAGGAGCGGATATATCCCATCAGCGACATCGTTGCGGTAATTAAAAATGCCAGGACAAAAAGGGCCGCCGCGCCGGACGCGGGGAGTTTTCCCCACTCGGTGGGGGCAAGCGTCTGGGCGCGCCGAAGCATGGCCCAGTTTAAGCCACCCCCGATCAACAGGGCGCTGATGGCGGAAACAAATTGCGGTAAGGCCAGTCCGACGCGCACATTCGACGGAACAGCATACCCATAAATACCGAGCGCAATAATGTTAAACTCGGCGCACACGAACAGGGCAATCAGGGCCACATTGCCGTACCTGCTCCACCCAACAGAGACGACCCTGTTGCACCGTTGAAAAATCAGGAAGGAGAGTCCAAAGACCAGAATCATCGTGTTGATCGCAGTATTTTTTGCCGCCATCGTTCCATAACGCCCAACCACCGGATGTTGCGCCCCCCCCATCGCGGTCAATTCTCCCTGACTGGCCGGCACCGTGTGAGGGGTGATCCAGATCATGCAGGAGACACAGAAGATCATCAACAGATACTTGGCGAAATGCTGATATCGCGTTGCCCCCTTCATGCGCGCCGTCCCCTGCCAGAGGTAATACGTCACCGTCATAAAAATTAAGCCGATTAACATCGCCTGAATGACAAATGGCCAACTCAAGCCTCCTCCCATTAAGGTCATGCCCATCCTCTGCCGGAAGACAAAAACCACTTTCGCAAACCAGTATCCCGCAAAGGGGAGGAAGAAGAGGTTGACGATAGCGATCATGATGGCCACATGCCCCATCCAGTCGTAATGGGCCTTTTTCCCAGAATCGTTTGTTGTCAAAAACTGGTACGCGGCGTAGGCGGCAATCACCGCACCGCTAAACATAATGCTGGCCAGAATCCGGTGCACATTTAACGGACTCCAAAACGGCGTCTGCACCAGGGCCCAAATATTTCCGAGAGAGCGGCCTTCGGAATCCACCCCCGCAGGAGACATCATAAACGACATCCAGGCGTTGGCCAACGCGATAATGACGACCCCGTTGGTCACGGTCAGAAGCCCCAAGCTTAAATGATGCCATTTATATTTCTCCCGTCCCCATCGGTTCCACGTGAGCGCATACGCGTAAAGGAGGAAACTCTCCAGAAGAAAGCAAAGGGCATACAGATAGAGCACCGGCCTAAACAGTTGAGACATGTACCGAAAAAATTGCGCATACATCAAAAGGAACGCGCCTAAAAGAGCAATCCCCATTAAAATGGTCCACGGATAAAACGGAAGCCCCATCATCATGATCTCCTGCGCAAGGGAATCTTGTTTCAGCGACGCTGCCGGATTTCCCTTACGTCGAAGGTGGCCGAACAATTCCAGCATCCAGGCAATCATGGGAACGCCCAGGATAAAACTTCCGAGAAAGAAATGTTGCTGGATGAAAATCCAAAGGAGGGATCGGTTGTCAATCGTCGCGCCGTAACTTTCCGGATAGCGCAGGCGAGGCGCAGGAGGCCCCATAGCGGGCGCATCCGTTTTGCGATCGATCTCTTTCGAAATCTCAAACGGGGCCGCTTGCGGGTCAGTCGCACCCTGGGCAAATCCAACCAGGAAAAAAGCGGCAAGGGGGATCAGCGCCATCACGAACAGATGGCGGATAAAACCCGCATGACGAATCTTAGAGAACAGGTCGTTCATGAAAACTATTGAGTTAAGCAGGTCGCCACCTTTGTGGAGGCTTAGAGTTTTTGTGTGTCCCTTCTATGCCATTTGCGCAGAAGTTTTTGACAGAGTTAATACCTACTTAACCAGCGAGCGAATGCGAGCGCTGAAGGGGAGACTCCACCCCTCCCCATCCCCCCTTGCCAAGGGGGGATGGGGAGGGGTGGAGGGGGCGACGCGAGCCCCCTTTCCGGCTTTGCCGCGTTAGGCTGGATAGACGATGTAGCGTCCTTCGGCAAAACTTCGGTCGTAATACGCCTCATCAAAAATAAAGGTATGGCTCGCCTCGTCAAAATCCTTAATTTTCGGCATGATCAAATGGCGGTTTTTCAGACACCCATACTCAATATGTTCTTGCACATCATCGGGAAAGTGGTAGAAGATGCTGTTAATTTCAATCCCCTCTTCGGTGCAAAGAAAACATCGCCCTGAACCTTTAATATGCTGACAATCATCCATGATGGCCAGCGCGTCCTCTTCAGAGGCCAGACCCTCTTCTAATAATTCCAGCCTCCGCGTGATGCGTCCCGTTCCCGCCTTACAGGAGGTGCACTGGCCGCACGATTCAATGGCCAGGAATCTTGAGAAATTCAGGCCGGCTTTAATGATGCAAGCGGTGTTGTCATAGACAATAAATCCTCCTGAACCGAGGCCGGAGGGAATCTTCCGCATGGAGCCAAAATCAAGCGGGGTATCGAGCTTGCTTTCGGGGATGACCGCGTTGGTTGGGCCGGAGAAAACCGCCTTTGCATGGCGATCAAGCCGCGTTCCGCCGCCATACACCTCCACGAGCGTTCTTAAAGGGGTTCCCATCGGGAGCTCGTACATGCCAGGCCGATTGACATCACCCGTCAGCGTAAAGATCATCGTTCCGGGGGTATCGGCTGTGCCAATCGATTTAAACCAGTCTGCCCCGCGCTGGATGATATAGGGAACGGTTGAGAGCGTTTCAACATTGTTGACAACGGTCGGCTGGCCGAAGAGGCCATAGTCCACCGGGATCATTCCTTTGGCGCGGGGCCACGCCGGTTTCCCTTCAATCACCTCCAACATGGCGCGGTCCTCGCCCAAGAGATAAGAATCCGGCCCCAAACATATCTCAAGCGGGATATCGCGACCCGTACCCATCACATTTTCACCGAGGTAGCCGGCCGCCGCACATTCTTCAATCGCCCGCTCCAGGATCGCAACCTCGTTTTTGAAGATTCCCTTGATGCAAATAACATTTCGGGCGGTTCCAATGGCGTAAGAAGCAATCGCCATCCCTTCGATGAGGGTATAAGGATTTTTCTTAATGAGATAACGGTCTTTGTATGTTCCAGGTTCCCCTTCGGAGGAATTGCAGACGAGACATTTTTTTGCCGGAAAACCGAGTGTGTCCGCCTGTTTTTTATAGACCCCGTCCCACTTGATTCCCGTAGGGAACCCTGCCCCGCCGCGACCCCTTAAGTTGGCCCTTTTGATCTCCTCAATAATCCCCATCGGGGTCATGCCGAAGGCCTTTTTAAGCGCCTGAAAACCTCCCCGCGCCAGATAATCGTCCAGCGTTTTTAGGGGCTCCTCATGTGTCAGCAGAACTTTTTGGTCCATCATCCACCCTCACAAACCGCAAGTTGCGATTATACCCAAACCACAACCAGAAAGACAACCCATTTTTACGTGCCCCAAGTCTGACTTTCCGTAACGACGCGCTCTCACCCCCTTGCCTCCTCCCAGAACAGGCACATCTGGGGACGATCTATTACGCTACTCCTCCTGTATCCTAAGCTTGTGACTATTCCTTGACAGGATAGCACAAAGATATTACAATACAACAAGTTAGCCGGAGTGGTGGAACTGGTAGACACGCACGTTTGAGGGGCGTGTGGGGTAACCCGTGGGGGTTCAAATCCCCCCTTCGGCACCAGTAATAAAAACACCAAGATGTGAATTTTGCCCTATGGAAATGACCCTGCTTCTAAACGCAACGTATGAGCCATTGCGTGTCATCTCGTGGAAGAAAGCGATCCTCCTTTTGTGTCAAAACAAGGTCGAAGTCCTGGAGGTTTACGATCGGGAGATTCGGGGGGTGTCTATCACGTTTAGACTCCCTTCTGTGCTGCGTCTGCTTGAAATAATCAAGATTAAAAAAGGACATGGGGCAGTGAAGTTTTCAAGAAACAACATTTTCGCCAGGGATAAACACAGTTGTCAATATTGTGGCCGTCATTTCAAAACCGAAGAGCTGACCTTTGATCATGTTATCCCCATCGCAAAGGGGGGGAAGAAGGATTGGACGAATATTGTGACTGCCTGTATTCGGTGCAATAACAAAAAAAGCGGGCGGACTCCGGAGGAGGCCAATATGCATCTGGTTAAAAAACCCAAAAAACCGAATTGGAACCCATCAATCACCATTACCATCGGCATTCGGAATACCCCGGAAAACTGGCGAGACTATCTTTATTGGAATCTCTCTCTGGAAGAAGATCTTCCGGAGGGCAAATCCGCATAATATCCCCTTGTCTTATCCCACGTTCACCCCCTTCCCATTCGGCCTGACTGTTCAGAGGTCCGTCAGAGGTCCGTCGTGTTGCTTTAAATCACTTTATTCACTATACTGCGGGGAGTGTGTGTTTCAAGAAATCATTGGAGGATGAAATGACCCCTCTGGCCCTTTTAATGCGTCGAGATGTCCAGAAGATTCCATCAAAAACCTCTCTGCGTGAGGCGGCCCAACGGATGCGAGATAAACGGGTCGGTTCTCTTATTGTGACAGATGGCGATCACCCCATTGGCATTGTCAGTGAGACCGATTTCGTTCGGAAAGCGGTGGCAGACGGGCTTTCTCTTCAAGAGACTTGTGTAGAATCGATTCTGACAAAACCGATTATTACATTGGATCTAGACAAAACCGCCAAAGATGCGAACGCCCTGATGGCCGAAAAAGGAATTCGGCATCTCGCCATTACCGACAAAGGCCAAATCGTTGGGGTGATTTCGATGAGAGACTTAGTGGTCTGCTTTAAAAACCGATTGTGACGGCAGGAGAATCCTACGTCATAAGCGCGTCACTTGGTTTCGGACGCCAGCCCAGACCTTCGCGGGATCAATCTCTTTATCTGGATTGAGGCTTCTGGCCTTCTCTAAAAGAACCTCGGTAGCCTCGGGATAGGTCGGATCGGCAATGCAGCAATCGGAAACGGGGCAGACGGCCGAGCACTGGGGCTCATCAAAGTGTCCCACGCATTCGGTGCAGCGTTCATACGTAATCACATAGATCGTATCATCCGGGGCGTGACCGAGTTGGCCGGTATCTCCATCCGTCAGCTTATATCCCTTTGATTCGCAATCGCTTCGCGTTTCGTAAATCGCTTCGTTTGGGCACTCCGGGAGACATGCGGCACACGCGATACACTCTTTCGTGATCAATAACGCCATCGATTAACCTCCTTGCAGTAGACTTCTTCAAGATACCATGTGTGGGTTTGGCTCGTCAAATATTTTTTTTGAAAAGTTTCTTTAAGGCCTCCTAACGAGGCTTCAACTGGAACTTTTTTAATGTCGAGAGGACCTCATCAATATGGAAATCTACTTTCACGCGGAGGAAGGACTGAAGGATATCCCCATGGGTATCAATCAGAAAGGTCGAACGTTCAATGCCCCAGAACTCTCTCCCATACATGGTTTTTAATTTATAGACACCATACGTCTTGGACAGGCTACCGCCTTGATCGCTTAAAAGCGTAAACGGGAGGGCATGTTTTTTAATAAATTTCAAGTGAGACTCGATCGAATCCAGACTCACGCCTAAAACAACCGCATTCACCTTTTTCATTTCAGAAAAGACGTCCCGAAAAGCGCACGCCTCCTTGGTGCAGCCGGGGGTGTCATCTTTCGGATAAAAATAAAGAACCACATTGTTTTTATTCTTATATTCTTTAAGGGCGATCTCTCTCCCCTCCGTGGAAGGGAGATTGAAATATGGGGCCAAATCTCCCGGTTTTAAGTTCGACATCATGCGATCCCCTCTATTTTCTGGATGAGCGGCGCGGTGGAGACGAGATGCCGCCTCATTCCCAATTCGTCCGCTGAAAAACCCATTGCAAGACCTAACAGTTGTGGAAGGTGGAGAATCGGCATATTAAGCTGCCTCTGTTTGCCCTGTTCTTTCTGAAGTTGCGCTTCGGCCCGGCCCTGGCCAATGTCCAGACTCATATGACAAAGGGGACAAGGGGTTACCATTACCTCTCCTCCTTTGTCCTTTGCCTCTCCCACATGTTTTCCCACCATACCGGAGGCAATTTCCTCCTTTTCTAAGAAAACAGGAAATCCGCAACATTTTGTCCTTCCATCATAGGCGACAGGGCTTGCCCCCATCGCCCGGATTAGTTTTTCGAGGGAAGTTGGATTCTCCCAGTCATCAAATCCAACGGCACTCGACGGACGCAGGATATAACAGCCGTAAAATGGGGCGACGGCGAGATCGGTGAGCGGATGGGTCACCCATTTTTTTAACGCCTCCACCCCAACGTCTTTCACCAGGATCCATTGAAGATGTTTTACCTCGACGGCGCCATGATATTCAAGACCTGTGGTCTCGTTTAAGGTTTGGTTTATCCGATTCCTAAGCCCTTCATCTTCTTGCAATTGCCTATTAGCGCCTCCCAAAACCCCCTGACATGTCCCGCAAACCGTCATGATGTTTAAGCCCAGCGCCTCTGCGGTTGCCAATGTCCTGGCATTCAGGGCGTATGAAAGGTCAGGGTTGGCCTCTGTGATGACACCCGCGCCGCAACAGTTAAAATCGGTTAACTCAACCACTTCGATTCCTAATCGCTCCACCACTTTCATCGTGGATTGATGGAGTTCCGGCGTTGCGCCCTTGGCCGCACATCCAGGATAATAGGCAAACTTCATCATGATCTCCTCTGTCTTGAGAAAATGGCGCGAACTTGACCGTAGCCCGGCGCCCGTTTAAATGGAAATGGCATCTTCCCACGCAAGAACATTTTGATGGCCAGCGGGATAAATCGCAACATCTTTAAGGGGGTGGCCCATAGCATCAAAACCGGCAGGCGGGTTTCATTCAGCCGACCTTCGGAACGGACAACGTTGAAGAATTGCGTGATATGCTTTGCCTCAATGGAGGCCGTAAATTGGGCTTTCAGGGAAAGCTGCCGAAGACGAATAATCTGCTCCATCGGCGCAACATCTTTTGGGCAGACCTCAACGCAAAAATTGCATCGGACGCAATCCCATATGCCGTTTTCGCCCTGAAGCGCTTTCAGTCGGTCCGCGTGTATCGCATCCCTTGGATCCACCTGAAAACGATAGGCCTTGGCCAGAGCCGCAGGCCCTAAAAATTGAGGGGAGACCTCAAAGCTCGTACAGGCGGAGAGACACGCCGCGCACATGATGCAACCATCGGCATTATGCAAATCGCCGTGTATGTCTTTAAGTTGTGCGGAGGGAGTGGGCCCATCGGAGACCACATAGGGGGTAATCGCCTTCACTTTCTCCCAGAAAGGGTTCATCCGAACGGCCAGGTCTTTGAGCACCGGTAGATTGGCCATCGGCCCGACGACCATCTTGCCGTGACGCCCCATTTCTTCATGGAGGGAGACCTGACAGGCAAGCTTCGGGATGCCGTTCACCTGCATGAGACAAGACCCGCAGATGGCGGCGCGGCAGGAGGCCCGAAAAGTCAAGGTTCCGTCGATCTCGGCTTTAATTTTCAGAAGGGCGGAGAGGAGTGTCATCTCCCGTCCGGCTTCTAACGTATAGTCCCGAAAGTGGGGTTTGCGATCTTGCTCTGGATTGAATTTTGCAATTTTTAGCGTGACACGCATCAGACGTCGTGTGGATCAATGATCCCGTAAGATGGCTTATGCTACCCAAATTTAAAAGAGATTCCGTAGCCGCCACGCGGATACACCATATCAATATTGTCAAACTCATTACAGGCCACGACACAGGTGCCTGTTTCAAAACAGTTCTCCCAACCGACCACGATTTTTCTCTGGTTTTCATCCCACTTATAGACATCCACGGGACAAACCAAGGTGCATTGGTGGTGTTGACATTCAAGACAGAGATCTGGATGGATGATCTTGATATGCGGCGTGGTATCAACGCGATAGGTATCAAGGAAAAGCTTCTCTTCCAATCTCATCGGAGAATCCATGACGCAGGGTATGAACGTTGGAGGTTATGCAACGGCAACCGACCTGGGAGACCAAAATTGATTAAATTCGGCAAGATGGGTCAGTGTGGAAAAATCGTTCATGCGGTCCAGAAAAACCTTCCCGACCAGGTGATCCGTTTCATGCTGTATGACCACGGCAAGGAACCCCTCTGCGTCAAACGCGACAGGCTCCATGTAACGATTAAAACCCTTTACACAGATCCTGACAGAACGGGGCACCTTCCCGCGCAAATTGTCCAGACTTAAACAACCTTCCCATCCCTCGCTTTTTTCTTCGGAATGATCGGTGATGGTTGGATTAAGCATGATCAGAAGGGGAAGCTGCGGGGCGGAGGGGTAACGGCTATTGGGATTGGATTCTATAACGGTGAGCTGTTTCGATATAAATACCTGCGGCGCGGCCAGTCCAACCCCATCGCGTGTTTGCATCGTCTCGACCATATCATCGATCAACCGCTGAAAGGCGGCATTTTGGGATTCCGCCTCGGTTACTTCCGCGGCAACTTTTCGCAGAATCGGGTTCCCAAGTTTTGCGATGTTCAAAATTGCCATGGCGGGCATACCTTTTGGTTATGGTATATCACAGGCCTTGCCAGGTTTGCAATTGTCCCAAGATAGAATAGGAATGAGCAGAGAGACCCTCATGCCGGTTTTACAGCAACTTTTGAAGACAAAAGCGCTTCCATTGGATCAATAAGGGATTTCAATGCCTGCTCTTTGCCTTTCTTTAAACCCAGATTACGCAATAGGGAGATGTAAGAAAACAGCCCAAAATGTCATTTCAAAGCGAAGAGAGAACTCTTATATAGAACAACCTGTTAAAAAGATCTCTCCCTTCGGTCGAGATGACAACCTTTTACTGAAACGTAAGAAAAGTGGGCTATAATTTCTAATGCGCCTATGAGAAAGGTTTGTCAATGGACAAAATCTCCCCCAGTCCA